>NZ_JBHTNH010000002.1:0-488250 GCF_042679865.1 Lentibacillus salinarum | reverse complement strand
GCATGGGCTATCATAACGCCCGTGCCTTTTAT
Organism: Lentibacillus salinarum; assembly: GCF_042679865.1. Lineage (NCBI taxonomy): Bacteria > Bacillati > Bacillota > Bacilli > Caryophanales > Bacillaceae > Lentibacillus > Lentibacillus salinarum. The sequence goes on along the minus strand of NZ_JBHTNH010000002.1, from coordinate 488,218 downwards.
ATTGGTGGTAAATTACTTCGCAAACACTGGTAGACTCTTGTGCAAAGTGTGGTAAAAAGAACCGCAAGGCTGGTAAAAACTGACCGCAATACTCAAAACTATTTAACACTTCAAAAAAGCTATAGAACAACTATTGAGATTATGGATTTAGCAAATGAATTGTTGGGTAAGCTTAATAACGACTTACCAGCGGCTGAGCCAGTTATCAGACACGGTGAAAAACCTGCTTTAACTGTAGTTGATACAAAACAAGAGGTGATTGCTGAATTAGTCAGGGGAGTTAATAGGCTGCAAAAAGGGGATCTTTCTTCCATTGCGATCATAGGAAAAACTGAAATGGAATGTAAATGGGTTCATAAGGAATTAAAAAAACAGGCAGAAATCGACGCTCAAATTCTCCGAGAAAATGATAGTCTAGATAGCAATATTATAATTGTTCCATCCTATTTATCAAAAGGACTTGAGTTTGATGCTGTAGTTGTAGTTTGCTTTGACGAAGTCTTTGAAAAAAACGAGTTGGATATAAAATTATTGTATGTAGCTATGACCAGAGCCATGCACAGTCTGACGCTAATCGGAAAACACCCATCAGAATTCCACTTGGACAAAGAGGATTATAATCTAATCCATTATATAAAGAAGGAACAACACATTAAATAAAAATGCGTTGTTCCTTCTTATTTTATATGAATTTATTTTACAATGAGAACTGGACAATCTGCTCGTTTAGCAACCTTGTGACTAACACTACCCAATATCATCGTTTGCAGGTTATTTAGTCCACGACTTCCAATAACAATACAATCAAAATCATTTGAATTAGCAAAGTCAACTATCGTGGGTCCCGGCTCTCCGTGCAGTATATGGACTTTAAAATCTATATCGTATTGCCGAATTTGATCCTGAACGGATTTAATCTTTTCTTTTCGTTTATGCTCAATTTCATATTTATTATCATGGTGCAAGACATCCGTTTTCGATGTTTGGCCATCGACCACATAAACGACATCAATGGTTCCATTAAATTGATTAGCAAGTTGAACCGCGTGATCAGCTGAACGAACTGAATGCTTCGATCCATCAGTCGCCAAAAGTATTCGTTTAAACATATCCTTCACCCCTTTGTCCAGCTTACCATTAATGACCTGATGCTTTCGACAATCCGCCTATACGTTTTTTCAAATAGTGGCTTTCGTCATTAAGTCCTAAATACGTTACGTTAATATTATTTTCTTCAAATTTCATTTCAATTTTATCTAAAGCGCCGATGGCTGAATCATCCCAGAGATGCGCATATGTTAAGTCAATTTCAACCTCATGAACAGAGTCCGCAAAGTTAAACTTAGCCGGAAACTCACTTACCGACGCGAAGAACAATTGTCCCTCTACACGATAGATTTTTTTCTGCTCGCGTAAAACAAGTTCTTCAGTCACGTTTATTTTAGAAATTTTTGCCGCGAAGAATATGGCACTTAACAATACACCCGCCAACACACCAATGGATAAATTATGCGTAACGAGAACAATGCCTACGGTTGCTATCATGACAACTGCATCTGTTCTAGGCAGTTTGTTCAAATGTTTAACCGATGACCAATCAAACGTACTGATCGATACCATGATCATGACACCAGCAAGTGCTGCCATTGGAATTTGAACAACCAACCCACCCAGCACAATAATTAAAAACATCAAAAACACACCGGCAACGAGTGAAGATAATCTGCGAGATCCTCCCGATTTTACGTTGATAACCGACTGACCGATCATGGCACAACCAGCCATGCCACCAAAAAATCCTGTTACAACATTAGAAATTCCCTGTCCACTGCTTTCCTTGTTTTTGTTGCTTTCTGTATCTGTCGCATCATCAATAATATTAGCTGTCAAAAGCGATTCCAGTAATCCAACAATTGCCAATGACAACGCGTACGGAAGGATAATCATGAACGTTTCGACTGTAAATGGAATGGACGGAATTAAAAATACGGGTAACTGTTGTGTCAACGTTCCCATATCCCCCACCGTTCCTACTTCCAGATTACCATAAATCGCAATAGCTGTTACCACAATAATTGCTACAAGTGTCGATGGAACAGCTTTTGTTATAAGCGGAAAAAGATAGATAATAGCTAATGTTATACCAACGAGAGCATACATAACCCATGTTTCACCAACAAAATGCTGAAACTGTGCCATTAAAATCATAATGGCAAGTGCGTTCACAAATCCGACCATTACTGAACGTGGAACGAATTTCATCACTTTCGATAATTTAAAAACACCAAATAAGATTTGAATAATTCCTGTTAATATCGTTGCTGCTAATAAATATTGCAGCCCATAGTCAGCCACTAAATCAGCCATGAGCAGTGCCATTGCTCCGGTTGCCCCGGAAATCATTCCCGGACGTCCCCCAACAATTGCTATGACGACCGCAATACAAAACGATGCATAAAGACCAACCATCGGGTCCACGCCAGCGATAATAGAGAAAGCAATTGCCTCTGGTATAAGAGCCAATGCTACGACTATTCCTGCCAACACTTCTCCCCGTATATTTCCAAACCATTCTTGTTTTATTTCCTGTAATTTCAATTAAGCACCTCTTTGCTGTTTTATGTTTATATACCAACTTTAAACTTGCTCAAAAGTCGTTTCCGTTTTCCAATAAAGCGAATCATACCATAATTATTATTGATTGCAAAATACCATGAAAACGCGAACATCAACGATTTTCTGTCTATTTCTCTATTTTTCTTTAAATAGATATGCTACTTCACAAAAGTACAAAAAAGTATATTTGAATATAATTCGTTATAATCGACTGTATTTCTCTATAATTTTTTTAAAATCATCTCTGTTTTATGGTAAGATAACTTTAGGTTAACAGTTTGGAGGCTTCCTTTATGACTCAAGAAATTATGACAGTTTCTCAAGTAGCGGAATATTTACAGCTTAGTGAAATGACCACATATAAGTTAGTACAAGAAGGAAAATTACCTGGATTTAAAATCGGAAGACATTGGCGAGTTAAAAAAGAAGACTTAAATGAATTTATTGAAAGACTTAAAAACGGCGAAAGAATATAACAAGTTAAGAAAAATCCCAAGTGGCATATTTAAATAACCTCGGGTTTCGTATTTTATATAGATAATTGTAATTTTTTAGATTTTAAGCAATTACAGTGCAGAGCACGCCAATAATCGGGAATATCAAAGAACTTACTTAAGAGAGCTGGTAATTATGATAAATGTTACGTTAGCTAAATCAAAAATGATCAAAGAAGAAGGAACTAATTATCTGTGGATCCAGATAGACACCTCTTTTCCATTTAAAATAGATGTTCAGTTACCCAAAGGTATAAATCGGAAACTAAACTTAAACGGTTATCCAGAGGGTGATCATGGCACCATTTACGTAAACAATTTTCAACAAAACGATGTTTTAATTGAGCTTTTTACAGAGCCTGGGGTTACAGCAAACGAAGGTACGATCATATTAACGGTTACGAAAGAAACAGCATACAGCAAAACTCATATCAAAGCCGTCCCTTTTAAAATAGCCAATCCTGAAGATCCAAGTGATTTAGTCTTCACAGAGCCGTCGTTTATAAATCGTCTGAAGTCGTTACAGGAGCATAACTGAATGATAACGTTGATGATACTTCTATAGTAATTCTTAAAAATGCCTAGCTTTTGTATCCTGCATAAGGAGGCGGAAAGGCATTAAATTTACAGAAAAGGCCCCTGACAGTGTCAGCGACCTTTTACCTTGTCATGCTTGAGGGTTTTCAGGTGTCTTCGGGTTTGATTTAGCCGAAATTTTTGACAATGCCTGACCAGCCTCATTTGCATATATGTTGTCTGATGCAAAATCTCCGAGCGCCACCATACCGACCAACTGATCATTGTCTACCACTGGCAATCGCCTGATTTGATGGTCTCCCATCAGGGTCGTAGCTTCATGAACATCCATATCAGGTCTGCCTGAAACAAGTAATCATGGAATGACGTATACTCAAAGAACCTCAGGGAACGGGTCAAGCTATTTTCTTTAATAAATATGATTTAGGATAACTTTGATAAATCATAGTTGAAAAGGGGAGGATCATCGGTAAAAGGAGCAATACATTCAATATATTCTTCTGTTAGTGGATGAACCATAGAAATTTTGGCTGCATGCAGCACTTGACGTTTATTTTCTTTGCCTCCATATAGTGTATCGCCAAGAAGTGGGTTTCCCATATAACTCATGTGTATACGAATTTGATGCGTCCTTCCGGTGTCTAGTTCTAACTTTAATAGTGATGTATTGTCTTTTGGGTTATAAAGTAATGTTTCATATTTCGTTCTTGCACTTTGTCCTGATTTAGATATGCATCTCCGTGTTTGATGATGACGATCTCGACCAATGGGTTGCGCGATTGTTCCTTTGTTATTCTTCAGCTTACCATGTACAAGTGCTAAATAAGTTCGTTTAATCTTTCGCATTTTCAGTAATCTGTCCATCATACTACTGGCTAGAGCATGTTTGGCAAAGATAATGGCTCCGGTTGTATTTCGGTCTAAACGATGGATATGCCGAGGTTTTACCTCGATCCCTTCAGTAAGTAGATGAAAAGCCACTCCATTAGCTAATGTGTCTTCCTCGCTAGGAGCGTTTGGATGGGTGTCCATACCTGCCAGTTTATTTGCGATTAAGATATGGTCATCTTCATAAAGAATGTCCACATCTAAAAAAGTAGGCTTTAAACCATACTCTTCCTTAGGGAACATGTACACCTGAAGTTTTTTACTGGGAATGAGCTTAGCATCCCAGGGTACAATATCCCCATTTAGTTTAATCCCTCTTTTTATACGAAGCTCATGAAGAAGTTTTTTAGGCACTTGCCAGTTTTTTTGTAGGAAAGATTCAATTGTATATGCGTTCCATTTTGATGGAATGAGAACTTCAGCCCATTCACCTTTTTTTATAATATTTATCACTATAAACACCTGCAATTTGTTAATCACTCGAACCATTATAGCAGAGTTTTCTTCTTGAGATAAGGGTACCTAGTTTACACTGGCAACCTTTTAGTCATAGGACAGTATCATAAAACATAACAACACAATCACCAAACTATTAATAAGTTCTAATGCTATTTCATAAGTTGCACCCCCTTCATGCCATGAAGCGTGTATTAAATAAATAAAATTCGCCTTTTGGAGTAAACTCTAAAATTAACAAAAGCAATAAGACCGCCTATAATTTAGTTAGGCGGTCCATTTTAGCTAATGTTTTTCATTTTTATAGAATGGGTAATAGCCCATATTCGTTTCAATTAACGTAAAGCCTCGTTGGTTTTTGAACATAGCTTGCAACTCCTTTTGTCAGATTGTATTGATTAATTGGAACATCGGCCACATAAGTGCCATGTAAATGAAAATGATCAGACCGGCCAGCACCGTAAAGAAAACCGGTTGCAAATAGGTGATGATTTTCATAATTTTGCGGTGCATTTCTTCTGTCTGAAATTCCGCATAAACGGATAAGTCTTTTTCCAGGGCCTCTTTGTCTGCATTTTTTTGAAAAATGGCGGCAACTTGGTCGTCGATTAATGGTAAATTACCCAGTAAGTTTGTAACATAGATGCCTTTGGATAAGTCATCCGTCAGTAACGAGGCGTAATAAGCAAGTATCGGCTGTTTTTTCTGTTCGGACATATTCGCCAGAATTTCTTTTAAGGATAGTCCTGTTGTCAATAAAGAGCTGAGGTGGGTGGCAAATAGAAAGGAGACTTCCATGGTTTTGTATTCCCGGTAAACAGGGAGCTTACTGTAAAACCGGATACGTTTATCAATGCTTACTTTTCGCTGGTTGAATCGCCATACCAGGAAGCCAGCAGCGATGATGAGCATCAGCACACCGAATAATTGCCCGGCAAAGTCGATCAGTGCCATAGTCAGCATAACTCCGGAAGCTGTTTCGGCGCTGTTTTGAAACAAGTCGATAAAGGAAGGGAGAACCGACTGTTTGACAAAATATAAGAGTACCGCAAACACGATGAACAGTATGGCCGGGTATCGTGCTGTTTCCCGGAATTTTTTCATATAAAGCATACGCTGTTCAAACATGGTCATACATTTTTCAATACTGGTGGAAAGATCACCGTTGCTTCGGACAAAATATAAGTAATCCGTTATGGCCTGATTGAAAGCTATTCGCTCCAATGCTTCATCAAAGGGGCTGCCGGATTTAAGTGACGTCATAACGGAGGAGGCAATTGCCTGTAATTGCCGGTCCCATTGCAGCATGTGAAGGGCTTCAATAATGGGATAGCCGTTGTGCAGTAATCGCAGCAGACGACGCAAAAAGCGTAACTGAACCTCTTTTTTTGGGCCATTATTCCCCGGTTGCCAAAAACGTTTCTTCAGCGATAAATCCATATGCAAAAGCCTTCTTTCGTAAGTGATCGAATGTGTGAAAATGATCTGTTGATAGCATATCCCCTCCATTAATAATAGTATCTTCGAGCAAAGTCCCATCCAGGAGCTCCATGATGGCACCCCGTCTGGCTACATGCTGATTGATTTGAACCGGAAGTAATTGCAATGCTGCGACTGCTATTAATGACTGCTTCAGATCTGTTTCTTTCATGCCCAATTCAATGAGACGTTGGACGGTTCCGGCAGCATTTTTTGCATGTAATGTACTTAAGACGAGATGTCCGGTGAGTGATGCATCAAATGCAAACTGTGCCGTAAATCTGTCTCTGATTTCCCCGATCATGATGATATCCGGATCGTGCCTAAGAGCGGCTTTAAGTCCTGTCTGATATGTCATTCCCGCTTTTTCATTGACTTGCACCTGCAAAATGTCATTGATCTCCTTTTCAATCGGATCTTCCAATGTGATCGTCTGGTATGATTTTTCGGTCAGGATTTTTTGCAAAAGCGCATACAAGGTCGTTGTTTTTCCGCTGCCGGTCGGCCCTGTCAGCAGAATAATCCCGCTTTTGTTGGTGATCCATTTCTTCAGCTTGTTCAATTGATTCGGAAATAGGAAAAGATTATCAAGGGTCAGGTTGCTTTCCTGCGGGAGGATCCGGATGGCCAGGCTTTCTGTTTGGGCGACCGGAAGCGTGGAAAGACGCAATGCGTAATGGTGGTCGAACTGCTCATGAATGGTGGTGCCATTTTGTGGTTTACGGACTTCACCTATATCCATTCCTGATGTAAACTTATAGTACGTGAGTAATAATTGGTATTGGTTCGCTGAGATTGTCCGGTGTCGTATTCTTTTTCCAAATACACGGAAGTAAATCGTGACTTGATCGGAGAAAGGGTAGAAGTGAATATCCGAAGCATTGGCGTTCACAGCAGTCTGCAGCAATTTTTTCGATAGTTTTGCAGCTGTGTCCAAACATTTCTCACCTCCTTTATATAGCTATATTCGACATGTTTCCTGAAACTCCTTCTTTTTTTGCAAATTATTTTTAAAAATTTTTAAGGCAGGTTGAATAACATGAGAACAGTATATTTAATTGGTTTTATGGGCAGCGGGAAAAGCACGGTTGGCGAATTACTGCACCGTAAGTCAGGTATATCATATTTGGATACAGATCAAATGGTTGTCGATCAATACGGTGATATTGCGTCCATTTTCGAAAAAGAAGGTGAAACGCAATTCCGGGCTTATGAAACGGAAATGTTAACCCGGATTCCGGATAAAAATTATGTCGTATCGACCGGCGGTGGGATTGTAGAACGGGAAGAAAACCATACCCTTATGAAACAAAATGGTATGATCATTCATTTGGACACGTCATTTGATGAGATCACCGGTCGTCTGGGAGAAGATCCAACGAGGCCATTGTGGGGTCAGTACGATTCCGACAAATATAAGCTCTACATTCATAGGCGAAATTGTTATACCACATTAGCTGATTTTACGATCATGACGGATCAAAAAACACCCGAAACGATTGTAACGGAAATGATGGCTTTTTTATCGTGATAAGGGTATGAATTGAAAGGCGTTCGGGAAATATAAACATAGGACTATGAATGGACAGGTGATGCATATCTCTTTTAATGATTACGTCAAATATTTGACGCAGCAGATCACATCCTATTTGGATACGCCGGCCGGGGAAAAAAGAGAGCAACGGGTGAAAAATAAAGTCAAGCCGCCGGTCTACTCTAACAGGTGGTTTGGAGTGCTGCCTTTTGCCTTTAAGGTAGCAAGAAAGAAAACCAATTGACAGGATCGCAAAATTGGGCCCTGTCAATTGGTTTTTTTATTGATGATCCTGCAAATAAAAGATACCACCATTGATCACTTCAAAGGTAATGCGGGGCGAATAGCGCTTTTGGATGTCATCGATTTCTTTCTTCATATCCTGCTCGTTTCCTTCTCCTTTATAAAAATGGCGAAGCAAATCGATTTCTTCTGCCATCTTTTTTCGTGATGCTTCTGCCCAGTCATGATCCTGATCCTGTACATAACTTTCCAGCACGTTTTCGATCCGTTTAAAACCGCTATGCAGTTTGATCATCGGTGAAATGGTGAAACAGTAATCGGAAATGGCGTTATGCAATGATTTTTCCTGTAATATTGCCATCATTTTCACTTTCATGGCGCCATTGACAAGATGCAGCCCGATTGACACCATTTCATCCTTTTTTTGTTTCCCCTGATAGCTAATTTTGATATTGGTGACCAGCCATGGGTACAGTGCTGTTTTTTGGTTTGTATCAATACGCTCATAAAGCTTTGTATATTTCTCATGTTCATGCAGATGATTGACAATTTGGTGCAAACGGGGACTGCCGTAATGGATCCATTCGTTTTTTCCGTCACGTTTGTCGGGATCTGTGATCAGGGTTAGTTGTTTTGGGTCCCCGGCGTAGCCCATTTTTTTAATGTAATGCCAGTAAAAGGGGCGGTTCATTAAGGCGCGGTCCATATCTTCTGTTAACTGAACCGTCAGCGCCCCTTCCTCCTGATGAACGATCGTACAATGATGGGCTGTAAAGTAAGATTGTAAAAAATCGTGTAAATGATTAATAGCCATATGCCTGCTCATCCTCTGCCGGTTGGTTATGGGTCATCTGAATAACAGAGGACAGGTTATCCAATTTAATTTTCGCTTCGCCGGTTGTGGCGGAATCTGAAAAAATGCTTTGGATTTCCGATTCCAGGTCGTTGATATTCAGCTCAGCGAGAATGCTGTCCAAATGTCCGATAACCTGTTCAAATAAATTGATTTTCTTATACAGGAGCGTCATGATATGTTCTTCTAATGTACCGCGTATAGCCAAATTATAAATATGGACGTCCTGCTCCTGACCATACCGGTGAATTCTGCCAATACGCTGTTCCAGCCGCATGGGGTTCCATGGCAGATCATAATTAATCATATGGTTGCAAAACTGTAGGTTGATACCTTCCCCGCCGGCTTCAGTCGCAATCAGCACCTGAGCATGGTGCTCGAACAGCTGTCTCATCCAATCTTTTTTACTTTTTTTAAAACCGCCACGGTAGGGGACGGACGTGATCCCGTTTTCTTTTAAATACCATTGCAAGTAAAATTGGGTCGCCCGATATTCGGTAAAAATAATGACTTTTTCTTCGCCGATTTGTTTGATTAACTCAACTGCCTTAGTAGCTTTCACATGTTGGGGTAGCTGCTCTATTTCCTCTGTTATTGGTTTGATCATCGTTTCCCTTTCTTCATCGGTCATCATCTTTTGCATTGATAAGTAGCAAGCTTCCCGGGAAGAGCATAGCTCCCGGAGTAATGTAATCTTCGCAAACGAGGGGAGGGTATCGGTTGCGCTTTCCAATTGGGAATAAACATGTTGTTCTTCATCTGTAAAATCTGTCCAAACGGTTTCGATGTGGCGTTTAATGTTATCAAATGGCGTATGTTTCCGTGTATTGCGAACCATCACTTTTTGGATTAATTGTTTTAAATAGCCATCCTGATCCAGGTTTTTGCGATCCTTTCCGTATTGTTCTAAGAATGTTTCATAATTACCAAGATGCCCTGGCTTCAGGATAGATACCAGATTGAAGATTTCTACCAGTCTGTTTTGCACGGGTGTTGCCGTCAGCAGCAAACAATACTTTTTTTTCAACGCTTTAACAAATGCAAAGTTTTTGGTTTTATGGTTTTTTAGTTTATGGGCCTCATCGACTAATAGAAAGTCATAATCCTGCTGAAGTATCTGCTCACGATGGGGTGAACGTTTCGCCGTGTCAATCGACGTGATGATCACATCATATTGATCCCACGGATAACTTTTACGGAATGTGACGGCAGGAATATAAAACTTCTCGTTCAGCTCCATAGCCCATTGATTGACCAATGAAGCCGGAACGATAATCAGTGCCTTTTTGACCAATCCTCGAAGCATATATTCTTTCAAAATCAAACCGGCTTCTATCGTTTTACCAAGGCCAACTTCATCCGCCAAAATAGCACGGCCGTTCATTTCCTCGATGACTTGCGTGGTGCATGATAATTGGTGGTCAAGAAAATCCATTTGCGGTAAATAGTCCAAAGCTTTTAGCCCTTCAAATGAAGGCGTCATAGCAGTGAGCGCAGCCTGGTAATTCATCTGGAAAAGCTCCCACGACGAAAAAGGACCTTCTGTTTCCAGTCTTTTCGAAAAGCCGTCAATAAATATGTCATCTTGATGAATATCAACTTGATCCATTATTGTTCCCCTTTTTCATAAAATTATAATTTTCCCTACTTTTAGGACCGTACATATGGTATAATGCAGGTAATATCGATATTTTTTTCAGACACATACATAGTATAACCAAAATTATTAATATCATAATGCGAATGAATACAAGGGGAGAGCTTACTGTGACATAGTTGCAGTAACGCCGAAGGAGCAAACACGTCGTGTGAATCTCTCAGGCAAAAAGACTCTTGTAGGACGCAGCTCTGGAGAGCGTTTACATAGGTAAACCACCCACGAAGCAAGCATGTTTGTTCATGAACATAATGACAGGCATGTGCAACTTTCTGGTTGAAGGACAGAGATTCCCTTTATGTTAGGGAATCTCTATTTTTTATGGGCAAAATGCGTCAATCTTTAAAAAAGGAGTGGATGGAATGAGTGAGTTAAAACGGACACCTCTATTTCCTGAGTATGACAAGTGGGGAGGGAAAGCCATCGATTTTGGCGGATGGGAACTGCCGGTTCAATATACCGGCATTAAACATGAACACGAAACAACACGAACGAAAGCAGGGTTATTTGATGTATCCCATATGGGTGAGATTTTGGTCAGAGGGCCGGGAAGCGAAGCCTTTTTACAGAAAATGGTAACAAATGATGTGTCCAAATTAACCCCGAAACGCGCCCAATACACGTTTATGTGCAATGAGAACGGTGGTACGGTAGATGACTTTATCGTGTATATGTTAGAAAAGGATCATTATTTGCTGGTTGTCAATGCAGCAAATACCGACAAAGATTTCAAGTGGCTCACGTCCCATAATGATGCTGGTGTCACCATTGATAATGTTTCATCTGACTATGCACAGCTGGCATTACAGGGGCCGAAAGCAGAGGCGATTTTACAGCGGCTAACTGACACTGACTTGAGTACCATCAAGCCTTTCCGGTTCGAAAATCCGGTTTATTTTTCATCGGTTGAATCAGGTGCCATTGTTTCACGAACAGGTTATACGGGAGAAGATGGGTTTGAAATATACTTGGATGCTGCTGAAGGGAGAGCCCTTTGGAATCGGATTCTGGAGACAGGCAAGGAGGATGGCGTGGAGCCGATTGGCCTTGGGGCAAGGGACACATTAAGATTTGAAGCAAACTTGCCTTTATACGGTCAGGAACTTTCCGAAACGATTACACCGGTTGAAGCGGGTATGCCATTTGCCGTCAAAATTAATAAAGAAGCGAATTTTATTGGAAAAGAAGTTCTGAAACAGCAAAAGGAAGATGGGGCGGAACGGAAGCTTGTCGGAATTGAAATGGTTGATAAAGGGATTCCGCGTACCGGCTACCACGTGCTGGCTGGTGATGAAGAAATTGGTTTTGTGACGACCGGTACCCAGTCCCCCACACTAAACAAGAATATCGGACTAGCACTTGTGAAAACCGACTATGCTGAGTTGGGGACAACATTAGATATTCAGGTAAGAAAAAGAAAATTAAAAGCAACTATTGTAAAAACACCATTTTATAAACGGGAGCAATAAGGGGGATGATTTGATATGGAATTTCGTTATTTGCCAATGACTGACGCTGATAAACAAGAAATGTTGGATACGATCGGTGTTGCTTCCAGTGAAGAGCTGTTTTCCGATATTCCGAATGACGTCCGGTTTAAAGGGGAATTAAACTTAAAAAAACCAGCTGACGAAACAGCATTAATGAAAGATCTGACACGAATGGCTGCAAGAAATGTTAATTTAAAGGAATACAGTTCATTTCTGGGTGCCGGGGTTTATGATCACTTTATCCCGTCCGTCGTTGATCATGTTATTTCCCGTTCGGAATTTTATACAGCTTATACACCATACCAGCCGGAAATTTCCCAGGGTGAATTGCAGGCGATTTTCGAGTTTCAGACAATGATTTGTGAACTGACCGGTATGGAGGTGGCCAACTCGTCCATGTATGACGGGGGAACAGCGCTGGCAGAAGCCGTAACACTTTCCGCCGGGCAGACCAAAAGAAAAAAAATCCTGGTATCCAAAACGGTCCATCCGGAATCCCGGGCAGTCATACACACCTATGCCAAGGGACAAAATCTTGATATTGTTGAAATTGACCATAACGACGGCATCACCGATCTGGAGCAATTAAATCATGAAATCGATGAACAGACAGCAGGCGTTGCTATTCAGTATCCCAATTTTTTCGGGCAGATTGAACCACTCGATGACGTGAATCGTATCATTCGCCAGCAGAAAAAGACGATGTTCATCGTTTCCAGCAATCCGCTGTCGCTCGGTTATCTGACACCACCTGGAGATTTTGGTGCCGATATCGTTGTCGGCGATACGCAGGTGTTTGGCATCCAGCCACAATTCGGCGGGCCGCATTGCGGTTATTTCGCCACCACGGATAAATTGAAGCGTAAAGTACCGGGGCGTCTGGTCGGGCAAACGACTGATGAAGATGGTGAGCGCGGTTTCGTGCTAACATTGCAGGCAAGAGAGCAGCATATACGGCGAGACAAAGCCACATCAAATATCTGTTCCAACCAGGCATTGAATGCCCTAGCCAGTTCGGTGGCGATGAGTTCAATCGGCAAACATGGCCTCCGGAAAATGGCTGAATTGAATATGCAAAAAGCCCGTTATGCAAAACAACAGCTGAGTGCGGCCGGTATGTCTGTCACGTTTTCGGGTCCGTTTTTTAATGAACTGGTTATCAAAGTGCCGGCTGATGTGTCAGCCATCAACAAAAGGCTGCTAGAGAGCGGTATTATCGGCGGCTATGATCTGGGCCAGGCTTATCCGGAACTAAAGCAGCATATGCTGGTGGCTGTCACCGAGAACCGTACCAAAGAAGAGATTGATACGTTCGTGAATGAAATGGGGGATATACATGGCTAAAACAGATTTTCCGTTAATTTTTGAACGCGGTAAAGAAGGCAGAACAAGCTACAGCCTACCGGAATTGGACGTTCCGGAAATGGATTTGGACAGCGCGTTTGCTGATTCTTATATCCGCAAGGAAGCACCCAATTTGCCCGAAGTGAGCGAACTGGAGCTCATGCGGCATTATACGGCGTTATCACGACGTAATTATGGTGTCGATTCCGGTTTTTACCCGCTCGGTTCCTGCACCATGAAATATAATCCGAAAATCAATGAAGATGCGGCACGGCTTGAGGGTTTCAGTTATATTCATCCACATCAGGATCCGGAAACGGTACAAGGGGCTATGGAGATGATGTATGACCTGCAAACATCGCTGGCCGAAATCACAGGGATGCATGATTTTTCACTACAATCGGCCGCCGGTGCACAGGGTGAATGGACTGGGCTCATGATGATCAGAGCATTCCATGAAACAAATGGTGATCTTAACCGGTCGAAAGTGATTGTTCCGGATTCAGCCCACGGCACGAACCCGGCATCTGTGTCAGTGGCCGGACTTGATGTCGTCACGGTTAAAACAAATGAACATGGTTTGGTGGATCTCGAGGATTTAAAACGTGTGGTTGATGACGAGACAGCTGCACTTATGCTGACCAACCCCAATACATTGGGATTATTTGAAACTGAAATTATGGAGATGGCTGAGATTGTCCATAACGCAGGCGGCAAGCTTTACTATGACGGCGCAAACCTGAATGCGATTATGGGCTACACTAGACCGGGTGATATGGGATTTGATGTGGTTCATATGAATTTGCATAAAACGTTCACAGGCCCGCATGGCGGAGGTGGACCAGGTTCAGGGCCAGTCGGTGTGACAAGTGAGTTCGCACCCTATTTACCGAAGCCGGTACTTATGAAAAGAGACGATCACTATACCTTTGATCATGACCGCCCTGCTTCAATTGGCCGGATAAAACCTTATTACGGCAATTTTGGCATTAACTTGCGAGCCTATACGTATATTCGCACAATGGGTGCCGAGGGACTTAAAAAGGTCAGTGAGCATGCGGTATTAAATGCGAACTACTTAATGCGCAGGCTGGAGAAGGAATATGAGCTACCTTACCCGCAGCATTGTAAGCATGAATTTGTGTTATCCGGGAAAAAACAGAAACAGCTTGGTGTCAGGACATTGGATATTGCCAAACGGCTGTTGGATTATGACTACCATCCGCCGACAATCTATTTTCCGCTCAACGTGGAAGAAGCGATGATGACAGAACCGACTGAAACCGAGTCAAAGGAAACATTGGACGGTTTCATTGACGCGATGATCCGGATTTCGGAGGAGGCAAAGGACGACCCTGAGTTAGTCCAGGAAGCACCCCATCAGACGGTGGTCAAACGAATGGATGAAACGACAGCTGCCCGAAAACCGATTCTGCGTTATCAACAATAAAACGGGATGGGGAACATACTCCCCATCCCGTTTTATTTGGTTGCATCATTGTCCGGTTATTTAGCTTTCACTTTTCCCGTCCATTTTTTGAAGCCGCCTTTAAGCTGGCTGATATCGTCATACCCTTTTTTGTGAAGCAGCTGCGCGGCTCTTGCTGATCTTGATCCGCCCTGACAATATAAATAGACCGGTTTATCCTGTCGAAGTTCGACAAGCCGCTGCTTCATTTGTGTCAACGGTATATTCCTAGCCCCAAGAATGTGGCCTTTATCAAATTCATTCGGTTCGCGTACATCAATCAGCTGTGCTTTTCGGTAACCTTGGCGGAACTGGTCTTCTGTCAAGGTTTTCAGGAAAGTTTTACGTCGGAAAAATTGAAACACGGCCACTGCTAATAGCGCTACCAAAAGTATGATTAAAAATCCCATTAAGAATCCCCCGTTACTCAAAATCTGTCTATTCTATTATATGGCGGAAGCTGACTTTTTTCAAAGTATTTTTATTACCTGCAGAAATTTTGGTGTGTTGACTTAGATACAGGTCCAATTTATTGCATGCGAAACGCTGATTTGACAGCATTTGTCGGTTCTGAAGGGCAGCCGTATTTGTCATGGTGGAGCAAAATTTGAAAAAACGTTAAAAAGACGATTTACTAGCCGGTTAGCTTGAATTTCCTGTTTATTTCTTGGTATATTAGTCCTTTCCTGTGATTGACAAACGAAGCTGTTTTTGTTCCGAATCCCATATATTGTATTGGTTTGAATTTTAAGCACTATATATTGTTTTATATATCTGAAATATGGTATGTTAATAATAGCATATACGAAAGAAGGAGTGAATCCAATATGTCAACTGCTGTAGAAAACGAGCGTGGTATCGATGTGGAGGTACTGAATGAAGACATCAAACGCTTCCCGCAGGTCCATGCGATTACAGATGATATGCAGTTAACACACAAGGGTGTGTCACGGCTGGTTATGCTTGACCGATATGCGTTTAAAGACACCGGAAAAGTGACTCTTAAAGCAGGGGATTTTGTCGTGTTAACCATCAAGGCTGATCCGAAATTTCCTGCACGCGGACTCGGCTTCGTCAAATCAATTGACCGAGATCATAATCAGGCCATGGTTCAGGTAGATTCAGAGTTCGTATCCGTCCTTGATGATGAAGAAGAAGCCTCAACCGGTATTGTCAAAAGGTCACTTGATGTGATTGATAAACCACTGGAAATCTATTATGAACAAATTTCCAGGCGGAATGCGACAGGTCTTGCAAATGTGGAAATAACTCAGGATAAACAGAATGAATGGTTTGAAAAATTTAACCAGGAATTGAGCAGCATGAACTTCATTCCTGCAGGACGCGTCCTGTATGGGGCAGGAGCAGACACAGATGTCACGTATTTCAACTGCTATGTCATGCCCTATATAAAAGATTCAAGGGAAGGGATATCAGATCACCGTAAACAAGTGATGGAGATCATGTCACGGGGCGGTGGTGTCGGGACAAATGGTTCAACACTCAGACCGCGAAACGCCTTGGCAAGAGGGGTGAACGGCAAGTCATCCGGATCAGTCTCCTGGCTTGATGATATCGCCAAGCTGACACACTTGGTTGAACAGGGTGGATCAAGACGTGGTGCTCAAATGATCATGTTAGTCGATTCTCATCCTGACATCATTGAGTTCATTATCTCAAAAATGCAGAATCCGCGGATATTGCGGTATTTGATGGAAAACACAGAAGACGAGCAGATTAAAAGCCTTGCCGAGGAAAAACTGAAATTCACCCCATTAACAGAGACTGAGGCAGATCTTTATCAGGGGATTGTCAATTACCGGTCAATGCCGGGGCAAGGCGGTTTCACCCAGTCTGCGATTCGTGAAGCGGAACAAAAACTGGCTGCAGGTGGAACTTACGACGTTCATAATCCGGAATTTTTAACCGGTGCGAATATTTCGGTCTGTATCACCAAAGATTTCATGGAAGCCGTCGAAAATGACGATGTATATGAACTGCGCTTTCCTGATGTTGAGAATTATACAGAAGAAGAAATGAAGGTATACAATGAGCAGTGGCATGAAATTGGTGATGTGCGTAAATGGGAAGAAATGGGCTATGGTGTCCGGGTTTATCGCCGTATAAAGGCAAAAGAATTATGGAATCTGATTAATATTTGCGCGACATATTCGGCAGAACCAGGGATTTTCTTTATTGACAATGCCAATGAAATGACAAACGCACAGGCCTATGGGGATCAGGTAGTGGCGACCAATCCGTGTGGTAAAATAGCATAGTTTGCCTCACGTTAAAAATCGGATGAATTGCTGGGAAGCTAAGGGTATAAGCCTAAGTCAATCAGCAGCCAAGCTAGCCAGGGATGGTTGGAAGGTTCAGAGACTAGTCATATACCACTGGAACAGTGATGAAATGGCCACGAGCGTCCGATGCTTCAGTCGTACGATGATTGAAGTAAAGATATAGTCCGACACTCCATTGAAAAATGGAGAAGTCCAGGATAAAGAACCTGGAATATAACAGATGGAACAACCGCTTGCTCCATATTCTGTTTGTAATTTAGCTGCAGTTAACCTTGCAGAAATGGCTGATAAAGATTCAAAATCAGTCAACTTTGAAAAGTTAATGCAAACAGTCAGAACCGGAGTACGTATGCAAGATAACGTTATCGACGCTACACCATACTTTTTGGAAGAGAACAAAAAACAAGCACTTGGCGAGCGTCGGGTAGGTTTGGGTGTTATGGGAATGCATGATTTGCTAATCTATTGTGAAACCGAATATGGTTCAATTGAAGGTAATAAACTGGTTGACCAAATCTTCGAAACGATTGCAACGACTGCCTATCGTGAATCAATTGAATTAGCGAAGGAAAAAGGAAGTTTTCCATTCTTGGAAGGTGATTCAGAGATAGAAACTAAATCGCTACGAGAAGCATTTATTAACACTGGCTACATGAAACAAATGCCGGAAGATATTAGAAAAGGTATATTAGAATACGGTATTCGTAACTCGCATTTATTAACTGTTGCGCCAACGGGTAAGGTTATTGCCCCCTATATCTGCAAAGATGTAGCGTAAACTTGGCTATATGCGGGAAACTCTCAGTATCCTTTCATACTCGCGTCTTGCCAGCGTATTTTGCCTGAGTAAAAACTGAAAGGTGGAGACAATCCGCAGGGAAGTCGTGGCTGACCCCTCAACGACTCTACGCCAAGCAACCATGTTTATGCACTTTTAAATTTAATCAGTTTATGTGAATATCTATGTCACCGCAATTGGCACAAACATGGTTGATGATATAGTCTGATCCTCATGGCGACATGGGGAGTGGGTACTAATAATCCCACCCTCTATAATATTATTTAGAGAGTAACAAAAATGAGTACCGGTACCATGGCCGGCGTTAGCACAGGGTTAGAACCATATTTTTCCTTTTCCTATTTCAGAAGTGGTCGGTTAGGCAAATTTATTGAGGTCAATGCCGATATTGTGCAGGAATACCTCGACGCCCATCCTGATCAGGATCCGGAAAATCTGCCGGAATGGTTTATATCGGCGATGGACTTGACGCCGGAGGAACATGCGGATACCCAATGTGTCATCCAGCGCTGGGTCGACAGCTCCATCTCGAAAACGGTAAACGCACCAAAGGGCTATACGGTAGACCAGGTGGAAAACGTCTATCGCAGGCTGTACAATGGCGGTGCCAAAGGTGGTACTGTTTATGTAGACGGCAGCCGTGACACTCAAGTATTAACACTGAAGGCCGAAGACAATGCTTTTAGTGAACAAACCGAACTTTTTGAAGACGAAAAGCCCAAAGTTGTCCTGATGGATACGGTACAGGAACTTAACAAAACGAATGTGTCGATCGGTTCAGAAGTGGGCGATACATGTCCTGTCTGTCGCCAAGGAAGTATCGAGGATATCGGCGGCTGCAACACATGTACAAGCTGCGGTGCGCAACTGAAATGCGGGCTATAATATGTTTAAAGGAGGAACCGATGATTAGCCGGTTCCTCCTTTAGATGGTGTAAAAACTTGTCACACTGGTGTATATCCTGTATGCTAAATTGAGAAAGATTGTTGCACTGGATAAAAAATTATGACGCTGAAATGAGTGATTCGATGCCTACGCCAAGTATGGAGGATTATATTGAACAAATTCATAACTTAATGGCAGCAAAAGGGTACGCCCGTGTTTCCGATATTGCCGAAGCATTATTGGTCCATCCGTCCTCTGTCACCAAAATGGTGCAAAAACTGGATAAGGATGGCTACCTGAATTATGAGAAATACAGAGGATTCATCTTAACGCCAAAAGGGGAGAAACTCGGCAAACGACTTGTTTACCGGCATGAATTGCTGGAAGAATTCCTTGAGATGATTGGTGTGGACAGTGATAAAATCTATGACGACGTAGAAGGAATCGAGCATCATCTTAGCTGGAATTCCATTGACAGAATTGGTGACCTGGTGCAATATTTCAAAGCCGATGATGGGCGCATCCAGGAGTTGCGGAAGATTATACAGACTAACGAGGCGTAAAACAGACAACCAGTCGGTTCTAATTCCCCGTGTGTCTAATTATGTATAGAAATAAAAGACACAGTGGGGAGAGAACAAATGAAAATTGATGGTGTTTTTTCAGGAGGCGGGATGAAAGCATATGCCTTTCTTGGTGCACTCGAGCGTATTTCTGCCCATAACCATTCGTTTGAAAGGGTGGCCGGATCATCCGCGGGAGCCATTATGGCAGCCTTTCTCGCATCTGGCTATCCCATTCATGAAATGGATGAAGTGATCCAGGAACTAGATGCGGAAAAGCTGTTGGATCCCCCTAAATGGACAACAATTATCCCTTTTTCAAAATGGCTGAACCTTTATTTTCAACTTGGTCTGTATAAAGGGAACAAACTGGAAAACTGGATCTATCAATTATTGGCGGTAAAAAACATCTATACGTTTCGTGATCTGAAACCCGGTTATTTAAAAGTGGTGGTCAGTGATATATCATTGGGAAAACTTGTTGTCATTCCGGATGATCTGGAAAGAATTTATGGCCTCCACCCGGATTATTTTCCGATTGCCAAAGCAGTGCGTATGAGCGCCGGGTTTCCATATTTTTTCATGCCCAAAAAAATACCCGGAAAGACGACCAAAAAAAGCTTGATCGTTGATGGAGGATTGTTAAGTAATTTTCCGCTCTGGGTATTTAAAAATGGGACCGCCCGGGACAAACGGCCAGTTTTAGGGGTGAAATTAAGCGGGTATCCGGAGCAGGAAAAACCACGTGATATCCGGAATGCCCTGGATATGTTCCACGCCTTGTTTTCCACGATGCTAAACGCACATGATGCGCGTTATGTATCCAAATCAGATGAGAAAAATATCATCTTCATTCCGGTGGATCATATCGCCACAACCGATTTTAAGCTGACAGCTGAAACAAAGGAACAATTGGTCCAAATCGGCAGGCAAAGAGCTGATCACTTTCTGACCGATTGGCCAAATTAAAAACCGGTCCAGTGTTAAAAGCTGGCCCGGTTTTTTCGTTTCGATTTGTTGCCGTCAATCACCCGTAGATGAGACGTACGTTTAGCTGATTTCTTTTTCAATGAGAAGGATGATGGACGTTTGGAAGTTGTTGTCGGTTTGGCCTGTTGCTGACTGTATTTGGCTTTTGATTGTTTGACGGCTTGCTTATACTTTTGCGAGTCGTTCGTTGGCTGCCTTTTTCGGAAAAGGAAAACGTAAAGTAAAGCCGAAACAACCACTCCAAATCCAAGCATGGTCAATACTGTTGTCAGAAAAGAAGCTGTATTGCTGAACAGTTGTGTAATAACGCCGATAATAGCCAGACCTATAATCGCATACACCAGCAGGGATCCTTTATTCTTAGCCACTTGGATATCCTCCTTTTTCAGTTCGTATTATCCTATACCACTGTTACCTGCATTTTTATCATCTTTTGCAAAAATTTTTGCTTAACATGCGGTATCTTTTATATAGCATTCTATTTTAATTGTTTCCGTTCTTGTTTAAATTATGCATTATTTTTCCGCATCTTCACCTCTATTATACTAAAAAACCGCTTAGGAAACCACTGTGAGACCGTATCGGAAATGTGGTGATTGGATTGGCGGTGATTGGTAACAATACAACTGAGGTGATCTGAATGGAAAATCAAGATAAACAGCCTGAACAGACACAACGCGAGCTGCGTTTGAGTATTTTGTCCCGGTCGTTGCTGACTGGATTTATCGGTGGGTTATTATGGGGGTTTCTAGGCGTTGGGCTGTACTATTTTAATTTGTCAAAGATAGCCCCAAAAAGTTATCTGCTGCGTTCATGGCTGACAGCGGAATGGATCGACGGTTGGTTGGGTACTGTTTTGTCGATTTTAATGCTCGGAATTCTTTCATTGCTGACAGCGTTTATTTACTTTGTGCTGTTTAAAAAAATCAATGCGATATGGCTGGGTGCGGCCTTTGGGGTTATGTTATGGTTTCTGGTGTTTTATATCGTGAAACCGATTTTTCCGAATATCCCACATTTGACAAATCTGAACGTCAACACAATTGTTTCAACAATCTGTTTGTATATACTCTATGGGACATTTATCGGTTATTCCATCTCGTATGATTATCATGATACACTCTATAAAACAAAAGCCAATCGAGAACAGGAGAATTAAAATTAAGCATGCAGCGTTACGCAATCGTTTGAATTTGTGATAAACTGGAACAGTCCCGACTGATTATATTGATAAAGGGTGACGTGCCAGATGAACCATCTTTTGCTGATGAATGGACCAAATATTAATTTACTGGGAAAACGGGAACAAGACATTTACGGCGATGTCACGTTAGCGAGGATTGAGAAGGAATTGACCGATTTGGTCGAGGAACATGGGAGTGAACTGGACTGTTTTCAATCAAACCATGAGGGAGAATTGGTTGATCGTCTGCACCAGGCCAATGAGGCGGCTTATGATGGCATCATTTTTAATCCTGCCGCGTACACACATACGAGCATTGCGTTACGCGATGCGATTGCCGCGATCAATGTCCCGGTCATTGAGGTGCACATCTCAAATGTGCATAAACGTGAAGCATTTCGGCACCAGTCGATGCTTGCCTCTGTTTGTTACGGGCAGATTGTCGGCTTCGGAAAGGACAGCTATCGGCTGGCAGCACGGGCCTTCCTGGAAACGAAATAGAAGGGAATGATGACTGTGGGGAAATTGGACAGACTTCGTCAAAAATTAAAGACACATAACCTGGATGCTATTTTGATTACAAGTCCGATCAACAGAAGATATATAACCGGATTTACCGGTACTGCAGGTGCCGTTATTGTCAGTCAGGACGATGCACGATTCATCACGGATTTTCGCTACATAAAACAGGCAAATGAACAGGCTGCTGATTTTACCGTTGTCGAACATAAGCAATCAATTAATCAGGAGATCAATGAACAGCTGAAACAAATGAAGGTCGAACGTATCGGTTTTGAAAAGGATCATGTAACGTTTTCGGGCTATGAACAGTATCAGGAGACTTTTGTAGCTGAATTGATACCTGTGAGTGGACTGGTGGAGGACCTCCGTCTTATCAAATCAGATGATGAATTGACGGTGCTAAAACAGGCCGCTAAAATAGCCGATGATGCATTTGCCCATATCCAGGATTATATTAAGCCGGGCGTCAAGGAAATCGACATTTCCAATGAACTTGAATTTTTCATGCGGAAACAAGGTGCCACATCATCAAGTTTTGATATTATTGTGGCTTCTGGATACCGCGCTGCCCTCCCGCACGGTGTGGCTTCAGATAAAACGATTCAATCCGGTGAACTTGTGACGATGGATTATGGCGCCTTGTTAGACGGTTATTGCTCTGATACGACCAGAACGGTTGCGGTCGGTGACGTCAGTGACGAGCTGAGACAGATTTATGATACGGTTCTGGAAGCGCAGCTGCGAGGTGTTAACGGTATGAAGCCGGGGATGACCGGAAAAGAAGCTGATGCTTTAACGCGCGACTATATAAAGGAGCAAGGGTTTGGCGATTATTTCGGCCATTCAACAGGGCATGGACTTGGAATGGAAGTTCATGAAGGACCCGGGTTGTCCTATCGGTCTGACAAAAAACTTGAATCGGGCATGGTTGTGACGGTAGAGCCCGGCATTTACATCCCGGATGTTGGCGGGTGCCGCATTGAAGATGATATCGTTATAACAGAAGCAGGCAATGAACGGCTGACACAGGCGACAAAAGAATTCATCCAACTATAAACTAAAGGAGGCGTTCGACATGATTTCAGTCAATGATTTTAAAACGGGTTTAACCATTGAACTCGAAAATGATGCCTGGCAGGTTATGGAATTCCAGCACGTTAAACCCGGAAAAGGTGCCGCTTTTGTCCGGTCAAAACTTAGGAATGTGCGGAATGGCAATATACAGGAAAAAACATTCCGTGCCGGCGAAAAAGTCAATAAAGCGCATGTTGAAAACAGAAAGATGCAATATTTATACGCATCAGGCGACAGTCATGCATTTATGGATACAAACACATACGAGCAAGTGGAGCTGCAAACAAGCCAAATCGAGAATGAATTAAATTTTATGAAAGAGAACATGGAAGTATCCATCATCACGTATGAAGGCGACGTCATCGGCGTTGAGCTTCCAAAAAATGTGGCATTAACGGTAACGGAAACAGAACCGGGAGTGAAAGGCGATACAGCAAGTGGTGGCGGAACGAAGCCGGCAACACTGGAAACCGGTTATGTTGTCCAGGTACCGCTCTTTATCAATGAAGGTGATGTCCTGTCAATCAGTACATCGGAAGGGAAATACGTGTCCCGGGCATAAATTAGAAAAAACGCTGACACGTCTTTTGAGATACCAGAGGTCAGAAGTCAGATTGGAACAACTGGGCGAGTTAGCCGATTTCGGTATTTAAAAAGTCGTACAAAATTTTATCCTCCCTCTATATACTAACGATTTCTCTTGTTTTCCTAAGGTTTGTTGCTTTTGAGATAAGAAGAAAAACATTTAAAATCTCTGAGCAGTCCGAGTACACGTATACTCCTGCGGGAAGTAAGAGATAGGCAAGACCCTACAGGGCGGATGCCCGAGGAGGCTTGCCACTCGCTCGCGGAAAGCGAAGTGTATTCGGACTGCGGGCTAAATAACAAAACTCCCTACGAAAAGAAGCCTTTAAGAACAATTCGGTTGCTGCCTCGTCTTTCCAGAGACTGGAGAGTAGAAATCAGACTGGTGGAAACAAGAAGAGTCAGCTGATTTTGGTATGGCCGACTATCAGCCAAATTTAATACGCTCCCATTCCTTTGAAAAAAACGGTCCTGTCCATCAGACCGTTTTTTTATTGGTCTTTTATGCTGGTTAAAGTCATATTTCCATTTGAAAAACATACATTGATTAACAAGCTATTGTAAAGGTGAGGACAAGTAATGGAAGAAATATTGGGCTTATTTCCGGAAAATATCAGACAAGCCATCAGAACAAAAATTAATAATCGGTGGGACGGGATGCAGGAGATCCGCTTCCGGCTTCAGCAGCCAATTGAACTGATTTTTGACGACCATACCGAATGGGTACACGGAATAAGGCCAGACCGAAAAGATAGTATTTTCCTTTTAAATCAGCTGAGCGAATTCTCCTTATACCGGATGGAGGATGAATTGCGCGAAGGCTACGTCACCATAGAGGGCGGACACCGTGTCGGATTATCCGGAAAAGTAAATACAGTGCATGGCCATGTGAAAGCCATCCAGCATATCGCTTTTTTTAACATCCGGATTGCCAAACAGAAAATCGGCTCGGGCCTGCCGCTTATTCCTTATCTTTACCAGCAGCAATATTTGAACACGCTCATGATTGGCCCGCCACAAACGGGCAAGACCACGTTAATACGCGATGTAGCGCGTTTGATTGGTACCGGCTGGGGGAAGATAGACGCTCATAAAGTAGGCGTTATTGACGAGCGTTCGGAAATTGGCGGCGCAAAAAAAGGTATACCCCAGCATGATTTAGGGATCAGGACCGATGTTATGGATGCTTGTCCTAAAGACGAGGGGATGATGATGATGATCCGGTCCATGTCTCCTGAAGTATTGATTGTCGATGAAATAGGCCGAGAATCAGATGTACAAGCTTTAATGGAAGCTATTAATGCCGGTGTCATTGTCATATGCACTATTCATGGCCATTCACTAAAAGCTCTGCAAAAGCGTCCGTCTTTAGAACCGTTATTCACCCAGCATGTTTTTCAGCGCTTTGTATTGCTGGACAGGCGTAATCGAGCCGGGGATATACACCGTATTTATGATCAAAATGAAGCGAATCTTTTGCAGAAATCGAGGTGCGTTGCGAATGCAGTGGATTGGCGCGCTTCTTTTCATCGGCACAACAACAATGATCGGGTTTGAAATCAGTAAAAAGCTGAATGAAAGGCCACGACATATCAGACAAATGAAAAACGCTCTACAGATGCTGGAAGCCGAAATCCTTTACAGCCAATTAACATTACCGGATGTTTTTGCAACGATCGCTTTGCAACTGCCGCAACCGGTAAGTTCATTTTTTGATAATTTATACGCCTCTTTACGCCAGCACCATGCTGATTTGCACAGTATATGGGACAACCATGTCGATGCGTTGATTCAAATGTCTGCTTTGGATGCCAATGAAGGGGAAATCTTGAAACAATTTGGCAGAACACTGGGACAGCACGATTTTGATCAGCAGCAAAAACAGATCTATTTGACGCTTAAACATCTGGACCGGGAACTAGATGAGGCACGTGATCAGCAGTTTAAATACAGCAAAATGGCAAAAAGTTTGGGTCTTTTGTGCGGTATCTTCATTGTATTACTGCTTATCTAGAAGGGAAAGGAGTACACCAATGGCTATTGATGCATCCATATTATTTCAGATTGCCGGTATTGGGATTATCGTTGCACTCATCCATACGATTCTTAAGCAAATGGGCAAAGAAGACATGGCTCATTTTGCAACCGTTGTCGGGTTCGTCATTGTTATGGTAATGGTCGTTAATCAACTTTCTGACCTCTTTCAGCAGATAAAATCTGTATTCCTTTTCCAGGGGTAGTCATCAATGGATATCATTCAAATCGTTGTGATTGGAATCATTGCGAGTTTGTTATATATCATTTTAAAAGAAATCAACACGTCCTTTGCTTTTTTTCTAGTTCTTATAACGACGATTCTGATTTTCCTGGTCGTTATTCAACAAATCGGTGTCATTTTCCAAATGATTGAGACATTGGGAACGAAGGCGAATATCGATGGCATCTATATGGAGACGATTTTAAAAATCATTGGAATAGCCTACATTGCCGAACTCGGTGCCAACCTCACAAAGGATGCCGGGCTTCAATCAGTAGCAGCCAAAATTGAACTTGCCGGGAAAATTTTCATACTCATATTGGCCGTTCCCATCATCACCGCTGTGATCGAGGCGATTTTAAGTTTCGTCGGTTCGGTTTAGGATCAGTCCAGGAAAGGAGTCATGTGTGGCGTGATACAACATAAGTGGCTATACGGGATCGCGTTCATTCTGCTGTTACTCCTTATGAGTCATGGGACTGTTTCGGCTGCAGAAGATAAAGAAGTCAAAGAGGAATCATCTCCTGAAGACATTGAAGCACAGCTTTTGAATGATATCTCCCTTGATGGCATGCAGTCATATTGGAAAACCCTGGTCGATGATTATGGCGGTTATGTGCCAGAGCTTGAGAAAACTAGCATATATGAGTTCATTAAAGATCGGGGTTCTTTTTCCATTAAAAATACATTATGGGGCCTGCTCGAATACTTATGGCACGAACTGATTCTGAATGGTAAATTGTTGGGCATGCTGCTGATGCTGACATTATTTTCGATTATTCTGCAAACGATGCAGACAGCTTTTGAAAACAGTGCTGTCAGTAAAATTGCTTACTATGTAGTCTATATCGTGCTCATATACCTGGCTTTAAACAGCTTTTATCTGGCTGTTTCCTATGCCAATGATGCGATTGACACGATGAGCAGTTTTATGATTGCTTTATTGCCGCTTGTCCTGGGTATCATGGCCACCCTGGGCAATGTGATAACCGTTTCCTTTTTTCATCCGATCGTCATTTTTCTGATTAATGTTAGTGGGGTGCTCGTTTCCAGGTTTATATTGCCTTTACTGTTTCTCGCTGCCCTTTTATTAATTGTGAGCAGTTTAAGTGATCAGTATAAAGTGACAAACTTAGCCAATTTATTGAAGCAAGTCGGAATGGGAACATTAGGTGTGTTTTTAACCATATTTCTAGGCGTTATGTCAGTACAAGGAGCAACGAGTGCTGTCCAGGATGGCGTAGCGATGAAGACAACGAAATTCATCACAGGCAATTTCATCCCAGTCGTCGGGCGAACGTTTACAGATGCGACCGATACGATATTAAGCGCCTCCTTATTATTGAAAAACGCTGTCGGGGTCGTCGGTGTGCTGATCATTATTTTGCTTGCCGTATTTCCAGCCATTAAAATCTTTGCTATTGCCTTGATTTATAAGCTTGCAGCAGCTATTTTACAGCCGATTGGTGATGGTCCTGTTATTTCAACATTGGACACCATCAGTAAATACATTGTGTTTATTCTTGCCTGTCTGTTAGCGGTCACATTTATGTTTTTTTTGTCAATTGTCATTTTAGTCGTCGCCAGTAATATCACGATTCTTCTGCGTTAGGGCGTGAGACAATGAATATCCTGATTGAATGGGTTACCCAAATCATCATATTTGTGCTGCTGGCGTCTGTGGTTGATTTGCTTATCCCGGCAACATCCATGAAAAAGTATGTCAAATTGGCGGTTGGTCTGATTTTGATCCTTATTTTTTTAAAGCCGGTGTTTTATGTGTTCAATATGGACGTCAGACAGGCCCTGGAGCAGTCTTTCACCCAGCTGGAAAAGGAGCAGAATCAGGGTGTACAGACGGAAAATTTAATAAAAACACAAAAAAATGAAATACAAGACTCCCAACGTGCATATATTTTAGAACAAATGGCTGTCCAATTAAAAGATGTTGCTGACAGTCCATTACAACAGGAATATCAGCAGCAAATAACGACGATCGATTTTCAAATGTCGCAAGGTGCTGATCTTACATATGAAAACTTGGGTGAGGACTTGGAAAACATTAATGTCACATTACAGGATTCAGCAGAACAGGAGGAGGGAGTGGATGTTGTTGAAGATGTTGTCATAGATACACATGAGCCTTCAGAAGATGAAATGGCCATCGATGTGGAAGGGGTAAAAGAACTGCTGAGCACCGTATGGGAGATTGAGAAAGAAAAGATCACCATTATAGGGGAGGGAGGGGCATCTTGAAAAAATTCATCAAAAAATGGCTGCAGCATTCAGATTCAGCTGATAACCCGCCGAAAAAAGCAGGCTATATCCTTGTCATCGGTTTAATCGGGTTATTACTGCTGATCATCGGCAACATCTTTTCATCTAAAGATGAAGCTGAAGAATCACCCGTCGAAGATATCCGGGATCAGGCAGAAGAACAGCCTGCGGATGAAACATTTTCCGATAAGTCATCGGAAACATCGAATATAAGCGAAGTGGAAGAAGGCTATGAAGATGACCTGCAGGATATGCTGGACCAGATACAGGGTGTGTCAGAGGCAGAAGTAATGGTGAATCTTGATTCAACCAGCGTGAAAGTATTTGAAAAGGACCTGATAAACGGTCAGCAAGTAACTGAAGAATCAGATACAAACGGCGGGACAAGGGATGTTGAAGATACACAAAAAGAAACACAAGTAGTATTGGTCAACCAGGGGGATAAGGAGGTTCCACTGCTTGTCCGTACCGAAAAACCGGATGTAAGGGGGGTTTTTGTTGTTGCCAAAGGTGTTGATCATGCAACGGTAGAGCAATGGGTGGTTGAGTCGATTTCACGTGTCCTCGATGTTCCAACACATAGAGTTTCTGTAATGCCAAAACAATAGGAGGGTCCCGTAATGTTAAAAAAACAGACGGTCTGGCTTTTGACAATGTTAAGTTTGATGATTGTGTTAAGTGTTTATTACATGACATCACCAGGTAATGATGGTGACCTTGCATACTTTGATCAGGGCGAAACAGCGTCGGAGGAGGCAACTTCTTCCGAAACGACAGACAGTGACGAAACGGACGGGAATGGGGATGCCGATGTAGGCGACATGACCAATCTGGGGGAGGATCAGTTATTCGCGAACATCCGGATGGAAATTCAGGACGAGCGGAGTGAAGCGAAAGATCGGCTGGATGATGTCGTTGCCTCCAGTACAGCAAGTGTTGACGAAAAGAATGAAGCCAGAGATGAGATGAATCAGCTTGATGAGATCTCGAGAAAGGAATCGATTCTGGAAGATTCCATTATCGCAGCAGCTGATTACAGCGATGTGCTTGTGCGGCATGAAGATGAGACAGTTCATGTCCATGTTAAAGAAACCGAACAGTTAAGTAACTCTGAAGTCGTGAACATCATGCAGATGGTCCGTGATGAGTTTGGTGAGATAACTGTGGATGTTGACTACCAGCCGACAGAGAGCTAAGCTGCTTCCCAATCAAAGCTATAGGAATAAAGCCGGGTGAATTTGTCACCTGGCTTTTTCCATTCTTGACATCAAAAGTCAGCCGCAATTAGTAAAGAATAGAAATTCGCATAAATGGCACAAGACTGGTATAATAATGACGTTGAAAGCGATTGACAAACCGCCTGTTTAAGGAAAGGTACCGTGGGTTGATGTTTTTATTCTATTTATCGTAAAATATGAAGAGTAATAATCCGTACTTAATTATTAAACTGTAAAAAACGAAGGGGTGCCAGACATGTTAAAAGTTCAGGAACTACGCGAATTAATCAAACTGATCGATCAGTCAGCAATCGATGAATTTACTTATGAAGCTGATGGAACAACGGTCACGATGAAAAAATCAGATGCCCGGCCAGGACCGGCTGTGGATGTCCGTCCGGCCGAAACAATCGAACAGCAGGCAGAACCCGTTAAGCAGGCGGAGCCGGAAAATCAGCCTGTACCAAAGGAAGACGGCATACCAAGCGAACAACCAGCTGTGGAAAAAGCAGCCGAAGCGGCTTTTGACCATGAAATTGTTTCACCAATGGTTGGGACATTTTACGCCAGACCGAATCCGGAAAGTGATGCTTATGTCAAAAAAGGATCACGTGTTGAGGAAAATACAGTAGTTTGTATTGTGGAAGCAATGAAACTGTTTAATGAAATTGAAGCAGAGGCAAGCGGTGAAATAACTGAAATTCTGGTGGAGGATGGCGAACTGATTGAATACGGTCAGCCATTGTTCAGAGTGAAGACAAAATAGGGGGATGTCGCGTTTGATTAACAAAGTACTTATAGCGAACAGAGGCGAAATTGCGGTCCGGATTATTCGGGCTTGCAAAGAAATGGCTATTACAACCGTTGCCGTTTATTCCGAAGCCGATAAGGACGCGCTGCATGTGCAGCTGGCTGATGAAGCTTATTGCATTGGTCCGGCACTCAGTAAAGACAGTTACTTGAATTTCACGAACATCATGAGTGTCGCCACGCTGACAGAGGTTGATGCCATCCATCCCGGGTACGGCTTTCTGGCAGAAAATGTCGACTTTGCTGAGATTTGTAAAGCGTGTCATATCACGTTCATCGGCCCTTCTCCAGAAGCCATTCAAAAAATGGGCATAAAAGATGTTGCCCGGGAAACGATGAAAGCAGCTGATGTACCCATCGTGCCGGGTTCGGAAGGCATCATCGAAAACGAGGATGAGGCCAAAGCCATTGCTGATGACATTGGTTATCCGATCATCATTAAAGCAACAGCAGGCGGCGGTGGAAAAGGAATCCGGGTTGCTAGAACCGAAGAGGATCTGATTAAAGGAATCCAGATGACACAGGAGGAAGCCGAAAAATCGTTTGGTAATCCAGGGGTTTATCTGGAAAAATACATTGAGGATTTTCGCCACGTGGAAATTCAGGTGCTAGCCGATCAGCATGGCCATGTGGTGCATCTGGGTGAAAGGGATTGTACGATTCAGCGACGACTGCAAAAACTTATTGAAGAGTCGCCTTCACCGGCCGTTACCCCAGCGATTCGCCAAAAGATGGGTGAGGCGGCTGTGGAAGCAGCAAAGGCTGTTGATTATGTTGGTGCCGGAACCATTGAATTTATTTTTGATCGCAAGAATGCGTCATTTTATTTTATGGAGATGAATACCCGGATACAGGTTGAGCACCCTGTAACGGAGATGATAACCGGTGTCGATTTGATTAAGGAACAGATTAAAGTGGCCAACAACGAAAAATTATCCTTTCGGCAAGACGATATTGCATTTGATGGCTGGGCAATGGAATGCCGGATCAACGCCGAAAGCCCGTTTAAAAATTTCATGCCTTCCCCCGGAAAAATTGACTTGTATCTCCCACCCGGCGGTTTAGGCGTACGAATTGATTCCGGTGCATACACGGGATACAGCATTCCACCGTTTTATGACTCGATGGTTGCCAAATTAATTACGTTTGGCGAAACGCGGAAAGAAGCCATTGACCGTATGAGACGCTCGCTGGATGAATTCGTTGTTGAAGGTGTTGACACGACCATTCCGTTTCATCGTCAAATCATGGATCATCCAGTTTTCGTGAACGGTGATTTTAACACGAGATTCCTTGAAGAAAATCCGATTATAGAAAAGGATGATGAAAGATGAGCGAACAGCCTTTGCTGAATGTAAGTGATGATTCAAATCTGGGAACAGTCGAGATTGCGCCGGAAGTCATTGAAGTCATCACAGGTATAGCGGCTTCTGAAGTGAACGGGGTATCCGCCATGCGCGGGAATTTTGCAACAGGCGTCGTTGAACGCTTTGGCAAAAAATCACACAGTAAAGGGGTTAAAGTTGATCTGACTGAAAACGGCATCCTGATTGATCTATTTGTCGTATTGAATTTCGGCGTTTCCATACCTAAAGTCGCTCAGCAGTTGCAGGAAAATATTCGTCAGACTTTAAAAAACATGACTGCCCTGGAGATTGACGAAATCAATGTCCACGTTGTCGGCATACAAATGGAAGATACGGAAGAGCAGGAATAAGGTCAAAAGATGACATTCTTTTGACTTTCTTTTTATTCGGATGATGATCATTCTGGCTTTACAAAAGTCGTTCGTGTTATGATTTGGATAAGATACCAGTCAAAGGAGTTAGGTTGATGAACCGGCATGCAGCACGAGAAAAAGCACTTCAAATACTGTTTCAACTGGATATGAATGACAAGCATCCTGAACAAGCTATAAAGGACTATCTTGAATCACTGGAAATTGATCCTTATTTACAAGTCCTTGTTGAAGGGGTATCCGAACATAAAAACACCATTGACGATACAATAGCAAACCATTTGGAAAACTGGACCATTGACCGGATAGCCTCTGTGGAACGCACCATTCTGCGTATTGCTGTTTATGAACTCAGCTGGCAAGATGATGTGCCGCAAAATGCTGCCATTAATGAGGCAGTGGAACTTGCTCATAAATACGGTGATGATAAATCCGGCAAGTTTGTCAATGGTGTGTTAGCAAACATTATTGTATAGGGAGGGGATGGCGCGATGCCGGCAAATGTTATCGACGGAAAAGCGCTCGCTCAAAAACTGCGGGAAGATATGACGGAAGAAGTATCACAGTTGAAAGCGGAAGGGATTATGCCGCATCTAACGGTCATTATTGTTGGGGATGATCCAGCGTCCAAAACATATGTGAATGGAAAAAAGAAAGCAACACACCAGACAGGTATTTCTTCAGATGTGATAGAAATGGCTGCCTCGGTTTCTGAACATGAATTGCTGGAAAAAATTACTGAATTAAATCAGGACAAAACCGTTCATGGCATTCTGGTCCAGCTTCCTCTTCCGGAACATATTAATGAGCAAAAGGTAATCCAGGCGATTAGTCCAGACAAAGATGTGGATGGTTTTCACCCCGTCAGTATTGGCAAAATGATGACCGGACAGGATACGTTTCTGCCGTGTACACCATATGGCATTATAACGATGCTGCAATCTTACAATATCCAAATTGAAGGAAAACACGCGGTCGTCATGGGGCGAAGTCATATTGTCGGAAAACCCGTGGGGCAATTGTTATTGAATGAGCATGCAACGGTTACATATTGCCACTCGAAAACAACGAACCTGACAGAATTCACGGGCAACGCTGACATCCTTATCACAGCTGTCGGAAAACCAAATGTCATTAAACAGGAACATATTAAGGAAGGTGCGGTGATTATCGATGTTGGCATCAACCGCCTCGATGATGGTACGCTCACCGGTGATGTCGACTTTCCATCTGCTGCTGAAAAAGCATCGTACATTACACCCGTCCCCAAAGGCGTGGGGCCCATGACGATAACGATGCTGCTGAATAATACGATAAAAGCTGCCAAAGGGTTGTCTAGCGTTGCAAACTAAATATTTAACGGTAACAGCGCTGACCAAGTATATCAAGCGAAAATTTGCCACTGATCAGCACTTAAAACATATATGGCTGAAAGGCGAAATTTCCAATTTTAAACACCATAGCCGTGGGCATATGTACTTAACCATCAAGGACGACCATGCCCGTATTCAGGCTGTGATGTTTGCAGGGAATAACCGCCGATTGAAATTCCGGCCGGAAAACGGCATGAACGTACTGATACACGGTGAGGTCGGGGTGTTTGAACAATTCGGGCAATATCAGCTGTATATTCAGCAAATGGAGCCGGATGGGGTTGGGTCCCTTTATTTAGCTTTCGAGCAATTGAAGGAAAAACTGCATCAGCAAGGCCATTTTACTAAGGAGCGTAAAAAAGAGCTGCCGGCATTTCCGGAACATGTTGGGATTGTCACGTCACCAACGGGTGCTGCGGTACGGGATATCATTACGACAATCAAACGCAGATACCCGATTGTCAGGACCACGGTCATCCCTGTTCTTGTTCAGGGGGAGAATGCACCCCAGTCAATTGCTGATGGTATACAACGGGCCGATCAGCAAACGGATTGTGATGTCCTGATTGTTGGCAGAGGCGGCGGCTCGATTGAAGAATTATGGGGATTCAATGAGGAAATCGTGGCGAATGCTCTGTTCCGGTGTACCATTCCTGTCATTTCAGCTGTCGGGCATGAAACGGACATTACCATCAGCGATTATGTGGCCGACGTTCGGGCGCCAACGCCGACAGGGGCTGCTGAAATTGCTGTGCCGTCACAACTGGAATTGTTGGATAAAATAAACGATTTTCGGCGCTCTTTAACGCGGGTCATGACGGATCAGCTGACAGCTTCCAGGCAAAATGTCAACCGCATTAGACAGTCATATGCCTTTCGTTATCCGGAACAATTAATCGTACAGAAAGAACAAGAGTTGGATAAGCTTGTGGAACGGCTTGATCAAGCATTTATCAACGAATGGCGCCGGAAATATGAATCAATGAATCATTTGAAGTCACGGCTTCTGGCATTGCACCCCACCCGGCAGATTAATCGTACTGCTCGGGAACTGCAGCGGTTGCACAAGCAGATCAACCAGCTGATGACAAGTCAGCTTGACGAGCATTCCCAAAGGCTGCAAAAGACGCTGGAAAAATTGTCATTACTGAATCCACTGGAAACAATGAAACGAGGATATGCTATTCCCTATACACCGGAGGGTGATCTGCTGAAATCTGTGAAACATACGGCGGAGACTGAGGCGATTAATGTC
The DNA here is from genome assembly GCF_042679865.1 of Lentibacillus salinarum. NCBI lineage: Bacteria > Bacillati > Bacillota > Bacilli > Caryophanales > Bacillaceae > Lentibacillus > Lentibacillus salinarum. The sequence continues at coordinate 453,327 of NZ_JBHTNH010000002.1, read as the reverse complement.
AGACTCGCGGATGGGACCCTGGCGTGCCGCGTGCTGGATGTGAAGGAGGAAAAGAATGGAGAAGGAGAATAATCTGACGTTTGAAGAGGCTATGCTGGAATTGGAGAAAATCGTGGAAAAACTGGAAAAAGGCGACGTCCCGTTGGAAAAAGCCATTAACTATTACCAGGAAGGCATGCAGCTTTCCAAAGTGTGCAACGATAAACTAACCAATGTCCAGGAAAAGATGACTAAAATCATGAATGAGCAGGGCCAATTTGAAACGTTGGACGTGCAGGGGGATGAATGATCGTGCAGCAGGAACTCAGTGATTTCATTAATACGAATAAAAATCTGATCCAACAGGAAATACAGCACCGCCTGCAACAGTTGGACGTACCTGAACGTCTGAAGGATTCAATGCTCTATTCCATACAAGCCGGCGGCAAGCGTATGAGACCAATCCTTTTAATGGCAAGCCACCATGCCTACGACCACGATATGGAAAAGGCCCTTTCAGCTGCTGCCGCACTAGAAATGATTCATACATATTCCCTGATTCATGATGATTTGCCGGCAATGGATGATGATGATTTACGTCGCGGACAGCCGACCAATCATAAACGATATGATGAAGCGACGGCCATTTTGGCTGGTGATGCGTTATTGACGTTCAGCTTTGAGCACGTGGCAGGCGATCCCCGCTTAACAGATACACAAAAGGTGCAACTAGTTCGGCTACTTTCAGAAGCGAGCGGCCCCAAAGGAATGGTGGCCGGACAAATACTTGATATGGAAGCCGAGACAAAAGCGGTAACACTGGCGGAACTGGAAACCATTCACACACTCAAAACGGGCGAGTTGTTCCGCTTCGCTATCAGTTCAGGTGCATATCTTGGCGGTGCAACACACGAACAGATAACGCATTTGGATAAATTCGCTCATTATCTCGGGGTTATTTTCCAGGTTCAGGATGATATTTTAGATATAAGCGGTGATCCTGGAAAAATTGGGAAACCTGTTGGAAGTGATGAGGAAAATGAAAAAAATACTTATGTCAAATTACTGGGTCTTGATGGTGCCATTGAAAAAAAGAAGGAATATGTCATAAAGGCAAAAGAAGCCTTGCATGAGGCAAAAGCTGAAACATCTTATCTGATGTCACTGACTGATTATTTTAGTAACCGAGATTATTAATGGCATGTCTCCTTTTGTGGTATTTTCTAATGAAATATGTTATAATAAATACACGAAAGGAATGGTGCAGTATTCTAGTCAGCCCTCCGTTCCTGAAGGCGGGCCTAAAAATCCGCCATAGGGCACATCGATGAAGTTCCTTGTGCCGGCTTGAGGCGCCCAGCCTTGGGTCGGTGCTGGGAGTTAAGGTTTTCGGGCGATCCACAAAGGCATGTGGGCGTTGACCCGATTACCGTGGAGGCCCATATCTGTCGTGTAAGCTAAGCCTAGGTTACATGATGGAATGGGGTATGAACCTGTGGAATAGGGGAAGGGAAACCTTATTTGCAGCGTAGCCTGCCTTGAGTGGTGGTGAGGGGATTAAAGTTTAATTGACATTTCCGGGTGGCCACTGGTTTGTCAATGGTCTCTTTATGAAATCATCACTGCAAAAGAGGCTAGGGAGCGGTTAAAGGCTGCCGAGGAAAACTCCTAGACTGCTCATTTGACATTTAAAAGGGATTATAGTGCGGACTAAGTGGTAATCCAGTCCGGTATTCGGTGACGGTATCGAGGCGGAATTAAAGGGGAACCACCTTTATGGCAACATAGGGCTTCTGCTTGGGAAAACCTACTGGACCTAAGCCGCAGTTTTTACCTTTTAAATGACCATTCCTGTCTACATAACTTTTTAATCAGGGGTTAACATGAAGTCGCGAACTAAACAATCGTTAAAATTTAGTGTGAGTATTGCCGTTATCACGTTTGTGCTAGCGGCTATTTTTGCAGTCGTTTCCGAATCCGTTCTCAGTAATGTTATCTGGATAATTGGGTTATTTATTGTGTTTATTATCGTGTTTGTTGGTGTCATCTTTGATATGATGGGAATCGCTGCCACTTCGGCTGTTGAAAAACCGTTTCATGCTATGGCAGCTGAAAAGATCACTGGTGCAAAAGAAGCTGTCAATATTATTCGTAATGCCGATAAGTTTGCCAGTTTCTGTAATGATGTGATCGGTGACATTGCCGGTGTTGTCAGTGGTACGGCTGCCTCGACCGTTGTTTTGCAAATTGCCGGTTTATATGGTCAGGGTGACGGTGCTTCGCTGCAGATTGTTCTATCCGTTATACTGACAAGCCTTGTGGCGGCCTTAACGGTCGGCGGCAAGGCAGTAGGTAAATATGTTGCTATCAACGCCTCGACCGATTTGATATTTTTTGCTGGCAGAGTCATTGCCTTTATTGAAAAAAATTTCAAAATCAAACTTCTGCCCAGTGATACGAAAGAAGCCAAAAAATAGCAATTGACTGTCAAAAAAATGAACAACAAAGGGTATTCAATATGACTAAAATACGGTTGGATAGTTTACTGGTGGAGCGGAACCTGGCCGATACCAGAGAAAAAGCGAAACGAATGATTATGGCAGGGCTTGTTTTTAACGATGAGCAACGTCTCGATAAACCAGGTATGAAGGTTGACGACGCCACTTCTTTGCGCGTTAAAGGAAAATCATTGCCTTATGTGGGACGTGGCGGATTAAAACTGGAAAAGGCGTTACAATATTTTTCCATTGATCTGAATAATAGAACGATGATGGATGTCGGTTCATCCACCGGCGGATTTACCGACTGTGCACTAAAAAACGGCGCACAACTTTGTTATGCTATTGACGTGGGCTATAATCAGCTTGACTGGAAGCTGCGGAACGATGAGCGTGTAATTGTTATGGAACGCACCAATTTCCGCTATGTGACATCCGATATGATCCAGTACGGTCAGCCTGATTTTGCGACGATTGATGTGTCGTTTATTTCCCTGAGACTGATTCTCCCTGTTTTAAGCCAGCTGCTGAGATCTGGTAGCGATGTGATCGGTTTAATCAAACCACAGTTTGAAGCGGGACGAGAGCAGGTTGGCAAAAAAGGAATCGTTCGCGATAAAAAGGTTCATAAAGATGTGTTGGATAGCGTCATAACGTTTGTTAAAGAGGAAGGTTATCAACTGCTTGATCTAACATACTCACCAATAACGGGCGGTGACGGGAATATTGAGTTTTTGATACATTTAGGCTGGGAAAAGAAGATAACCGAAATCAACAAAGGGCCTGTCGATATAATGGCATTGGTGGAAAAAGCCCACCAGGCGTTTCAAGCGAAAACAACGGATTAACCGGCTGTGATCGGAGGTTTTCCATGAGTAAAATTCAGCGTCATATCAAAATACGTGAACTGATAACCGAAAACGAAATTGAAACCCAGGACGAGCTTGTGGATGAGTTGAAAGCGCTTGGCTATAATGTGACACAGGCCACCGTTTCCCGGGATATTAAGGATTTGCATCTGGTGAAAGTCCTTTCATCCACTGGTCGTTACAAGTATAGTCTGCCGGCGGATCAGCGTTTTAATCCGCTGGACAAGCTGAAACGCCTGGTTAAAGATGCGTTTATCAAAATTGAACATACAAGTCATTTCATTGTGCTAAAAACGTTGCCGGGAAATGCACATGCGATTGGTGCCCTGATTGATAATCTGGAATGGGATGAAATCATGGGAACGATATGCGGTGATGACACGTGCCTGATTATTTGCCGAACGGAAGATGGTTCGGCTACAATTCGGGAGCGTTTCTTGAGTATGCTTTAATGGTGGGGTGACATATGTGCTGACAGAACTGGCAATCCAGGATTTTGCAATTATTGATAAGCTCTCGATGACATTTACGGATGGTCTGACAGTGTTAACTGGCGAAACAGGTGCCGGGAAATCCATTATTATTGATGCGGTTCATTTGTTGGCTGGTGGCCGTGGATCGGTTGAATATGTCCGGCATGGAACAAAAAAGGCGGAAATTGAAGGGCTGTTCACCTTGGATTCAGACTACCGGCAAGTATATGAGACAGCCAACTTATATGGGATTGACATCCAGGACGGAATGGTGGTCCTGCACCGAACAATTACATCGGCTGGCAAAAGCATCTGCAGAGTTAATGGCAAATTGGTGACCTTGGCCATTTTAAAAGAATTCGGTAAAGATTTAATCGATGTGCACAGTCAGCATGAAACCCAATCCTTGTTGAATCCTGACAACCATATTCAATTGCTGGACTTATATGATGAAAAAGCCATAACGAAAGCGAAAAAAGAATACATCCAATTATATGAAAAACTCGTCACGCTGCAAAAGCGATACAAAGAATTAAGTGAAAATGAACAGGAAATGTCACAGCGTCTGGATTTACTGAAGTTCCAAAAGAATGAAATCGAACAGGCAAACCTAGTGCCGGACGAAGATGAACAGCTTGAAGAAGAACGGCGTCAACTGGCAAATTTTGAACAAATTTATAACGGGCTGCAGGATGCCTACAATGCGCTTTACGGTGAACAGAAGGGGATAGAATGGCTGAATACGGCCAATCAAGCGCTGCAAAGCAGCCGAGACTATGATACGTTTATTGCAGAAAAAGCTGAAGAGATGTCCAATCATTATTTTTTGATGGAAGAATTGGTCTATTCCCTGCGAAGTTATGCTGATACACTGCAATACGATCCCGAGCGGCTGAATACAATTGAGTCCCGTTTGAATGAAATCGACCGGCTTAGAAAAAAATATGGTTCAAAAGTCAATGACATTTTGGAGTATCTAGGAAAAATTGAAGAAGAATTAGAAGAAATTACCAATAAGGATTCACATTTGGCAAAACTGGAACAGCAAATCGATGATACTTGGCAGGATGCTTATCTGGAAGCAAAGCAACTTCATGATTTGCGCGAAAAAGCTGCTAAGGATTTAACGGACAAAATTCACCATGAATTAAAAGATCTTTATCTGGAAAAAGCTTCATTCGCCGTTGCCATTGATAAAAAAGAGAAGGCAGGCAAAATGACACTGCATCGGGATGGTTTCGATGCGGTTCAGTTCCGGATATCAACCAATCCCGGTGAGCCATTGAAACAGCTACATAAGGTCGCTTCGGGTGGTGAACTGTCACGCATCATGCTGGCATTAAAACGACTGTTTGCCAAACATCAGGGCGTCACCAGTGTCATATTTGATGAGGTTGATACCGGTGTCAGCGGGAGAGTTGCCCAAGCGATTGCTGAAAAGATTCAGCAAATTTCCAACCGGTCACAAGTGTTATGCATAACACACTTGCCCCAAGTAGCCGCAATGGCTGACACCCATAAGCTGATCACGAAACACGAAGAGAACGACCGGACGTCAACCAGTGTGGAAGAGTTATCCACTACCGACAAGGTCACTGAATTGGGCCGGATGATAACCGGCACTAAATTAACGGAAACGGCCAAAGACCATGCAACGGAATTACTTGAATTAGCCTCCAATTACAAAAAACACGATGAATAAAAGAGAGGTAAAAGCCAGATCATACAGGATCTGGCACTATTTTTTATAAAGGGATTTTTTATCCAGTTCAGCCATAGGCCAGCAGAACCACAACAGGAAATGTTACACAGCTTTTCTTGTATTTGACCAGTTTAAAACAAGATCCGTTCGGTCAAATTAGAAGTACAGAGAGAAAAATTATAGGTATGGGGTTAGGATGAGGAGAGTGAATTGGGTGAAATATTACGATAAAATTCGAATAATGACCGGTTTTTTGCTTCTTATAACCGTTTTGGCAATACCATTCATTACACCGGTAAACCATTATCTATCCATTCCTAATCAGGTTGTGGCGCTTGATAATGCCTCACCAATAAGCATGCCGGCCCTTGGAGAAAAAGTGTCGGTTGATTCCACAGGCGATCATCTGCAGGCAATTGATTCCACAGAGTTTTATGCACAAGAGCCGGGAAGCAGTGACCTTATTTATCAGGCTGCCGGTATGCCTCTCAAAAAAGTGGATGTCTCAGTGCTTGAGGATGTGAAGGTTATTCCTGGTGGTCAATCAATTGGTGTGCAACTTCACACACTCGGTGTCCTTGTCGTAGGCCACCATCAGATCAAGGGAGAAGATGAAACCGTATCACCCGGAGAAAAGGCGGACATACAGGTCGGAGATGTCATTCTGGAAATAAATGGGGAAGAAATAAAAGAAATGGAGGATGTAAAACCCCTCGTCAAAGAAGCCGGAAAAGAAGATGAGCAATTGGCTATTACGTTAAAACGTGACAACGAAACCATTGATACGACACTAAAGCCGGCAAAAGCTGAAAATGAAGATGAATTCCAGATTGGCTTGTATATCCGTGATTCGGCAGCAGGAATTGGTACGATGTCGTTTTATGACCCGGAAACAAAAAAATACGGTGCTCTCGGACATGTTATTTCCGATATGGATACGCAAAAACCGATCGAAATTCATAATGGATCCATTGTTCGTTCCAATGTAACGTCGATTGAAAAAGGAAACCACGGTACACCTGGTGAGAAACAGGCCAAGTTTTCCATGAATGATGAGGAAATTGGAAATATTACAAAAAATAGTCCTTTTGGGATTTTTGGCCAGTTGGATAAACAAATATCAAATGGCAAATATGATGAGCCAATGCCAATCGCATTGTCCCATGAAGTGAAAGAAGGACCAGCCAAGATTTTAACAGTCCTTGAAGGTGAGGAAGTTAAAGAATTTGATGTAAAGGTTGTCAGCAGTGTACCACAAAAATTTCCATCCAAAAAAGGGATGGTAGTCCAGATTACCGACGACGCGTTATTGAATGAAACCGGCGGAATCGTACAAGGCATGAGCGGTAGCCCGATTATCCAAGATGGAAAAGTCATTGGTGCTGTTACCCACGTGTTTGTTAACGATCCGACAAGCGGTTATGGTGTCCACATTGAATGGATGCTTCAGGAAGCTGGTATCGAGGTCAGAAAAGAACAGGAACAAGCAAGCTGATGGAAAGACAATGGCATGTTGCAGGGTAAACTGCAACATGCCATTTTTTATGTTATCGTAAATGTGTGAAGATTTTTCGACAAACCGGAACTTTTATTGTCATATTTTATCGATTAATATCGATTTTGGAAGTAAAATAAAGTAAAATCGAGCATTCCGAAAAAAATTTAAAGTTTTTCAAATAAAAAAAGGATATTTGAATCTTATGTCGAATATATTACGTGGAGAAAGCTCGAATCAAAGGAGGAACTTCACGTGGAAAAAATTTCAGTTTGTTTGGTTGACGACAACAGGGAACTTATTGAATTAATGGAAGAGTATTTTGAAGGACAACAAGACATTGAGATCATCGGCGTTGCCTATAATGGACGGGAATGTCTCGATATGCTGGAAGAAACAGAGCCGGATGTGCTCGTATTGGATATTATTATGCCGCATATTGACGGTCTGGGGGTACTGAATACGCTCCGTGAGTCAGAGCGGGAGCATGATCCGAATGTCATTATGCTCACCGCTTTCGGCCAGGAAGAAGTTATGAAAAAAGCGGTCGATTTAGGGGCCTCCTATTTTATTTTAAAGCCGTTTGAATTGGATAATTTAGCTGAACAGATACGTCAAGTCCGGGGTACTAAAACCGTTAAACCGGCAGCCTCAAGAAAGACAAACGGAAAAGAACGCAATAAAAAAGACCTGGAAGCGAATATCACCAATATCATTCATGAGATCGGTGTCCCGGCACATATTAAAGGATACATGTATTTAAGGGAAGCCATAACAATGGTTTATAACGATATTGAATTGTTGGGATCGATCACAAAAGTGCTTTATCCAGATATTGCGAAAAAATATAACACGACAGCATCGCGGGTGGAAAGAGCCATCAGGCATGCGATTGAAGTGGCGTGGAGCCGCGGCAATGTTGAGTCGATTTCCGCGTTATTCGGCTATACCGTTAATATTTCCAAAGCAAAACCGACCAATTCAGAATTCATCGCTATGGTCGCTGACCGGCTGCGGCTGGAACATAAGGCAAGCTGAGGAATGGTACTTAACTTGTTATGAAGGCGAAATCATTCCAAAAAATGCAGTATGCGGTTGATCCGCATACTGCATTTTTTAATTAAAAAACTTATTGTACAATGATTTAATCGCTAAGTCCAGCTTATCTTTCCGTATGCCGAACATAACCGATACTTCTGAGGACCCCTGATTAATCATTTCAATGCTGATATTGGCTTCGGCAAATGCCGCGGTCGACTTTTCCGCAATACCAACAGCACTCATCATGCCTTCGCCGACCACCATAACCATAGCGAAACCGTAATCGATCGAGATTGTTTCCGGATTTAATTCCTGCTTTATCCGATTGATCACATTAAGTTCTTTTTCCGCTGTCAGCTGATTGTCACGGATGATAACGGACATATTATCAATACCGGACGGCGCATGTTCAAAAGAAATGGATTCATCCTCCAGAATTTGCAGCAGTCTACGTCCGAAACCGAGCTCGCGGTTCATCAGATATTTACTCACATATAAATTGGAGAACCCTGTGTCACTGGCAATACCGACAACACATCTTGACTGTGGATCTTTTTCGGAAACAATCATCGTTCCCGGGCTCCCCGGATTGTTCGTATTTTTAATGCAAACTGGTATTTCCGCCTGAAAAGCAGGCATCAGAGCTTCATCATGGAAGACACCGAACCCGGAATAGGATAATTCACGCATTTCTTTATACGTCAGCTTGGTTACTTTTTCCGGGTTCGGTATGATTCTTGGGTCAACGACGTAAACCGAATCGACATCTGTAAAATTTTCGTATAAATCGGCCTGAACCCCGGCAGCGACAATTGAGCCGGTAATATCCGACCCGCCTCTAGAAAAGGTCATAAGCCGTTCATCCATTGTGAACCCGAAGAATCCTGGAATGACAATGATTCCGTCCCTTTTTCGCATTTCATATAACGCGTCATAGCTTTCCGGCAGCACCTGGGCATTACCAGGCTCATCGCTGACAATGATACCCGCATCTTTCGGGTTGAGGTAGTGGGCGTTTAAACCGATCGTTTTTAAATACTCACTGACGATTTTCGCACAGCTGTCTTCACCAATTGACTTCAGCCCATCTATCTTCATCTGCTCAGATGATTCACCGTTCAGCACTGTCTGAATGGATTGGTTAATGTCCGTCAGAATGGTCTCAGGAATGTCAAGTTCATGGATAATTTCCGAGAATCGCGCAATGACTTCCTCCACTATTCCGGTGTAATGTTTATTCTGCGTTGCAAGATCACTTAATGTGATTAACAGATCGGTTATTTTCGTATCAGCGTCAAATCGTTTGCCGGGCGCTGATACGACGACAAATTTACGCTCAGTGTCGTCGGCTATGATTGACCCGACTTTTTTAATTTGTTCACTGTTTGCGACAGAACTTCCCCCAAATTTTGCTACTTTCATGTGACACCTCTCCATTTGCTAATTTATTTATCCTGGTCCATGTTCTTCCGTTTCTCCGATTGTTTTTTTCGGTCGCGGTAAACAATAAAGCCGCCGATGAACGAAATCCCGATGAGAAAAAACAGAAAGCCGGCAACAAATTGTATGCCTATGTGAAAAAATATCGGATGGAAATCGTTAAATAATGTATCACGCATCAGCTTAATGCCGTACGCAGAAAGAACGCCGGGAATAAGCAGCATCAGTACTGCAATAAGACGGTTCATGGTTGCTCTTCCCCTTTGTAAGGCCCAAAAAATCCGGACACTTTTTTGGTCGGACACTTTATGTAAACAGACGTTTCAAGTATAGCAAATTTCAGGAAGAATATGAACAAGCTAGCGAACATTTTCGTTTATAACATCGTTTGCTTAAAAAAGCAGAATAGCGTATGCTTAAAACATGCAATTTATTGCAAGGATGGGGGATTGTTATGAAACGTGTGCTGGTTGTCGGATCGGGTAAAGGCGGCAGTTCGTTACTGGATATGTTACATAAGGCAGAGCGGATGAATATAATAGCAGTCGTGGATAGCAATCCTGAGGCAGCGGGACTGAAAATGGCGGTTGATTACGGGATCCCAACCGGCACTGATTTCCATAAATGGTTGGATGAGGATATTGACATTATTGTGGAAGCTACCGGTGACAAAGACGTTCTTGGGCAACTTCTGGAAAAGCAGAACGGGAAAACAGTTGTTATACCTGTTGTCTCTGATATTGAAACGTTAACAGGGGAACTTAAACGCGCTAGGCAAATCATCCGTAACCTTCAAAAGAAACACATCTCGGACCTTATGCCGTTAGTTGAACCTTCCTGGCAGTTGGACAGGGATATTCCCCAGAACTGGACATTGCAAAACGCAATGGAGGAATATGAGAGGCAATATATATTCAATGCTTTGCGTGAACATGCTTACAATAAGACCCGCACCGCGAGGGCTTTGAATATTTCAATCCGAAACCTTTATTATAAGCTTGAAAAGTATGCTTTCGAAAAAAAAGACATGCAACATAATTCATAAATGCAGTGTTTAGAAGTGTTCGGTTGGTGAATATAAAGCGCTTTCAAAGGTTGAGTTTTGGTACCGATTTTGCAAGTATATAATGAGGGTGGGAATTGGCTGGTACGAATGTTAATCGAAACTTTATACAGTGGGCAAAGAGGTGCCGTTATGTTAAACAAGCGATTTGAAGACGTTGAAACATAACTGATTTGCCAGGCATTTCGAAGTCAATGTACATATTTTAAGGGGGATTCAGTAATGGAAATATTTAAGTATTTGGAACAAGGCGATTATGAGCAACTGGTCTTTTGCCAGGATAAAAACTCCGGTCTGAAGGCTGTTATTGCCATTCATGACACAACGCTCGGGCCGGCACTCGGCGGAACACGCATGTGGACGTATGATTCCGAAGAGAAGGCGATTGAGGATGCCCTGAGGCTGGCCAAAGGGATGACGTATAAAAATGCTGCTGCCGGGCTGGATCTTGGCGGTGGAAAGACAGTTATTATCGGTGACCCCAAACAGGATAAAAACCCGGAAATGTTCCGGGCTTTCGGCAGGTATATCCAAAGTTTGAACGGACGGTATATTACAGCGGAGGATGTGGGGACAACGGTTCAAGATATGGACCTGATTCATATGGAAACAGATTTTGTGACAGGTATTTCGCCTGAATCCGGTTCATCAGGCAACCCGTCACCGACGACCGGCTATGGTGTTTATAAAGGGATGAAAGCAGCAGCGAAAGAAGCTTTTGGAGATGCTTCATTAGAGGGAAGGACCGTTGCGGTTCAAGGTGTCGGAAATGTGGCTTATGCCTTGTGTGAATATTTGCATGAAGAAGGTGCCCGCATAATCGTCACCGACATCAACCAAGAAGCTGTCAAACGGGCGGTCGATACATTCGGTGCTGAAGCAGTCGAACCGGATGAGATTTACAGTGTCGATTGCGATATATATGCCCCGTGCGCGCTGGGAGCAACCATCAATGATAAAACGATTCCGCAATTGAAAGCAAAGGTCATTGCCGGTTCTGCCAATAATCAACTTAAAACAAACGCACACGGCGATCAGATTCACGAAATGGGTATTGTGTATGCACCGGATTATGTCATTAATTCTGGCGGTGTCATCAATGTAGCGGATGAATTAAACGGCTATAACCAGCAGCGGGCAATGAAAAAAGTCGAAACCATTTATGATAATTTGATCCAAGTATTTGGCATAGCCAGACGTGATGGAATACCAACATACGCTGCCGCTGATCGTTTGGCCGAGGAACGTATTCAGTCACTAAAGCAATCACGCAGCCAATTTTTAACGAATGGCCATCACATATTAAGCAGGCGTTAAAACCTGTGCAGGGTTAACAAGAGGCAATACGATTTGCTGAAGCTATTATGGCGGGTGTTAGCTATTCATCTAGGTCAGCAGAAAATACAAGGAAATGAAACGTGAAAGGGGTTTATCGTATATGGCAGAAGAATACGATTTAGTCGTCCTTGGGGGCGGAACCGGCGGATATGTGGCAGCCATCCGGGCATCACAGCTTGGCATGCGGGTTGCTGTTGTTGAAAAAGATAAACTGGGCGGAACGTGTCTGCACCGCGGTTGTATCCCTTCAAAATCTCTGCTCCGGAGTGCTGACGTGTTCAAACAGACAAAGGAAGCAGGTGAATATGGAATAGACACAACGAGTGTGACCTTGAATTTTGCCAGGGTTCAGGAGCGGAAAAACCTTATCGTGGACAGTCTGCACCAAGGTGTCAAGGGATTAATGAACAAAGGCAAAATTGATGTATACGAGGGATTGGGCCGGATATTAGGCCCGAGTATTTTCTCACCGATGCCCGGAACCATATCGGTTGAATATGCAGATGGCGGTGAGAATTCTATGCTCATACCCAAAAATGTGCTAATCGCCACCGGCTCCGAACCAAAGTCACTTCCTGGTTTGGAAATAGATGGAAAGTTTATACTTAGTTCTGATGAGGCCCTGCAAATGACGGAACTGCCATCGTCTGTCATGATTGTCGGTGGAGGTGTGATCGGCATTGAGTGGGCATCGATGCTCGCCGACTTTGGAGTTGATGTAACAGTCATCGAATACGTTGAACAAATCTTACCGGCAGAGGATGAGGCAGTCGCGAACGAAGTGGAGACATTACTTAAGAAAAAAGGTGTCCGTATTGTTAAAGGTGCTAAAGTATTACCTGACACACTGCAAAAAGAGGGTGGTGTCACAATAGAAGCCGGAATGGGTGGTATCAATGAAACATTTGCAGCTGACAAAATGCTTGTTTCTGTGGGACGAGCAGCCAATATATCAAATATCGGGCTGCAAAACACCGATATAACAGCTGATAACGGTTTTATTCAAACAAACGACTATTACCAGACGAAAGAGTCACATATCTATGCAATTGGCGATGTCATCGGTGGCATGCAACTGGCACATGTTGCCTCGCATGAAGGGATTGTTGCAGTTGAGCATATGGCAGATAAACAGCCGCTAAAGCTTGATTATACCCATATTCCAACATGTATTTATTCGAATCCGGAAGTAGCCAGTGTCGGAATGACTGAAAAACAGGCAATTGAACAAGGTTTTGATGTGACAACAGGTCAATTCCCGTTCAATGCTATTGGAAAAGCATTAGTCCACGGCGAATCAGACGGCTTTGTCAAAATTATTGCGGATAAAAACGCAGACGATTTGCTTGGCGTACATATGGTTGGTCCACAAGTGACGGATATGATATCAGAGGCCGGTCTGGCCAAAGTACTGGATGCGACGCCCTGGGAAATATCGCACAGTGTGCATCCACATCCGACCCTTTCAGAAGTAATGGGCGAGGCTGCGATGGCTGTGGACGGTATACAGATTCACGGATGACTGGTTTCAAACCATGGGGAGGGAAAGTAAATGACAAGAAACCGCCACGAAGCGTTAGGCTTGAAGGACGAACAGGCAGTGGATATGTACAGACACATGCTTTTAGCCCGCAAGATTGACGAGCGGATGTGGTTGTTAAATCGTGCCGGAAAAATTCCGTTTGTTATCTCATGTCAAGGACAGGAGGCTTCACAAATAGGCGCTTCATTTGCGCTCGACCGTACCAAGGATTATGTGGCACCATACTATCGGGATATGGGGGTTGTCCTAGCATTCGGCATGACAGCAAAGGAATTGATGCTATCGGCGTTTGCCAAAGCAGAAGATCCCAACTCGGGCGGCCGCCAGATGCCGAGTCACTTTGGACAAAAGAAAAACCGGATTTTGAGTCAATCATCGCCGGTTACGACACAGGTGCCGCATGCAGTCGGGATTGCGTTGGCCGCCAAAATGGAAACGAAAAATTTCGCATCGTTTGTCACGTTGGGCGAGGGTTCTTCCAATCAAGGTGATTTTCATGAAGGCCTGAACTTTGCCGGTGTTCATAAACTGCCGGTTATCACACTGGTGGAAAATAACAAATATGCCATTTCCGTCCCGCTGGAAAAACAAATTGCCAGTGCTAATGTTTCCGACCGTGCATCCAGCTATGGCATGCCCGGGGTAACCGTTAACGGCAACGATCCGTTAGCTGTCTATGAAGAAGTCAAAAAAGCGCGGGAACGTGCCGTGAACGGGGAAGGCCCAACGTTGATCGAAGCACTCTCCTACCGGTTTACGGCCCATTCAAGTGATGATGACGACCGCCAGTACCGCGAAAGTGCTGAAGTTGAAGAAGCCAGGAAAAACGATGCGGTCATTTCGTTCGCCGCTTATTTGACGGAAACAGGCGCTATGACCGCTGAAGCGGAACAGGAAATCAGCCGGGAGATAGATGCTATCGTTAATGAGGCCACCGACTACGCAGAAAATGCCACATATCCTGAACCGGCGTCAGCGCATAAATATGTATTTGAAGAGTAGGGGGGAAACGAATGCCAGTCATATCCTATATCCAAGCAGTAACAGCTGCTTTACGAGAAGAGATGCAACGTGATGAGAAAGTGTTTATTTTGGGGGAGGATGTTGGTAAAAAAGGTGGTGTTTTCGGAGCTACCAAAGGCCTGTATGATGAATTCGGCGAATATCGTGTACTTGATACCCCTCTGGCTGAATCTGCCATCGCCGGCGTTGGGATTGGAGCTGCCATGTATGGCATGCGTCCGGTTGCGGAAATGCAGTTTGCCGATTTTATTATGCCGGCTGTAAACCAGATTATTTCGGAGGCGGCCAAAATGCGTTACCGTTCCAATAACGACTGGGACGTGCCGATGACTATCCGGGCGCCATATGGTGGTGGTGTACATGGCGCGTTATATCACTCACAATCGGTTGAGGCAGTGTTTGCTAACCAGCCTGGGCTGAAAATTGTCATGCCGTCGACGCCATATGATGCCAAAGGTCTCTTGAAAGCTTCCATTCGTGATAACGATCCAGTGCTTTTCTTTGAGCATAAAAGAGCCTATCGCCTGCTCAAAAGCGATGTCCCGGAAGATGATTATGTTCTCCCGATCGGCAAAGCAGATGTGAAACGGGAAGGCGCTGATGTGACCGTGATAACCTATGGCCTGTCCGTTCATTTTGCCCTTCAGGCTGCAGAGAAATTGGCGGAAGAAGAAATTGACACGCATATCCTCGATTTACGAACTGTATACCCATTGGACCAGGAAGCAATTATTAAGGCAGCGGCTAAAACCGGTAAAGTGCTTTTGATAACCGAGGACAATAAGGAAGGCAGCATCATTGGGGAAGTGGCTGCCATCATCGCTGAAAACTGCCTGTTTGATCTTGATGCACCGGTTCAGCGTCTGGCTGGTCCTGATATACCGGCCATGCCATTTGCCCCGACGCTGGAAAAATATTTTATGATCAATCCGGATAAAGTTGAAACGGCCATTCGTGAGCTCGCAGAATTTTAATCTCAGAAAGGAGGAGGTGTGTTTAGGATGGCAACCGAAAAAATCAACATGCCGCAGCTCGGGGAAAGTGTAACAGAAGGAACGATCAGCTCCTGGTTGATCAGTTCAGGGGATCACATCAACAAATACGATCCGATTGCAGAAGTCATGACGGATAAGGTCAATGCCGAAGTGCCATCGTCATTTACGGGCGTTATCAAAGAACTAGTTGCCCAGGAAGGGGACACCCTTCAAGTCGGCGATCTCATGTGCTATGTTGACACAGAGGATGCATCAGAAGACAACGGGGCCACGTCAACTAAGCAATCGGATGAAAAGCAGGAAATGACTGAGCAGCAACCTGCTGGGGATCTGTCGATGAAAAAACGGTATTCACCTGCTGTCCTCAGGCTGGCTCAGGAACATGACATTGACTTGGCGCAAGTACACGGTTCCGGCCGGGGTGGACGCATTACGCGAAAAGACATTGAAACATTGCTATCAGGTGACAGGCCTGCCTCAGCTCCCGTGGAAAAGGATACAGCCACTTCCGATCCGGAACAAAGAAAGGCACAGCAGCTCGAGCGGCCGGCTGAAACACAACAATCGGCGGGAACGGGGGATATCGAAATACCTGTGACCGGTGTCCGGAAGACAATCGCCCAAAATATGGTGCGGTCCACCCAGGAGATACCACATGCCTGGATGATGGTTGAGGCTGATGTGACCGATCTTGTGCGTTATCGCAATCACGTGAAGGACGACTTTAAACAAAATGAAGGTTTCAGTCTCACGTACTTTGCCTTTTTTGTCAAAGCTGTCGCCCGGGCCCTAAAAGAATATCCACAGCTCAACAGCACATGGGCCGACGATAAAATCATTCAGCATCGTGATATCAACCTGTCCATTGCGGTTGCAAAAGGCCAGGAACTTTTTGTGCCGGTCATTAAAAACGCTGACGAAAAAAGCATTAAAGGAATTGCCAAGGATATAAGTGATCTGGCAACCCGCGCACGTGCTGGTCAGCTGACCTCTGACGATATGCAGGGAGGCACGTTCACGGTTAACAATACCGGGGCATTTGGATCTGTCCAGTCAATGGGTGTCATCAATCCCCCACAGGCTGCGATATTGCAGATTGAGTCGATTGTCAAACGACCTGTCATGATTGATGACATGTTTGCCGCCCGTGATATGGTAAACCTGTGTTTATCACTCGACCACCGGGTGCTTGATGGCCTGATTGCTGGGCAGTTTTTGGCAAAGGTAAAAGAGATTGTGGAAAACACCAAGGCAGCTACCACAGACATTTATTGACAAACCCGGGTGGGCTGACCAAGGTGACATTGCAGAAAAGGGATCGCCTAAAGGGTTCCGTCTGCACGTATCATAAGTTATCTGAATTGAATTCCGCGAAAAAAATTGATAAGCTAATCCTAGGCACTACCAATTATTACTTAAAAGGGGATGGATGTTCATATGGATTTTAATCTGTTCATGAACGATGTCGTAAATGCTGCACGGGAAGATGTGCGGGAAGCGGGATATGAAGAATTGACAACACCCGAATCTGTTGATGGCGCCCTGAAACGCGACGGCTCCACACTGGTCATGATTAACTCGACATGTGGCTGTGCCGGTGGTGTTGCACGCCCTGCTGCAGCTAATGCGATCCATTATGATAAACGACCTGATCATCTGGTCACCGTGTTTGCCGGGCAAGACCGTGAAGCAACCGAAAAGGCCCGGGAGTATTTTGAAGGCTTTCCACCTTCATCACCGTCATTTGCATTCATGAAGGACGGCCAAATCGTCACAATGCTTGAACGTTCAGATATAGAAGGCTACAGTGCTATGGATGTTGTCGGCAAACTGCAAAAAGTATTTGATGACCATTGTAACGAGGTTTAAACATAAAAGATTTAAGGGTAAGGCTGGCTGTCAGAGAATAAAACGGGTCAGCCTTATTTTGTTAAAAGATATGGAAGTATAAAATTTTGGATGTTTTCAATACCGAAATCGGCTATGTCGCTGATTTTCTCAAGTCTGACTTCCGGCATCTGACCTCTAGAAAGACGAGGCGTGAGCCGAGTTTTTCTTAAAACACCTGATTGAATAACAGCTTAAGGAGAATGCAACGTGAAAATTGGCTCCCGTACCATCAAGACAGCGCTAGGAACGCCGATTTCCATTTCGATTGCACAGGTTTTGGGGCTGACGAATTTTATTTCTGCGGGCATTTTAACGATTTTATGCATTCAGCCTTCCCGTAAACGGTCTGTCCTGAGCGCATGGCATCGTTTTTTGGCTTGTGTTGTGGCGGCGCTGTTTTCAGTCTTATTTTTCGAATTGATCGGTTATCATCCGATAGTCATCGGTGCGATGCTCATTTGTTTCATACCCGTAACGGTTTGGTTGAAGGTTACACCGGGTATTGCAACAAGTTCGGTCATCATTTTAAATTTATACAGTGCCCAGCATCTGTCACTGTCTTTTCTGACGGAACAGTTTGTTATCATCATTATTGGTATCGGTACCGCGTTGCTCGTCAATTTATATATGCCGAGTCTAGAACATCAGCTTAAACAAAAGCAGGACGAATTGGAATACTATTTCCAGATCATATTAAATGAAATCGCTTTATACATACGGGATAAAAACGAAAATTGGAACGGAAAAGAACTGGGTATTTGTGAAGACATATTACAAGACGCCATGGACCTGGTATTATTGGATAAAGAAAATCACTTATTACGCAACAGGCATCCATACCATGATTATTTTAAAATGCGCAGTAAGCAGCTGGAATTGTTGGAGAAAATGCTGCCGCTCGTCAGTAGACTGCCGAACAGGGATGCTATTTCCATAAAGATTGCCGACTTTTTTGAAAAACTTGGAGATGCTGTCCACCCGGGTAATACAGCTGTTCTTTACCTGGATGAACTGGAAGACTTGCGGCAGACATTCGATCAAGAACCATTGCCGAAAACACAGGAAGAGTTTGAAACCCGGGCGAATCTATTTCGTCTATTGCACGAAATAGAAGATTACTTGCTTGTCAAGAAACGATTCAAAAAAAGTGATATCAGTGACAAAAAACGCATAAAAAAAGACCGGAATAACGATTAATCCCGTAATCCCGGTCTGCCAAGTTCAATCCGATTATGGAAATTCGCTGTTACCCAGCTATCCCGCTTCAGCCAGGAATGAAGGGGTGTGGCTTTTCGTTAAATAAACATTGATAGCCCCATTGTCAAAGATGAAAGGACCATTGCCAGAATCATAATATAGACAACAACTTTTATTCTGCGCTCGCGTTTAGACTTTTTTCCTGTGGCCAATGTTATTCCTCCTTAAGACCTTTTCCTGACTTGTATTTTACCGTTAATTGAGACGTGAGACAAGTGCCATGGCATGTGTTTTTTATCAGTCAATAAAAACTGGAGGTTTAAGATGATGAGTGATCAGCAATATCAATCCAAACAAGATAAATGGGAAGCGTCCGTCAAGAAAACGCTGGAGCGTTTCCCGGAACGAAAAGATCCCTTCACAACCTCGTCCGACTTAACGGTTGACCGGTTGTATCATCCCGACGACGATGAAACGTACGAAGAAAAGCTCGGTTTTCCGGGTGAGTATCCCTATACGCGCGGAATCCAGCCAACCATGTATCGTAGCCGGTTATGGACGATGCGGCAATATGCCGGATTCGGGTCGGCTGAAGAAACCAATCAACGGTTCCGCTATTTGCTTGATCAAGGACAGACTGGTTTATCCGTCGCTTTTGATTTACCAACCCAAATCGGTTATGATTCCGATGACGTGATGGCCGAGGGGGAAGTCGGCAAGGTGGGTGTCGCGATTGACTCGCTGCATGATATGGAACAGTTGCTTGACCGGATTCCACTTGATAAAGTGAGTACATCGATGACAATTAATGCGCCGGCATCCGTACTGCTATGCATGTATCTCGCGGTCGGAGAAAAACAGGGCGTCCCGCTGGAAAAACTGACAGGCACGATCCAGAATGATATTTTAAAAGAATATATTGCCCGTGGTACATATATCTATCCGCCAAAACCGTCGATGCGGTTAATCACCAATATATTTGAATTTTGCCAGCAGTATGTGCCGAAATTTAATACGATCAGCATTTCGGGTTATCATATCCGTGAAGCTGGTTCCACAGCCGTACAGGAAGTGGCCTTTACCATTGCGAATGGTATGGCGTATGTGGATGCCGCACTGGCGGCAGGACTCGATATTGATGCGTTTGCGCCAAGACTTGCCTTTTTCTTTAATGCCCATAACAATTTCTTCGAGGAAGTTGCTAAATTCCGTGCAGCACGCCGAATTTGGGCCAGGATCATGAAAGAGTATTACCAGGCAGAAAATCCGAAAAGCTGGAAATTACGCTTTCACACGCAAACAGGCGGGTCGACCCTGACTGCGCAGCAACCTGATAACAATGTTGTTCGTGTCACAATGCAAGCGCTTGCCGCTGTGCTCGGCGGTACACAAAGTTTGCATACGAATTCCCGTGATGAAGCATTGTCACTACCTACTGAAGATTCGGCCCGGATTGCTCTCAGGACGCAGCAAATTATGGCCCACGAAAGTGGTGTGGCCGATACAGTTGACCCATTGGGTGGCTCATATTACGTTGAATCGCTAACAGACCGGATTGAAGAAGACGTGAACAACTATCTTGACCAGATCAGGGATATTGGCGGAGCCGTTAAAGCTGTAGAAGAAGGCTATATGCAGCGGGAGATCCAACGAACGGCTTACGAAACACAAAAGAAGATTGAACAAGAAGAAGAGATTATTGTTGGCTTAAACCAATATAAGCTTGATGAAGAAGTTAATCCGGATCTACTAAAGGTTGATGAAGCCCTTGAAGCAGCACAGATCAATTCGTTAACGGCAACCCGCAGCAAGCGTGATCAGGAACCAGTTGATCGTTCGCTCGCGGCATTGCGCGAACAGGCCAGGAACCCGGATGCTAATCTGATACCTTATATTCTGGATGCTGTCAGGGTTTATGCGACCGTCGGTGAAATTTGTCATGTACTTCGTGATGAATTCGGTGAATATACAGGCATATAAGAAAACTACGCCATCAGGGGCAGAACAGCAGACATTGGTGAACCGGCCGACTTCAGCATACGTTCACAGGTATTTAATCATTTACAAATGGGGGAAAGCAACATGGGGAAAATACGCGTATTAATCGCAAAGCCCGGACTGGATGGACATGACCGTGGTGCGCTGGTGATTGCCCAGGCTTTGCGTGATCACGGAATGGAAGTGATTTATACCGGGCTGCGGCAATCACCGGTGCA
Source organism: Lentibacillus salinarum (assembly GCF_042679865.1). Taxonomy (NCBI): domain Bacteria; kingdom Bacillati; phylum Bacillota; class Bacilli; order Caryophanales; family Bacillaceae; genus Lentibacillus; species Lentibacillus salinarum. The sequence continues at coordinate 432,565 of NZ_JBHTNH010000002.1, read as the reverse complement.
AATTGTCCAGGCAGCGATTCAGGAAGATGTGGATGTCATCGGACTGTCTTCTCTGTCAGGCGCTCATAAGACATTATTCCCAAAAGTGATCCAAACATTGAAAGACCAAAATGCAGCTGATATCCCGGTTGTAGGCGGCGGAGTCATTCCGGCGGAAGATATACCCTATTTGCTGGAACAAGGTGTGCAAAAAATCTTTACTAGCGGCGCTTCAATCGAAGCACTTGCCACATATATCAAGCAACTGGTTCATCCGGAAGCGGCAATGGAACCGCCGGAAAAAATAGCCCATATCGGTATTGCTGTCCGGCAAATTGACCAGGCACTCCCGTTTTATACGGATATGTTGGGATTGGAAATGGAAGGTGTGGAAACCGTTGAAACAGAGGGTGTCAAGACGGCCTTCCTTAAAATTGGTGAATCCCGGATTGAACTATTAGAACCCTTGAACGACGATTCCCCGATTCAGCGTTTTTTGGATAAAAAAGGTGAGGGTGTTCATCATATCGCCCTGGAAACAAGCAATCTTGCACAACGTTTGGAGAAGCTGGCATCTGAAGGTATCCGAATGATCAATGAAACACCAGTAGAAGGGGCTCATGGCAGTCATGTAGCCTTTTTGCATCCGAAAGCTGCCAACAGTGTCCTGTTTGAATTGTGTGAGCATCCGGAGGGAAGTGAACAATAATGGATATTTTTGATAAAATTAACGAATTATATGATAAACGCCGACAGGTAGAGCTTGGCGGTGGTGATGAACGGATTGACAAACAGCATGACAAAGGGAAATTGACGGCACGGGAACGGATAGATTATTTACTGGATAACGGGTCGTTTGTTGAATTGAATCCGTTTATTGAGCATCGGGAAACGGATTTTGGCATGAATAATTCCCATGCAAATGGTGAAGGTGTTGTGACCGGCTATGGCAAAATAAATGGGCGGGCTGTCTATTTATTCGCCCAGGATTTCACCGTTTATGGCGGTGCGCTTGGCGAAATGCACGGCAAGAAAATTGCGGCTGCCATGGATTTAGCCGTCAAAACCGGGGCGCCGTTCATCGGTCTGAACGACTCCGGTGGTGCCCGGATCCAGGAAGGCGTATCCTCACTTGACGGGTATGGGCACGTCTTTTACCGAAATGCTGTTTATTCGGGGGTCATCCCGCAGATATCAGTCATTATGGGACCCAGTGCCGGCGGTGCCGTTTATTCACCGGCTATTACTGACTTTGTCATCATGGTCGAAAAAACGTCACAAATGTTTATTACCGGACCGAAAGTGATTGAAACGGTAACCGGGGAACAAATCTCCCCCGAGGAACTAGGCGGAGCCGATGTCCATAATAGCAAAAGCGGCAACGCCCATATAAAAGCTGCCAATGAAGAAGAAGCACTGGATGCCGTCAAGGAACTTGTTGCTTATTTGCCGGCCAACTACCAAGAAAAACCGCCGTTGCAACAGTCTTCATTGAACGACGAAACACGGCCTGATCTGACGGATATTGTTCCGTTTGATGCCACACGTCCGTATGATGTGAAGGCTGTGATCGAACAGGTAGTCGATCCGGGAAGTTTTTACGAAATACATAAAGATTTTGCGAAAAATATTGTCGTCGGGTTTGCACGTATCAACGGGCAAACTGTCGGATTTGTCTGCAATCAGCCAAAATATCTGGCAGGCGGCCTTGATATTGATTCCAGTGATAAAGCAGCCCGGTTTATCCGGTTTTGCGATTCATTTAATATTGCGCTTATCACCTTTGAAGACGTGACCGGCTTTTTCCCTGGTGTCAAACAGGAACATGGCGGCATCATCCGTCACGGGGCGAAAATCCTTTATGCGTATTCGGAGGCGACTGTTCCGAAAATAACCGTCATAACACGAAAGGCCTATGGCGGTGCGTATGTTGCGCTTAACAGCAAATCGATTGGTGCTGACCTCGTCTTTGCCTGGCCCAACGCCGAAATTGCTGTGATGGGACCGGATGGGGCTGCCAATATTATTTTTGCCAAAGAAATCGCCGACAGTGACGATCCGGAAGCAACGCGCCAAGAAAAAATTAGCACGTACCGCGAAAAGTTCGCCAATCCGTATGTCGCAGCAGGCCTTGGCATGATTGACGATGTCATTGATCCAAGGGAAACACGCATCAAATTAATTCAGGCACTGGAAATGTTGTATAACAAAGAAGAAGACAGACCAACGAAAAAACATGGCAATATCCCACTATAAATGGTTGCAGGAGGCAAAATATGTTAGCGATCAACCAAGACAGATTAATTAAAGAATTTTTCGAGCTGGTGCAAATCGATTCGGAAACGGGATATGAAACAGAGATTGCGAACGTGTTAATCCGAAAATTTACCGATTTGGGCCTCGACGTTGTGGAGGATGACAGTAAAGCGACAACCGGACACGGCGCCGGCAATCTGATTGGCACATTGAAAGGGAACACGGATGATGTGGATCCGATTTATTTCACCTCACATATGGACACGGTCGTACCTGGCAGTGGTATTAAACCATCGATTGAGGACGGCTATATCGTGTCGGATGGTACAACGATCCTGGGAGCGGATGATAAGGCAGGACTTGCGGCGATTTTGGAAATGATTCGTTCGCTGCAGGAAAACGATGTTGCGCATGGTGATGTCCAGTTTGTCATCACCGTAGGGGAAGAATCCGGCCTGGTGGGCGCCAAGTCGTTGGATGACTCATCCATTCATGCGAAATATGGTTACGCTATTGACAGCAATGGCACAGTCGGTGACATCATCGTGGCAGCGCCAACACAAGCTAAATTGTTTGCGGTCATGAAAGGTAAAACCGCACACGCCGGATTAGCGCCGGAAAAAGGTGTTTCGGCCATCACGCTTGCTGCCAAAGCGATTGCCAAAATGCCGCTTGGCCGCATTGACGAGGACACAACAGCCAATATTGGCCGGTTTGAAGGGGGAAAACAAACGAATATTGTTCCTGACCGGGTTGACATCGTAGCTGAAGCGCGCTCACTCATCCCAGAAAAAATGGAAAAACAGGTTGCTGCTATGAAGGATGCGTTCGAAAGCGTCGCCGATCAATATGGCGGCAGTGCAGAAGTAGACGTGCAAATCATGTATCCCGGCTTTAACCAAGGTGTAGACGATGAAGTTGTGGAAGTGGCCCGGAATGCAGCCAAATCAATCGGCCGTGACAGCAACCTGCAAAAAAGTGGCGGAGGCAGTGATGCGAACGTCATTTCCGGTCTGGGCATCCCGACCGTCAATCTGGCTGTCGGTTACGAGGAAATTCATACGACGAATGAACGAATTCCGGTTGAAGAACTGGTGAACGTGACGAAACTTGTGACAGCGATCGTACAGGAAACGGCTGACAGATGAATCACATAACATGTCATCAGTGACCGATAAACGTGCCCGGTAAAGGAATCATGATCCGGGCGCGTTTATCGTTTGTAAGATCATTTTAAAAACAACTCCCGAAAAACAGCTGAAAGATGTTAGAATCATAGATATGTCAGCTAAGGAGGCATTATAGTGACGAATGAAGGATTAAACAGACCAAAAGGGTTTGGCGAAATTCTTGACGCGGCCTTTACGTTGTGTAAGCAGCATTTCGCCAAGTTTTTTCTGATTGTATTGGTGTTATTGGGTCCCATTTATTTAGTACAATCATTAATTTTATTATTATCCGGAACCCGTTTTTTCAGAGAAACCGTGACCGGGGAAAACTTGTTGGATCAAACGTTGAACAGTTTTGACGCCACTGTTAATACAACCTTGTCGGAAGATCTGGCAACGATTGGAACGGGCCTTTTACTATTAATTTTCGTACCAGTGGCGCAAGCAGCGATCTTACTGGCCGTTTCCCGTTTGAAACATGACGAGATGTTTACCGTTGGCCACGTCGTGAAACAGGCATTTGCAAAGTTCTGGCGCATATTAGGGGCAAGTTTAATTTTTGAATTGCTCCTGTTTGCCATGATTTTTATTCCGTCTATTGCCATTATGATAATAAGCATTATCAGCATGTTCGCAGATCCGCTGTCCGGAATTGTGATGATGGTGATCCTGTTGCTGGGTGTTGGCCTGACGTCAGCTTACTTTCTGTCACGCTGGATTTTCTATCTGGGCAGCGCTGTGTTCGACAACGATATACCGGGGTTGGGCAGAAGCTGGCACTTAACTCGCCGGAACAGCTGGAAAGTATTAGGGATTTTCATCGTCCTTTGGCTTATATTCTTTGCCGTGAGTCTGGCGTTTGAATCCATTTTTATCGCATTGCTTGGTAACAGTGTTTTGTATTCGATCATTTTGAATCTGGTGACGTTATTGACGACGATGATATTTATGGTTGGCTATGCCGTTATTTATTTTGACTTAAAAATCCGGCAAGACGGGTCCGACTTGCAGGATATGATTGATGACTACCAGAATACAGGTAACGTCAAGTAACCCATTCAAGGCAAATTTGTCAAAGCGGTGGTGATGGTGATGACAGATACGGACAAAGCAAGGGATGAACTGCGCAGCATTTTAGACCAAGATGCGTATCAAATTTATCATGAGGACAACCGAAATTTTCTCGAAATCTGGTGGAATCGTCTGACTGACTGGATCGGCGAGCAGCTGTCCAAATTGTTTTCCGGACTGGAACCGTCAAGCGGTTTTGCGGAAATAGTTCTGTTTGTCATCATGATGGCTGTTCTCATTCTTATTGGGGTGGCGGTTGTCCGGCATGTCCGTCACTCACGGAGAGGCCGTGGTTTCACCGAATATAAGCCACTCCAGTCACTGAATAAAACCAAGTGGACGGTTGCTGATCACCTGCAGGCAGCCTGGCGTCAGGAAGCAACCGAACATTACACGGACGCTGCCCGGCATGTCTTCTTGGCACTTCTGCTTTCTTTTGATGAGAAGGGATGGCTGAAGGCAGGAAAATGGAAAACCAACTGGGAATATGCTGCCGAACTGCAGCAAGTCAATCAGCAGCTTGCGGACTCGTTTTATCAGTTTGCTTCTGTGTTTGATAGAGCGGTTTACGGCGAACAGCATTTAGAGAATGACGATTATCACCGCTATCGCGATGAGGCATTGAAATGGATTGATGAGGAACCCGGGGATAGCTCCGGGAATGGTTAAAGGGGGACAACAAACGTGCAAACATCTGTATTAGGCAGAAAGACATTGGTGTGGCTGATTGTTGTCCTGCTGGTGTTTATCGCCATCAGCTATTTTTTTGCACCCGATGGTCCCGACGAGTATCCCGACTTTGTCTCCGAATCCCCGTCGCCTACAGGTGTAAAAGCATTTGAAACATATTTGGATGATCAAATCGGTACCGTTAACAGGTGGCGTCATTCACCGGATATGCTGCCCGATCAGGACGCCAAGCAGCTGCTGATTATGGCAGAACCCTCATTCACCCCGGGCCGGCAGGAGATGAATGACTATGTGTCGTTTATGGAAGCTGGCAACACGATACTGCTGTTAAACACAAATCCGGATGGAATGTTTGGTTTGGATGCGATGCCGGCCGAGAATGACCCATCAAATGTTATGGATCAGGACGGGAATCGCTATCAGGCAGAGAATCGTTCAGTATTCCGTATCGATCCATCCGAAAGTCTCAACGTCTTATTGGAGGATAATGCCGGCGCTGTTGCTGCGGAAAAAACGTTCGGAAATGGGCATTTAGTAGCAGCTGTGACACCTGAATGGGTGACAAATGACCAAATTTTGAAGAAGGATCATCTGGAATTGCTGTTCTCACTCATTCAGATGGACAAAAATGAATGGGATATCGTCTATTTCGACGAATATGTGCATCATACCGGGAATGCCCCGTCGTTTACAACGTTATATCCGGACTGGCTGTTAGCACTTGCGCTTCAGGCGATCGTGTTCGCACTGATGGTGCTTTGGTATGAAGGGAAGCGCTTTGGTCCGGTCACTGAACCAAGAGAAGAAACGGTTCGATTCAGTGATGAACGTATCCGGGCGCTGGCCGCTTGGTATCAACGAAGCCGGAATTATGCTGATTCCCTAAGGATTCAGGCTGATTATGTTAAATCACTGCTCCAGGAACATTGGGGGATTGCCTATTATAAAACATGGACAGACATCTCCGGACAGCTTAAACGGAACATAACATCTGATGAAGACATCGAGGCTTTCCTTGATGGGTTATCCCATGTCCTGCATCGAGAACGTATCAGCAAAAAACAGTATATCGTCTGGTCGAAACGTATCGATCAGTTACGGAAAGAGGTGGAGGAAGCTTGAGACATGAACTGGCAGTATTAATGGAAAAATATGAAGAACACATTCTCGGTCAATCGATCAATCTGAAACTTTTATTGTCCGCTGTGTTGGCAGATGGCCACGTATTGATCGAGGGTGTTCCAGGTACCGGCAAGACGCAAATGGTACGGACATTAAGTGATTTATTGAACAGCACATTTAATCGGATCCAGTTCACACCGGATCTGCTCCCGAGTGATATAACCGGCAGTACAATTTACAACATGCAGGAAAGTACCTTTCAAACGGTTAAAGGTCCAGTCTTTGCCAATATACTGTTGGCTGATGAAATTAACCGAACGCCGGCCAAAACACAAGCCGCCCTGCTGGAAGCGATGGAAGAAAAGCAAGTGACCATTCAGGGTGACACCTATTCGCTCCCGGACGTATTTTTTGTTGCAGCGACCCAGAACCCGATTGAATTTGAAGGGACATACCCACTGCCGGAAGCTCAGCAGGATCGTTTCTTACTGAAGCTGACCATTGACTTTCCTTCGTTTGAGGTGGAAACGAACGTATTAAAGCATGTGATCGAAAAGACACAGGCTGAGGCCGTCATAGATCCCATCATGGATATGGCTACGTTTTCGACCATTCGTCAGGACGTCGCGAACACGACATTGCATGATGACATTTTGGATTACATCACGGAAATCGTCCGCCGAACACGAGATACGGACGGCATCCGTTTTGGGGCCAGCACACGGGCGGCAATTGCCATGGCAAAAGCAGCCAGAAGCTGGGCCTATTTGACCAACCGCGATTATGTGACCCCTGATGATGTGAAAATGGTCGCCAAACCGGCCTTAAGACACCGATTGCAATTGGCGCCGCATATGGAATTGGAGGGAGTTGGTCTGGATGAAATCATTGAAGAACTTGTGGGAGCGGTTGCTGTTCCGAGATAGGGGCATTTTACCGGCGAAACGGCTCCTCGTTCTGTTTGTTGTATTTTCCATAGGTATGGTGGCCATCGTCTGGGTTATATCATTGTCATGGATCTGGATATTCAGCATCAACGGAATCTTGCTGCTGATCAGTCTTCTCGATTTACGGTTGTCACCGAAAAAAAGCGATTTAACAATAAAGCGGCGTTCTCCTGATGAACTGGAGCGGGGAAAAGCATACAACATTGACATTGACGTGGCGAATCGATCACAATATGCCTGTATTGTCCGGCTGAAGGACGACTTACCACAGTCATTCCAGGCCCCCTTTCCCCTGGAGGAACCGATTAAGGCACACGGAAATAACGTACTGACGTATCACGTTATGGCTCCAGTGCGTGGACAATACGAGATGACAAAACTGTTCATCCGTTATCGGAGCATATTTGGGCTGTGGGAAAAACAAATGACGGTAGCGATGAAGCAGACGGTCAACGTGATCCCCGATTTAACCGAAACAAAACAATACCTGGAAAACCCGCAACATTTTTTATTATATGAAGGCACAAAAATCCGCAGGCAGCGTGCTGAAACAGGGGAGTTCGCCCAGATCCGCAAATATGCCGTCGGTGATGACCCACGAAAAATCAATTGGCGGCAGACGGCAAAATGGCAAGAGGTCATGACGAATGAATATGAACCGGAGCACGGGAAGTATGTCACAATTTTAATCGACTGCGGCAGGATGATGGGGGCTGAGCTGAAGAAGGGAAATCGGCTGGAAAAAGCATTGGAAGCGGCCCTGACAACAGCCGCAGCGGTCCTGAAAAACGGCGATTATGTAGCTGTTCTAGCATTTTCCAGGGATATCAAAACCTTTGTCCCGGCAGCTAAAGGGATGGAACAATTACAAAAAATATTGCAGGCGATCTACCATTTGCAAGTGGACGCGAGTGAATCCAATTATGCAGCCGCCATCCATTATTTGTCAGCCGCACTAAAAAAACGAAGCTTGGTCTTATTGTTCAGTGATGTTCAGACATTTCTGCAGGAAGAAAGTGCATTGTACCAGTTAACACGCTTAAGACGACAGCACATATTCCTAATAACAGGGATTGAAGATGACGGGGTCTTGAAAATGGCGGGACAAAGCCCGGATAACGCGAAAACAGCGATGATCAAAAGCATGGCCCAGCAGCAACTACAAACGAAAAAACGCCGGAAAGCGAACTGGGAAAAGCAGGGGCTCTCCATGGTAGAAGCCAAAGAAGAGCACCTGGCCACAACAGCTGTCTCACAATATATTCGGATTATGAATGAAGGCCTGCTTTAATACGGCTTTTCTGGAGCAGCGTATTGCCACTGGCGATGTAGCCGATTAAGCCAGCCATCGTTAATAGAGCAACAGCATATTTTGCTTCCAATGAAAGCTCGGCCGGGGTGATGAACCCTTCAATGATGCCGGCAATCACAAAGATCGGGATCGTTCCCAGCAATAACTGAACAGAACGCTTCGCTTGTTTTTTTAACTGATAGCCGCGTGAGAAGGGACCTGGCACAAATAATCTGTAGCCCATTAACAGGCCGGCACCACCTGCAATAAAAATGGCTGTCAGTTCAATCACACCATGGGGGACGATGTAAGCCCAAAATTCATAGGAACTGCCATAATGCCAGTACAAACCGGCAAGTGCCCCAACCATGATACCGTTTGACACCATGATGTAGACCGTCAGTATCCCGAATGTGATGCCACCCGCAAAAGCAAGAAAAGCGACCTGTATATTGTTCGTCATAATTTGCGCGGACATAAGGGAGGCATCGATTGAATCGTTACCCGAATCCAGCTGTTCCGGGTTAACTGACTGGGCCACTTGTTCCGGCAACAACGCATAAAGATTCAACGGATCATTAAGAACAGTGAGAAATGCGGCGAGCGTACCAACGGCAAACAGGAGCATCGCTACGATGACTGCTTTCCATTGTGCAATCAGCAGACCAATAAACGTGGTGCCGAAGAAAGTGCGCATCTGCCGGAAACTTGACACCTGATCTTTGTATAATAGATTATGAGATTTGGCAACCAGTTCGTTTAAATAGGCTGTGACATCTTCACCCGGGAAATAGGTTTGACTATAAGCCAAGTTCTGTGCCGCTTTTTGATAGAGCTGGTTGAATTGTTCTATATCACGTCCTGACAGATGGCGTTTGTTTTTGCCCAGCGTTGTGATGGCTTCTTCAAGCTGTTTCCAGTCGTCACGGTTCTGTTTGATAAAATGTCTAATGGTCACCTCTGCACCTACTTTCACGCTGTTATGCATCTTTGTCTATTATAATTTGTCCTGACGGTAAATGAAACCTTCAGATCATAAAAAGGAGCACGTATTGATGAATCAAGAACAAGTAGCTGTTAAAACGCCGGAATTTGTATCATTAAATTTTAAACTGGCAGGTCTGGGAAGCAGAGCCGGGGCCATGATTATTGACCAGCTCCTGCTGACGGCATTTAATCTTGCGACGGTGCTTTTTTTGGTTTTTGTCGTCGATTCTGACTTCACGGCATTTTTGACCGGTTCCACTCTTCCACTTGCTATGACAATCATGCTTTTATTTATCGTTTATTGGGGTTATTTTTTCGTATGTGAATACTTTTTCGGCGGTAAAACACTTGGCAAGAAATTACTTGGTATCAGGGTCATACAAGATAACGGGCACAGCATCACATTGCTTTCCAGCCTGATACGCAATCTGCTGCGCATTATTGATATGCTTCCTTCCGCCTATTTTGTGGGAATGGTATGGGTTTTCTTTCATTCCAGACATAAACGGCTCGGGGATATTGTGGCAGGCACCATTGTTGTACATGAACGAAAAGGAAAGAATGCAAAGAAATTCAGCTCGATTGATAGGGAAATCAAGGTAAGAGGTCTGACAAAAGAAAGCTTATCCGTCGATGACTGGGCACTCCGGTCGTTTGGCATGAACGAATGGAAATTGCTGAAAATGTACAGTGAGCGGGTTATGCAATTGCAACCAACTGATCGGGGGCAGTTAACGAAAAAACTGTCAGCAACGCTACTACCAAAAATCGGATTGGACCCTGATACGATGAATGCGCGGGAAATGGAAGATGCCTTATTCGTTTTGTATTTGATTCTTAAAGATGATTGGGAATTTGAGTTGTGAGCGTAGCGGGGGCTGTGTCAATGATTCGACGGATTGGCTTAAACTGATATGATATAATGAATGTAAACACGTTTTAAAGGAATGTCTCGCGATGTTACAATGGTACCCGAAAAAAGGCAATGTCATCTTTCATGTGGACATGAATTCTTTCTATGCTTCCGTTGAGGTGGCCTATAATCCAAAACTGAAGGGCAAACCGCTGGCGATCGCCGGTAATCCGGAAGAACGCAAAGGGATCGTCGTTACAAGCAGTTACGAAGCCAGGGCCAAGGGTGTCAAGACAACGATGCAACTATGGCAGGCGAAAAAATTATGTCCGAAACTCATCGTTCTGCGCCCCAATTTTGACCGATACCGGACAGCATCAAAAGAAATGTTTCAAATGCTTGCGGAAATAACCCCCTATGTACAGCCGGTTTCCATTGATGAGGGGTATATGGATATAACCGGTACCGAACAGTACGGCAGTCCGATTGAGATCGCCCAAAACCTGCAGCAAAAAATCAGTGATGAACTTGATCTGCCTTGCAGCATCGGGATCGCCCCCAATAAATTTTTGGCCAAAATGGCATCAGACATGCAAAAACCGATGGGTATCACGATTTTACGGAAGCGTGATATCAGCGAAAAACTCTGGCCGCTGCCGATTGAAGAAATGTATGGCGTTGGTGAAAAGACAGCCAAAAAATTGCGTCGCATCAGTATTAATGTAATCGGGGACCTGGCCAATGGTGATGCTTATCAGCTGAAGCAAATCTTCGGTATCAACGGAGAACGCCTGCAAAATAGGGCGAATGGCATTGATGTGCGGCCAGTTGACCCGGATGCCGTCCATGAATTCAAAAGTATCGGCAGCTCCCAAACATTGGCAGAAGATACAACAGATGATGCAGAAATACGTATGCTAATGCATCAACTTGCCGAAAATGTGGAACGAAGGATGAAGCGGAAACAGGCAGTGGGACAGAGTGTGCAGATTATGATCCGGTATCACGACCGCAAGACGATTACGCGAAGCAAAAAGCTGCCTCATTTTATTGAAAATAAAGCGGACATCCTGAACTTTGCCAATGAATTGTTTCAAAAACACTGGAATCTGGAACCAATCCGTTTGCTGGGGATTACCGTCCAGGATGTTGACGAAAAACGCAATATTGCCAAACAGCTGGATTTGTTCACGTACGAAAAAGAAGCAGGAAAAGAAAAACTGTATGAAGCAATTGATGAATTATCGCAGAAATACGGGGAAAATCCATTTAAACAGCTGCAGAATGACGACAGGGATGAGCAGCCACGGACGAGTTTTCAAAAAGACTTTCTGGATGATTTTAAAAAATAAGCGCTCTTGCCAGTCAACAAGCACGAGCGCTTAAATTATTTCATCAGTCGTTTGACAACAGCTTCACCGGTGTTAAAAAACGCACACTGCCGATTGACAAGTGTTTCCATTTCTATCTCCCCATACAACAAACGCCTCCTATTTGGATTCAATAGTCACCTGATAAAAGTCGCTGGCCAGTTCCGTCACCGGAAAAATAGCCTGTGCTTCTGCAACCAGCTGCTGATCATCTTCTTGTTGATAGCGAGATGAAATATGCGTTAAGATGAGCTTTCCGACATTGCTTTCCCTAGCCAGAGTTGCTGCTTGTTTCGTTGTTGAGTGAAAATAAGCTTTTGCTAGGTCTGCTTTTTCCTCTCCGAATGTTGCTTCATGCACCAGTACATCGGAACCTTCGACAAAGGACTGTTCATTGTCTGATACGCGCGTGTCTCCCATAATCGTGACAACCCGGCCTCTCTTATCGGGGCCAATATATTGCGCCCGGTGAATCACCTGGCCATCATCTGTCCGGACAACATCATTTTCTTTGATTTGCTGGTAAGTCGGGCCTGGCTCGATTCCGGCAGCTTTCAATTTATCGACGAGCAGACGCCCGGGTTTATCTTTCTCCGTAATCCTGAACCCGTAGCTTGGGATGCCATGATCAAGCTGTTTGCACGAGATGGTAAACTGCTCATCCTCAAACACTTCGCCTTCCGTAAATTCCACAATGGAAAGGGGATAGGTAAGCGTGGTTCCGCTAACGGCCAGGGTTGTTTCAATATAATCCTTGATTCCTTCAGGCCCATATATCGTTAAGAGATCCTCACCGCCTTGAAATGACCGGCTGCTTAACAAACCGGGCAGCCCAAAAATATGATCGCCATGTAAATGGGTGATGAAAATTTTTGTAATTTTCCGTGGTTTGATGTTTGTACGCAAAATTTGGTGTTGGGTCGCTTCCCCGCAGTCAAACAGCCAAATACTGTTTTGTTCCTGCAGCAGTTTCAAAGCGATTGCGGAAACATTCCGCTCTTTGGAGGGAACACCTGATCCAGTCCCGAGAAAAACGAGTTCCATTACTTCCAGCCCCGTTCGTACTGTTTTGGCGCAGTCAATGTTTCATTTAATTCATCAGCTGCAGCTTTTGGCCAATATGGGTTACGTAATAACGCGCGACCAACAATCACAAGATCAGCACGGCCATTTTGCAGAATTTCCTCTGCCTGAATGCCTGTTGTAATTAATCCAACCGCGCCGGTAGGAATCGATGTTTCCTGCTTGATGGTCTCACAGCGCTTCACCTGGTAACCCGGGTAAGGTTTGATGGATGCCGGGACAACCCCGCCTGAGCTGCAGTCAACCAGATTGATGCCTTGCTGTTTCATCTGTTCAGCAAAGTAGAGGATGTCATCCAGTTTGTTGCCACCCGCAGCATATTCATCCGTCGATAGGCGGACAAACAATGGTCCATCCCATACCGTCTTAACGGCTTCAATTACCTGCGATAGAAAACGATAGCGGTTTTCCCTGCTTCCCCCATAGTTGCCTTCGCGTTTGTTGGTCAGCGGTGATAAGAACTGATTAATCAAATAGCCATGCGCGCCGTGAATCTCAATGATGTCGAAGTCGGCTTTTTTGGCACGTTTAGCGCCATTTTTAAACGCTTCAATTGCCCTGTCGATGTCTGTTGCAGTCATTTCGGTCGGTGTTTTTGATTGTTCATTGAATGCCAAGGCTGACGGGGCGTAGATATCTGAATCAAGCCGTGCTTTCCGGCCTGCGTGTGCGAGCTGAATACCGGTTTTTGCGCCATAGCTGTGAATTTGTTCGTTTAATTGCTTTAGCCCGTCGATATGGTCGTCATTCCAGATACCTAAATCTTCATGGGAAATGCGACCCTCCGGCAGAACGGCTGTTGCTTCGGTCATGACGAGCCCCACCTGACCGACCGCCCGGGAAACATAATGGGTCATGTGAAATGGTGTTATTTTTCCGTCCTGCTCCATGCAGGAATACATACACATCGGTGACATGACGATCCGATTTTTAAGCTGAACATTGTTTAATTCAACGGGTGTTAATAGTTTGGTCATTATAATACCTCCTGATTCAGTTCGTTGATTAAGCACCAAATTGATTATGATAATGGACTGCCACTTTCGGGACATCTGTAAAAATTCCGTCACTTCCCATGGCAAAACAGCGCTGCATTTGTCCAGGTTTGTTTACTGTATACACACGGACAGCCATATTTTCCTGATGGCACTTGTCGACAAGAAGTTGGTTGAGTAGCCGAAATTTAATATGTATCGCATTCGCACCCAAATCCTTAGCCATTGGTACAAGTTTTTTGTAACGCTTTGATAATAACAAGGCTACGCCGACATTCCGGTTCAGGTGTTTTAGTCTTCTTAAACTGGTTGGATTAAACGTTGACAATGTCGTACGATGTAAAAGATGATAATGTGATACCCTGTTATAAACAATCATTTCCAGATGATTATAATCTATTTTATTATTTTTCAGTTCAATATTTAAATATAATGGCTTATCTTGGATCCATTCAAGAAATTCGTCCAATGGAACAATCTGTGATCCGGCGAATTCGGAGGCAAACCAGGCACCTGCATCAAGCTGTTGTAACTGTTCGAACGTGAAATCTTTTATGTAGCCGCTGCCATTCGTTGTCCGGTTGACCCGTTCATCATGCATCAAAACCGGTATATGATCTTTTGTCAGATGGACGTCCGTTTCAATACCGTCTGAGCCCTGCTGATAAGCGAGATGAAAGGCAGCCATCGTATTTTCCGGTGCGTATTTGCTGGTACCCCGGTGTGCAAAAATGGTCGTTGACAATTAACTCACCTCTGTTTGATTGTGTTTGATTTTTCGAAGGAAGTCAATTTATAAGGGACGAGAAGGAATTCCATGAAAACCTGGCAGATAACAGAACAATTAATTGATATGTTATCATCACTTGTTAATTCTGCCATTCATACTGACTGAGACGATTCACCGGCTTTTTGAGAAAGAATAGCTGACTTTTTTCTGAGAAAGGTATATAATAGCAATCATTACACTGAATCGTTATTCATTTTTGGAGGCTATCAAATCATGAAAGTATTAGACAAAACAATCAGTCAGCTAACTATCCCAACACCATTTGCGGTCGGTGATGTGCATGTATACTTGCTCAAAGGGGATACACTATCGCTTATCGATGCCGGTGTTAAAACAAAAGAAGCATGGGAAGCTCTCAAAACACAATTAAATAAACTGGGTTATGCGCCAAATGATGTTGAACAGATTATTTTAACCCATCATCATCCGGACCATATTGGTTTAATTGAAGCATTTCCTCGTGCCGAAGCAATCATCGCTCATCAGAATGTTAATTTATGGTTAACCCAGGATGAAACGTTTTTCACCCAATATGAACAATTTTTTCAGCAATTTTTTGTTGCGTGCGGTGTACCGGAAGAATTGATGCCAAGTTCCCATGAGTTACGCGGTACATTGCAATTTGCCGGGAAAGGGCAGTTGACGGATACACTGGATGAAGGGGACACACTACCCGGGCATGACGATTGGCAGGTCATCGAAACGAAAGGGCATGCACAGAGCCATTTGTCGTTTCTCCGTGAAAATGACGGGGCATTTATCGGGGGCGACCATTTGCTTCACCACATTTCCCCGAATCCGCTACTGGAAGCACCAATCGGGAATGATGTGATGCGTCCCAAACCGATGTTGCAATACCGGGCCAACTTAAGCAAATGCCAGTCACTGGACATTCAAACGGTTTATCCTGGACATGGCGACATTTTTTCAGACGTGAATGAGATCATTCCTATACGTCTGCAGAAACAGGAACAAAGAGCGAATAAAGTGCATCAGCTTTTGTTGGAAAACGCTCAAACACCATTTGATCTTTGTGAGCAGATTTTTCCAAAGCAATATGAAAATCAATTAAGTCTCACCATGTCTGAAACAATCGGGCAGCTTGATTATCTTGAAGATGAAGGACTTGTCACAAAGACACTAAAGGGCGGTATTTATGTGTATGATGCAAAGTAGCCATTGGAATTTGAAATCGGCAACCAGTTGCCGATTTCTTTCATATTCCGACCTCTGACTTCCAGCATCTGACCTCTGTATGTTACGCCTGATGTCCGCCGATTTTGCTGCTTCGCCCGATGGTGATCCCTGCATCGGTATAGCTGGTTGCTCGGAGTATGGCAGTGGAGCCGTACTTGGCACGAATGGCATCCATGACGTAACCAATGTCTTTTTTCTTTGGCCTATCATCGAAAAGGTCCAATTGTGTTTCGTCGTCGTCATACAGGTTATCAAGGGTGACATAGACATGGCGGATATAACTGATGCCATCGTAAAATTCATGAAACAGCTGCATGCAGACATTGTACATATCCATGGTGATGTTGGTCGGAAGTGCAACGGAGCGTGACCGGCTGAAGCCGCCGCCTGTCTCTTTGGCGTACGAGATGCCAAGATGGATGGTTTTGCCGGTCTGGCGAGCACCTCTTGCCCGCCGGCATACTTCTTCACACAAATCGAGAATGCAAATGGCAACTTCATCGCCGGAATAGTCACGCAATAACGAGATGCCGTGGCCGAAACCTTTTTGTTTTGTTTTGGTGAAGTTGCCGAAAACAGGACTCAAATCAACGCCCCAAGCATGCCAATAGAGCTGTTCGCCTATAATACCGAATCGCTTGGTTAATTGTTTCAGGGGAAAATTGGCCAGTTGTTCAAGCGTGACAATCCCCATCCGGTTTAAGTTGCGCTGCATCCGCCGGCCGATTCCCCAAACGTCCTGCACCGGGAATGGCCATAATTTTTCCGCGACGTCTTCATAGGTGCATTCCGCGATGCCATATTTTTTGGCGTGCAGATCCATGACCACTTTGGCCAAAAATTTATTATCGCCTATTCCGATAGAGCAGGTTATTCCGAAGTTTTCCAGAATATCCTGCTTGATAGCATTCGCAACCTGCCACCGGTCGCCGAATAACGTTCCCAGCCCGTTCACGGTCACCCAGACTTCATCAACCGAATACTGGTGGATGGCTTCTTTCGGAACATATTGATGAATCAATTTGGTGATTTCCATCGATACTTGTAAATAATCCGCCATATGTGCCGGTGCAATCACAATTCCGGGATCGTCAGGTAGTTCGAAAAAGCGGCTGACATTGCTGATGCCATGCTTTTGTTTCAGAGCTGGGGAGGCGGCAAGAACGATGCTTCCTGATCGGTTGACATCCCCGACAACGGCCAGCTTTACAGTCATCGGATCAAGCCCCCGTTTGACCGCCTCGACACTCGCATAAAAGGAGCGCATATCAATACACAGAACATCATTCCGTGGGTAATTGGTATAATCCATTGTCATTCACCTCATTACAGGAACGTTTGTTCTAATATTGTATACCCCTGATTAATTATTATCAATGGAAATGACTGTCATTTATCCGGATAACGACCTTCTTTCACGACTATAATCGTATCCGGATACCAAAAAGGGGGCACGAAAAAAATATTTTTTTTCATACCCCCTTTTTCAACTAAATTTCGATTGTAGTAGAAATAAGTCCTACCGGTGATTGGTATATTGAATCGCCTTTGTAACATCCTGTATTTTCCGGTATGTTTCGTCCGTCAAAGCTGAATGATCAACATTCGCATTGCCATCAACCTGGCTGCCAGAACTGGCGCCAAATACAGCACTCGCAACGGCGGGATGCTTCAGTATATAGCTTAATGCTAGGCTGTTTAATGAGCCATCGCCACTTATTTTTTCAATGTCACGATGAATGGCTTTCAGTTCATCATACGAATAATCGAGAAAACCATCTTGGCCTTTTTTCTCAATTTGTTCATGTGCCCGGTCACTGAGCATGCCTTTTGCCAATGGGCCCCGTGCCAGGACACTGATGTTATTGTCGTGCAGGAGATTCAATATTTCTTCTTCCGGCCGGCGATCCAGCAGATTATATTGCATCATGACCGCATCAATGTTTGAACGCTGCACATATTCACGGATGACGTTCGGACGGATGGAGGAGATGCCGTAAGCCCGAATGAGTCCTTCTTGTTTTAGGTTTTCAAACGCTTCAATCGACTCATCAATCGGATCATCGATGGTGCCGCCGTGCAGCATGTAGAAATCGATATAATCAGTGCCCAAACGGTGCAGGCTATCTTTTAGGCCCTGTTCAATATGTGCTTTGGACGGATCCCAGAACCAGTCCTGCTTCTCCTTATTAAAGTGGTTGCCGACTTTTGTTGTTAAAATAACCTGGTCCCGTTTTCCTTTAATGGCTTCACCGACGATCGCTTCATTTTGGCCAAAATCGTACAAGTCTGCTGTATCCAGGTGATTGATACCGGCACCAAGTGCGTGGTCAACAATTTCTTTTGCTTTTTGACTGTCTGTTCCCAGTGACATACAGCCAAGTGTCAGCTCGGAGACATATAGATCCGATTGTCCCAACTGATTTTTATTCATCGTAACGCCTCCATTGCCATATATTTAACCCCTATTGTAAAAGAGTCATCACGACAAATACAAGAATTAGCTAATATGCTAGAATAGGAATAGTATTTTTGCCAAAAAGGGTGAGAGCATTCATGAAAAAATTTGAAGAAAAGACGATTCAAACGGAAACCATATATGACGGCAAAATCGTTAAATTGCAGGTGGATGATGTCACACTGCCGGATGGGAAAACGTCCAGACGGGAGCTAGTCAAGCATGCCGGGGCAGTCGGCATCATTCCGATTACAAAAGACAATAAAATTGTATTTGTCGAACAGTACCGTAAACCGCTGGAAAAATCATTGGTGGAAATTCCGGCCGGGAAGCTGGAAAATGGGGAGGAGCCATCAGTAACTGCGCTGCGTGAATTGGAAGAGGAAACCGGGTACACGGCAAGTTCACCGACGTTCATCACGTCATTTTACACATCACCGGGGTTTGCCGACGAAATCATGTATCTGTATCTGGCAGACGACCTTGAACCAGTGGAGAACGCCGCTTCCGGTGACGATGATGAGTTTATTGAATTGCTTGAATTGACGCTTGACGAAGCCAGACAATATGTGAACGAACAGCGGATTCATGATGCGAAAACCAACTACGCCATACTGTATTTGGAGACACTCGAAAGGATGTAGCGAATGCTGAAATCGTTTTTTGCTGATATGCATATACACATTGGCCGGGATATGTACAACCATTCGGTTAAAATTACCGGCGCTAAAACGTTGACCTTGACAAATGTTCTGAAAGAAGCAAGCCGGAACAAGGGAATCCATATGGTCGGCGTTATCGACAGTCATGCGCCGGCGGTACAGCAGGAGATCAAGGAACTTATCGGGGCTGGTTACGCTCATGAATTGGATGACGGGGGAATCCGTTTTGAAAATGTAACTTTGCTGCTCGGTACGGAAATTGAAGTTTATGATAAAAATTGCCGGGGACCGATCCATGTTCTGTGTTTTCTCCCGACACTGGATGAAATGGAAATGTTCTCGGAATGGCTGACCACGAGAATGAAAAATATCACATTGAGTTCCCAGCGCTATTATGGAACGGCAAAAGATCTGCAATATAAAGTGAAGGCGCATTCGGGTGTATTTATTCCTGCCCATGTGTTTACACCGTTTAAAAGCATGTATGGAAAAGGGGTGCATCAATCGTTAAGCGAAGTGCTGGATCCGGATCTGATCGACGGGATTGAATTGGGCCTCAGCTCGGATACGACGATGGCAGATCAAATCAACGAGTTACATGACTTTACTTTTTTATCAAATTCCGATGCACATTCACTTCCGAAGATTGCCAGGGAATACCAGGAAATCACCATGGAAGAGCCTTCGTTTAAAGAATTCAACTGGGCACTTCACAATGTAAATGATCGGCATATAAAACGGAACTTCGGGATGAACCCACACCTCGGAAAATATCATACGACCGTCTGCAGTCAATGTCTAGAACCATTGTCTGCTGATGCCAGCAAATGTCATCAATGCGGGTCAACGAAAATTGTCAAAGGTGTGTTTGACCGGATTCAGGAATTAAAAAATACTGATCAGGAAAAAAGGGGGCGGCCACCTTATTTATACCAGGTTCCACTGGAATATTTGCCAAAGCTTGGACCCAAGACATTCGCGAAGCTGCTGGAACATTTTCAGACAGAAATGAATGTGATTCATAACGTTTCGTTTGATGATTTGAAGGAAATCATCCCCGAAAAACTAGCAACGTCCATTATAAATATGAGAAAAGGTAAGTTATCAATCAAAGCTGGTGGCGGCGGAAAATATGGCACTGTCACAACATTTTAATATGACGCACCAAAAATAAATTGGTATGTTTATATGGAATTCTTCATAGTTTCTACTAGAAGCGAAATTTACATGAGTGATGGAGGATTCCGATGAATAACAAACGCACTTTGTTAATCGATCACGTAAGAGAACATGCTACCATTTATATTTTTATGACGATCCTGTTTTTAACCGGTGTTATTTTTGGTGCCATCATTGTAAACAGTATGAATTTTGTACAGAAACAGGATTTGTTTTTTTACCTTGAACGCTTTTTCGGTGGGATAGCTGAAGATGAACAAATCAGCAGCCGTGAAATATGGACAAGCAGTTTTTTTTATCATGTGAAATACCTCTTTTTACTGTTTGTTTTGGGCCTGTCTGTTATCGGTCTCCCAGTCGTGTGGATTTTATTGTTTTTAAAAGGCCTCGTTGTTGGCTTTTCCGTTGGTTTTATCGTTAACCAGCTCGGCATGGACGGCCTTTTTTTGGCATCATTGTCGATTGCGCCGCAAAATTTGCTGGTTATACCAGTTTATATTATCGCCGGCAGTTTATCGATGCTTTTCTCCCTGACATTGTTAAGAAAGCTTTTTTCGCGACGAATCGCTCAGCCTGTTCTCCAGCCTTTGGGCAAATATGCGGCTGTGTTTGCTTCCCTGATGGTGTTTTCCCTGGCTGCAGCTGCCATGGAAGCTTATGTAGCTAATGGGGCGATGGAAATGTTAATAAACGCCCTTTATAATGAGTAACATATATAATATAATAATGATTACAAATAACAAATTATAATCATTATACTTTGACACGTCACACCTGTGAGCATATAATGTAGTTGGGGAAACAGGGAGGAGAGTTGCCATGGAACACCGTATTGAACAGATAAAAAAACAGCTCCATGCCCAAAGCTATAAATTGACACCACAGCGGGAAGCCACTGTCAGGGTGTTGCTGGAACGTGAAGATGATCATCTCAGTGCTGAAGATATCTATCTACTGGTTAAAGAAAAAGCACCTGAAATAGGTTTGGCAACTGTTTATCGGACACTGGAATTGTTATCGGAACTGAAAATCGTTGATAAAATTAACTTTGGTGATGGTGTCTCCCGTTATGACCTTCGGAAAGAGGGGGCAGAACATTTTCATCATCATCTCGTTTGTACCGAATGCGGCTCTGTTGAAGAAATTATTGAAGATTTGCTCGGAGATGTGGAGAAAATAGTTGAAACGAATTGGAGCTTCCAGGTGAAGGATCACCGATTGACATTTCATGGAATTTGTAAACAATGTCAGGAAGCGGTCGTCAAATCGACAAGTTAACAAAGAGATCGTGACCGTACGCCTTTTTTCTTCAAAGGAAAAAGGTATTTTATTGTTCAAACAGATAACGAATTAATGAAAGTCAATTCATTTACATTTTACATCCAATAGGTTATTTTGGTAATAGTAGGTAATTCATGTTCGTTCCCATGTATATTGTCAGTCTTTTTTGGCATATCTTGATTAATAGATATGTAAAAGAGGTGACCGACAATGAAACAACTAATTTGGGACACGTTCAAGGTGTTTGTTATTTTCATAGCCTGCACTGGCCTGTTTTATTTTGGCTTGCGGTATATGCATACCGAATACGAACAATTTCACCGCTATGACCCCCCGGAAGGACCGTCTGTCGAAGTTTTTGAGACAGATAACCAAAGGATTATTGATCGGTTGAACTTATTTTTTCGCTTAGGGGAGTAATGAACATGCTTAAACCCACTTTTGATGATTTTTTCCATTATTTACTGGTGGAGCAAGGCGTATCTGATAATACATTAGCATCCTATAAGCGGGATTTGAAACATTATATGCAATACCAAGAAAAAATAAGCCGGAAATCAGACTGGAACGACATCGGCCGATCCGATATCATCGGGTTTCTTTACAAACTGAAAGAGGATGGTAAATCGGCTGCTACCATTTCCCGGACGATTTCGTCAATTCGTTCATTCCATCAATTTCTCATTCGGGAACAACTGGTCAATCATGATGCCAGTATACATATCGAAACACCGAAAAAAGAGCGAAAATTACCTGCGACGCTATCTGCGCATGACGTGGAGACTTTGTTAACAATTGGCGGCCGTACACCTTTAGCGCTTCGGAATAAGGCGATGCTTGAGTTAATGTATGCGACCGGGTTGCGTGTAACGGAGCTGGTATCTCTGGAAGTGAGTGATCTTCATTTGACCATGGGGTTTGTCCGCTGCATGGGAAAAGGCTCAAAAGAACGGATTGTCCCGCTGGGTGACGTAGCGAAAAAAGCGGTAGATGCGTATTTACAGCAGGCGAGAGGGCACCTCGTTAAACGGGGACAGGATCAAAATGCTTTGTTTGTGAACCAGCATGGCCGACCGCTGTCACGCCAGGGTTTCTGGAAAATATTAAAAGGGATTGCCCGTGATGCGGGGATTAAAAAACAGATCACACCGCACACATTAAGGCATTCATTTGCCACACATTTACTGGAAAATGGTGCTGATTTGCGATCCGTTCAGGAAATGCTCGGTCACGCCGACATATCGACCACGCAAATTTACACACATATCACAAAAGCCAGATTGAAAGATATTTATCAATCCTATCATCCGCGGGCTTAATCATTTATGTAGGTTGAATCAGCTATGCGCAGGTAATACCGTTTTCAGGCAGGTATTGCGGGTAGGTCCTTTTAACCGGATAGTCGTCAGACATCATACAACATGAAGGCTAACATAATATGACGTGAAACAGGGAAAAATAACGACAGGAGGTATGAAGGATGCAGGATTTTAAACGTATATTTTTGATTGTTATGGATTCCGTTGGGATCGGAGAAGCACCTGACGCAAAAGATTTTAACGATGAAGGTGCGGATACGTTGGGTCATATCGCAGATCGGATGGACGGATTGAATATGCCTCATATGGGGGAATTGGGTTTAAGCAATATCAAGGAAATAAACGGCATTGAAAAAGCAGGAAGCCCGATGGCCCATTACACGAAAATGCAGGAGGCTTCCAACGGCAAAGATACCATGACCGGTCACTGGGAAATTATGGGCCTGAATATTCAGCAGCCATTCCGGACATTTCCGGACGGTTTTCCGGACGAGTTAATTGCTGATCTGGAAGGCAGGACAGGCAGAAAAGTGATCGGGAACAAACCGGCATCAGGTACGGCCATCATTGAAGAGCTGGGCAAGGAACACATGGATACAGGGGCGCTGATTGTTTACACGTCTGCTGATTCTGTTTTACAGATCGCCGCTCATGAAGAGGTTGTGCCATTAGAAGAATTGTACCATATATGCGAAATCGCCCGTGAACTTACGCTGGATGAAAAATATATGGTTGGCCGTGTCATTGCACGTCCATTTGTTGGTGAACAAGACGCTTTTCAACGCACAGCCAACCGCCATGACTACGCGTTAAAACCTTTTGGCCGTACGGTTATGAATGAACTGGACGATGCCGAATATGACGTGATCGCGCTTGGTAAAATTTCCGATATTTATGACGGTGAAGGGGTTACAGAGGCGATTCGCACTGCCGATAACGAAGACGGCATGACAAAACTGATTGATTCGATGGCCAAAGACTTTACAGGATTAAACTTTTTGAATTTGGTTGATTTCGATGCCAAGTACGGCCACAGACGTGACCCTGAAGGTTATGGCAAGGCCCTGGAAGCTTTTGATGCACGCTTGCCGGAAGTCATGAACCGGCTGAACGAAGATGACTTACTCATCATTACAGCCGATCATGGTAATGATCCGATCCATCATGGAACAGATCATACACGGGAGTATGTGCCACTGCTTATTTATCATACTAACATGACCTCCGGAAAAGAGTTGCCACTGAGGGATACGTTTGCTGACATTGGTGCAACGGTGGCGGACAACTTTAAGATTAACATGCCGGAACACGGAAAAAGCTTTCTGGCGGCTATCAAATAGGAGGGGGTGTTCAGGATGGATCAGACAATGATAAAAGAAGCCGTCGCCCATATCAATGGTCAACTGCCTGCCAAACCCGTTTTAGGACTGATTTTAGGATCGGGGCTTGGTGTGTTGGCTGATGAGATTGAAGACCTGGTGACATTTGCCTATAAAGATATCCCTCATTTTCCGGAATCAACAGTAGCTGGTCATAAAGGTCAGCTGGTAGCAGGTGAATTGGAGGGGAAGCAGGTTATTGCGATGCAGGGTCGCTTTCATTACTATGAAGGTTATTCCATGCAGCAAGTGACGTTCCCTGTACGGGTTATGAAAGAATTGGGCGCCGAATCGATTATTGTGACCAATGCAGCCGGTGGCATCAACAGGTCTTTTGAACCCGGCAATTTAATGCTGATAACCGATCACATCAATCATATGGGTGACAATCCGCTACTTGGTCCAAATGACGAATCCTTGGGGGAGCGCTTCCCTGATATGTCTCAGGTATATGATAAAACCTATCTGCACCATGCGAGAGACTGTGCAGCCAAACTGGGATTAACGGTTCAGGAAGGTGTTTATGTCGGTAACCCCGGCCCCACATACGAGACACCGGCGGAAATTAAGATGCTGCGGACACTCGGCGGTGATGCAGTTGGCATGTCAACTGTTCCTGAAGTGATTGTCTCGGGCCATGCAGGTCTGCGGGTGCTGGGCATTTCCTGTATTTCCAATATGGCTGCCGGCATTCTTGATCAGCCGCTGACCCATCAGGAAGTCATTGAAACGACCGAACAAGTACGGGAAGATTTCCTTCGATTCGTGAAAGAAATCATCCGAACATTACCTAATTAGGATAAAGGTGATTTTATGCGAATGTATGACATCATTGAAAGAAAGCGTGACGGCCAAAGTCTTACCAGTGACGAAATCCGTTTTGTTGTCAACGGCTATACCGGCGGTGAAATCCCGGACTACCAGGTGAGTGCACTTTTAATGGCAATTTTTCTCCAAGATATGACCGAAGCGGAACGCGCGGAACTGACCACTGCCATGGTCGAATCCGGTGATCAAATGGATCTTTCAGCCATCTCCGGCATCAAAGTTGATAAACATTCAACCGGCGGTGTTGGTGACACAACAACGCTGATTCTCGCCCCGCTGGTTGCGTCACTTGGGGTTCCGGTAGCGAAAATGAGTGGCCGGGGCCTGGGGCACACCGGTGGAACAATCGATAAGCTGGAAGCAATTCCAGGGTTTCATGTGGAAATAACCAGTGATGAATTTGTTGACCTTGTTAACCAAAATAAAGTAGCCGTTGTCGGCCAGACTGGAAATCTGGCTCCGGCTGACAAAAAACTGTACAGCCTGCGGGATGTGACAGCAACTGTCAATTCGATTCCCCTGATTGCGAGTTCGATTATGAGTAAAAAAATCGCTTCCGGTACCGATGCGATTGTTTTGGATGTTAAAACCGGAGCCGGTGCGTTCATGAAGCAGTTTGAAGAGGCCAAAGAGCTGGCGCGGGCGATGGTTTCAATCGGTAACCATATTGGCCGCAATACCATGGCAGTCATCTCCGATATGAGTCAGCCGTTGGGGAGTGCGATTGGTAACGCGCTGGAGGTTAGAGAAGCCATTGATACACTGCAGGGTAATGGTCCGCACGACTTGACTGAGCTATGTCTGGAACTCGGCAGCCAAATGGTCGTATTGGCGCGCAAAGCGGATACACTTGACGAAGCGAAAGAACGTTTAACTGAAAACCTAAACAACGGAAAGGCTTTCGATCATTTCAAACGATTTCTTGCGTCACAGGGCGGCGATGCGCGTGTGGCGGACCATCCGGAGTTGTTGCCGCAATCACCTTGTACATTCGAGCTTCTCGCGAAAGAATCCGGGGTTGTCTCAAAGATTGTTGCTGACAATATTGGCTCAGCTGCTATGATGCTTGGTGCAGGTAGAGCGACGAAGGAGTCTAAAATTGATTTGTCTGTCGGTGTTGTCCTGCACAAAAAGATCGGCGATGCTGTCAATCAAGGTGAACCACTGTTGACGATTCATGCCAGTACCACGACCGTGGATAGAGTGAAAGAAAAGCTGTATGAAAGCATCATAATAGCCGATGGCGTTGTCGACACACCACCACTTATATACGACACCATAACAGAATAAAACACTTTGGGCGCATACTGATTTCAGTATGCGTTTTTTCACGCATGTAACGGACACTAATCCCCCCAAAATACGGGGGATAACTGTCCATAAATGTCCGATTCTGTTCAACTAACATTCAGCGGGAAGAAGCGCCCCACTGAATGAAGTTTCACTTTATCACGCATGTAACGGACACTAATCCCCCCAAAATACGGGAGATAACTGTCCATAAATGTCTGATTCGGCTCGGGCCTGCACGATGTAGGTCACGGGAGGCGTTGCAACAGGACAAGGAAAGGTGCGACAGCGATACATCGCACGAAGAAAAAGTGCTTTTCTTTTTCGAGGACGTTGCGACCTTAGCCTTTGTTCCTTAATATCAGCGGGGAAAGAACATCCCGATGATTGACGTTTCGCTTTATTGTATAAGAAAATCTGCAAATGGCAATCATAGGAGTATATTGAATGTTGGAGGTTGAACAATGAGAAGACTTGTTTTATTGACTAGCATTATATTTTCAGTTTTAATCCTGCCACTGACCGTCTTCGGCGAGGAAAATGAAGAAGATAAAGTTGATGAGGAGCTGAACATGGCCCCGGACACACAATCCGCCATTTTGATTGAGCGTGATACCGGAAAGCTGCTGTTTGACAAAAATGCCCATGAAAAACTGCCGCCTGCCAGTATGACCAAAGTTATGACTCTACTACTGATTATGGAAGCCCTTGACGAGGGGAAGATTGACAAAGATGAAACCATCCGAATCAGTGAACGTGCTGCCTCCATGGGGGGATCGCAAATATTTCTCGAAGCCGGCGAGGAAATGACCGTTCATGATCTGCTCAAGGGCGTCGCCATTGCCTCTGGAAATGATGCCAGTGTAGCACTAGCTGAGCGAATAGCTGGCAGTGAAAAAGCGTTTGTCGAACAAATGAACGAAAAAGCTAAAACATTGGAGCTGGAAAACACACAATTCCAGAATGCCACCGGACTACCGGCTGACAATCACTACAGTACGGCTCACGATATGGCCATTATGGCGAAAGCGTTATTAAAATACCAATCCGTAACGGACTATACATCGATTTACGAGGATTATTTGCGAAAAGGTGAGGAAAACGAATTCTGGCTTGTTAATACGAATAAACTGGTTAAATTTTACCCGGGCGTTGACGGGTTGAAAACCGGATATACGAACGAAGCAAAATACTGTTTGACGGCTACGGCCGAGAATGACAATATGCGGGTCATTGCGGTTGTAATGGGTGCAGATACGACAAAAGAACGGAATGCCAATATCAGCAGCATGCTTGATTATGCATTCAATCATTTTGAAACCAAAAATTTATATGAAAAAGGCGAAACGATCACCGCATTGGAGTTATTAAAAGCGGAGGATGAATCCATTGATGTCGTAACATCTGAATCGGTTAGTACCATCCACCGCAAAGGTGAGGAAGACAAAGATGTGTCTGTATCAGTCAACATGAAATCCGATCTGAGCCTGCCGATCCAACAAGGGGACCAGGTTGGTGAATTAGTGATTAAAAATAAGGACGGGAAGCCACTTTCTAAAACATCGTTAATCGTGGAAAATGACGCTCAGAAGGCTTCATATTTAACGTTATTCAAACGGACCATGCGCCATATGGTGAATTAAAAGACATTCTGGTGAATTTCTTCTTCTTTTGTCGAGAGGCAGGATTTGAACATCCCTATAACGAAAGAATACCCAGAATGAATATGTGAGGAGGAACTGGAATAATGAGTCTGTCTACTGTGTTTGATGTTAAACAGGATGTCCTTGTCGTCAGAATGGCCGGCGAATTGGATCATCATGAAGCAGAAGGATTGCGAAACGAGTGGAAAGAAATGATGTATTCCAACGCTATCAAACATGTCGTTTTGAACCTTGAGTCTGTAACATTCATGGACAGTTCAGGGCTTGGTGTCGTTCTGGGCAGATACAAAGAAGTACTGCAGCTCGGAGGGGAAATGGTTGTCTGCTCCGTTTCGGCACCAGTTCTGCGATTATTTGAAATGTCCGGTATGTTTAAAATTATACGTTTAGAGGAGAACGAGGAATACGCGTTATCAACGTTGGGGGTGGCTTCATGAAAAATGAAATGTTTGTCGAGTTTGCCAGTGTGAGCGAAAATGAATCATTTGCCAGAGTGACCGTTGCTTCTTTTGTTGCTCAGCTGGATCCAACGATGGATGAGCTGACCGAAATTAAAACCGTCGTTTCCGAAGCCGTTACAAATGCGATTATCCATGGTTATAACAATGAACCGGGGAATCATGTTTCCATTTCCTGTGTGCTGCACGAAGATGAAGTGGAATTAATGATCAAGGATGAGGGCATCGGCATCGGTGATGTGGATGAGGCCAAGCAGCCGCTCTATACCTCCAAGCCCGAATTGGAAAGGTCGGGGATGGGCTTTACAATCATCGAGAACTTTATGGATGCGTTGGAGATCATATCGTCACCTGAAAATGGGACAACTGTTCATATGACAAAACAATTATCAAAAAAAACGGTTTCTAAATAGGGATGCCTATGGATGTGAATGTTGAAAATGCGAACCGTCAGGAATCATTGACGGATGAACAGGTGAAAACCTGCATTCATAAAAGCCAACAAGGTGACAAACAAGCGCGTGATCTGCTGGTCGAAAGCAATGTCAGACTCGTATGGTCAGTTGTCCAGCGATTTATCAATCGCGGATATGATCCTGATGATTTATTCCAAATAGGTAGCATTGGCCTGATTAAAGCGATTGACAAATTTGATTTATCTTATGATGTCAAGTTCTCCACATATGCTGTGCCCATGATTATCGGAGAAATCCAGCGGTTTATCCGGGATGATGGCAGTGTCAAAGTAAGCCGCTCCCTGAAAGAGACAGGTAACAAAATACGTAAAAAACGGGATGAATTAACAAAGCAGCTCGGACGGACACCAACGGTTCTGGAGATTGCCGAATCGCTGGATAT
This sequence comes from Lentibacillus salinarum, assembly GCF_042679865.1. Taxonomy (NCBI): domain Bacteria; kingdom Bacillati; phylum Bacillota; class Bacilli; order Caryophanales; family Bacillaceae; genus Lentibacillus; species Lentibacillus salinarum. The sequence continues at coordinate 403,389 of NZ_JBHTNH010000002.1, read as the reverse complement.
CACATCCGAAGAAGTCGTCCATGCCGAAGAAGCTGCTAAATCACCTCATTCTATCCACGAAACAGTGTTTGAAAATGATGGGGACCCGATTACATTATTGGATCAAATTGCCGATGATGACACAAGCTGGTTTGACAAACTGACACTGCAGGAAGCCATGAGACGGCTGAATGAACGCGAACGGCTTATTCTGTATTTACGCTATTATAAAGACCGGACACAATCCGAAGTGGCCGATAGACTGGGCATTTCTCAGGTTCAGGTGTCAAGACTGGAGAAAAAGATACTGAAAGATATGAAAATGAATATGATTCCATGACGAAAGGAAGGCTGTCCCAATTATCTCTCGGGGCAGCCTTTTCATATCCTTCCTGAAGTCTTTTGGTCCTGAGATTAATGACGGCAATATTTGCGCCGGACTTTTTTCTGTCATATTTTTTGTGTTTTTAACAAACACTAACAGATACCATATCGTAAAGAGGATGAGACTTATATGTCAGAAATCGTCTATTTGCGCATGAAAAAGAATGTCAGCATGACGTACTTAAAGCAAGTGATGCTGAAGGATATAGCGAACATTTCTGCATCCTCACCATTACAGCAAGAGCTGGAAAAGACCCCGATCTACCGGCTTACAAAAAAAGATCGGAATGTGGTGATTGTGGATAGCTTTCTAGTTATCGATTATTTGAACAAAACATACAGTAACTTGGAGTTTCAGCTTGTCGGGCCATCTCATACCATTATCCGAATCCAGCAACATAAAAAGAAGCCAAACGTATTGGTCGTAGCATTTGTTTGGCTGCTTTTGTTTATCGGAACAGCCATGACCATTATGAACTTTCATTATGATGTCAGTATGCAGGAAGTTCAGCAGAAACTCCATTACATGCTGACGGGTGACGAAAACCAATACCCATTATGGATTCAGATACCGTATTCATTCGGACTAGGGATTGGAATGCTGTTATTTTTCAATCACTGGTTCCGTAAGCGATTCAATGAAGAACCGAGCCCTCTCGAAGTTGAGATATTCAATTACCAGCAGAATATGGACCACTATCTCAGTTATTATGAGAATAAGCTGAATGATACCGGACGTTCTCACTAAGCTGCTGGAGATGATGATTGGGTTCGCTGCTGGTATTGCGGTCGGGGGCGGATTTGTTGCATTTTTAACGGTATTGGGCATCATTCCCAGGTTAATCCAATTAAGTAAAACAGATAAGCTGATCCCCGTCTATATTGCTAGCATCATTACCGGGTCGTTGTTCGGGATATATATATCATTTGCGGATGTATCCTGGAATCAGCCTGCTCTGTTGCTTATTCTTTGGGGCTGTTTTCACGGGCTGTTTAATGGCATGCTGGCAGCTGCTTTGACGGAAGTGCTGAATGTATTTCCGATCCTGTCAAGACGAATACGACTGGAGGATAAATTGTTGTGGCTGCTAATGGCGATCGTCTTAGGGAAAGTTGCCGGATCCCTTTTTCAATGGACCATTTTTGCGGAATGAGTTTCCTGTAAACGGAATGATCGTTACCTTCATAAAGTCAGATAAGTGGAGAGTTGTATAATATGAGTCAAAACCAAACGAAAAGTCCAATTTACACAAAAATAGAAAAAAATGAACAATATATGCGGGACCATATTGGACTGGATACATCGTTTGATCTCGATTTTCGCGAATTGGTGATTTTAAAACGAAAAATTCAACTGTATTACGTTAACGGCCTTTGTGATGGGTCTGTGATACAGCAAATCATGCGCCAGCTCGTCCAGATCAATGATGATGAAACAAATACGAAAAAATTACCGGAAATAGTGGAAAACCGGATTATTTATCAGCAGGTGGAACGGACAAAGTCGTTGGATGAAGCTGTCGATCAGATGCTGTCCGGTTTATTAATTATTTTTGTTGATGGTATAGATTATGCCTTTATTGTCGATGTCCGACACTACCCCGGACGTTCACCGGAAGAGCCTGACACGGAGCATGTGGTCAGGGGTTCGCGCGATGGCTATACGGAAAACGTCATTGAAAATACAGCTCTGACAAGAAGACGGATCCGTGACGCCCGCTTGCGCCATGAGATGTTAAAAGTTGGTGAGCGATCGAAAACGGACGTTTGTCTATGCTATATTGATGATATAGCAGACAGGCATCTGATTAACTTAATAAAAGATAAATTAGCTCAGATCGAAGTCGACGGGATAGCCATGACGGATAAAACGGTGGAAGAATTTATGACCAGCCCGAAATGGAAACCATATCCGCTGGTCCGTTATACGGAACGGCCTGATGTGGCGGCTGCTCATTTGATGGAAGGGCACGTGGTATTAATTGTGGATACGTCTCCAAGTGTTATTATCCTGCCGACGACTTTTTTCCACCATGTCCAGCATGCTGAAGAATACCGCGAAACACCGCTGGTCGGTACAATCATGCGTTTGTCAAGGTTCTTTGCGATCATGTTATCCATTTTTCTGTTGCCTTTATGGCTCTTATTCGTCATGGACCCGTCGTTATTGCCGGCAGAGCTTTCGTTTATTGGTCCCAAGGAAGAAGGTACCGTACCTGTGGCAATCCAAATCATTCTGGCTGATTTGGGCATTGAGTTTCTGCGGATGGCTGCTATCCATACACCGACGCCATTGGCAACATCGATGGGACTTATTGCAGCCGTATTAATTGGGGAAATCGCTATTGATGTCGGGCTGTTTGGACCGGAAATCATTTTGTATGTATCGGTCAGTGCCATTGGCATTTACGTCACACCGAGTTATGAACTAGGGGTTGCCAATAAGATTGCCAGGATCGTTTTAATTCTGGCGACAGCTTTATTTGGGTCAATTGGATTTGCCATCGGCGTGACACTTTATGTTCTCTATCTGGTGCAATTAAAATCATTACAGACGCCATATCTGTGGCCGTTTATTCCGTTCAATGCTGCAGGGATGAAAGAGATAATCTTCCGTATTCCTATGCCGTACTCGAATAAACGGCCCAGCATTGTCCATCCAAAAAATGATTACAGGCAGCCGAAACCATAATCATAAGCCACGTTCGTTTTATTGGAAAACGAACGTGGTTTTTCAGTTTTTATTCGGCTCTTTCGCTTTATTCTTTTTTTTTCGGCTTTTATGTGATAAAGTATTTTTACACTTTGAAATGACATAACAGAATGGCTTTAAATATCTGGAGCCGTTTTTGAGTTCCAGTTATGTCTTCGGCGGTCTGCTATGAATTGGGGGAATATGATATGATCGTGGATCACCATCCATTTAATATAAACGAGGTAGGACATCTGACAATCGGTGAAATGGATACAACAGAGCTGGCTCGAAAGTATGGGACACCATTGTACGTTTATGATGTTTCATTAATCCGGGAAAACTGCCGTGCTTTTGTCAATACATTTCAGGAACTCGGTGTCCAGGCACAGGTAGCCTATGCGAGCAAAGCTTTTTCGTCCATCGCCATGCTTCAGGTTATTAAGCAAGAAGGCCTGAGCCTTGATGTCGTCTCACAAGGGGAACTTTATACAGCACTGTTGGCGGATTTCCCCGCCAGTAAAATTCATTTGCATGGCAATAATAAAAGTTATGCTGAGCTGGAAATGGCCATCGATCATGACATTGGCTGTATTGTCGTCGATAATTTTCAGGAAATTGAACTGATCGATAAAATTCTTCAGGAAAAAGATAAAACAATCGATATCCTGATGCGTGTCACACCGGGGATTGAACCCAATACACATCAATATATCATGACGGGCAATGAAGATTCCAAGTTTGGTTTTAATTTGGCTGACGGACAGGCTGATCAGGCTTTCTTACGATTACAGGAGCAGCAGCATATGCGCTTTAAGGGGCTTCACAGCCACATTGGCTCACAGCTGTTTGAATCAGAAAGTTTTTTGCTGGCAGCGCAGACCTTATTCAAGAAACTGGCCGAGTGGCAGGTTGAGTACGATTTTGTTCCGGAAGTCCTGAATCTTGGCGGTGGATTCGGTATCCGCTATACTGAAAAAGACCAGCCGCTTTCATACCCTGAACACGTACGGAAGATCACGGCCGCTGTTCAGGAACAGGCAGCCGCTTTTAACATGCCTTTACCGGAAATCTGGATTGAACCGGGACGAGCCATAGCCGGTAATGCCGGCATTACTCTTTATACCGTCGGTTCGACCAAAAATATACCGGATGTGCGCCAATATATTTCGGTTGACGGGGGTATGACAGACAACCTGCGCCCGGCGCTTTACCAGGCGGAATATGAAGCTGTGCTGGCCAACAAAGCGGGACAGCCAGCAACAAACACGGTTTCAGTTGCCGGAAAATGCTGTGAATCGGGGGATATGCTGATATGGGATCTGCCTGTTCCCGACATTGACAGTGATGATATATTGGCTGTGTTTTCAACAGGTGCGTATGGATATGCAATGGCCAGTCATTATAATCGATTTCCCAATCCAGCCGCAGTTTTTGTTGAAAACGGCCGGGACCAGCTTGTAATTAGACGTGAAACCCATCATGATGTGGTGAAAAACGATATTTCCTACGAGTGATGGTGTTGTTTTCTGCGGAAAGGTCAGCTAAAATGGAAAAAGAATAGAAAGGGAGATATGATAATGCAGAAAAAAGGCTATATTTTAATGGAAAATGGCAATAAAATCGAGTTTGAACTTTATCCGGATGAAGCGCCCAATACGGTCGCGAATTTTGAAAAACTCGCTAACAGCCAATTCTACGATGGTCTGACATTTCATCGAGTGATTGATGGATTTGTGAGCCAGGGAGGCTGCCCGAAAGGGAATGGCACCGGATCAGCCGGCTACACCATCAAATGTGAAACAGACGGCAATCCGCATAAACATGTGGAAGGCTCGTTGTCCATGGCTCATGCAGGAAAGGATACAGGAAGTTGTCAATTTTTTATCGTCCACGCACAGCAGCCGCATCTGGACGGGGTTCATACTGTCTTCGGTCAGGTGACATCCGGTGTGGAATTCGCAAAGGCGATGAAAAATGGGGATGTCATGAAACAAGTCAACGTGATGACAGACTAATCGCATCAAATGACGTTTGACTTACTGCTTTATCTTGTCTTCATTGTTGCCCCGGCCGGAACTGCCGTTCATGAAATAGGGCACGTCATGGCGGCGGGAATACTTGGGGCTGACCGTATGACGTTATCGATCGGCACAGGCCTTACAGTGTATCGGTCGTCATGGCATAAAACCGCTGTTTCAATCCAATTGTTGTTCTTTTTGGGTGGAATGGCCAGCAGTGAACGAAAAGTTCCCTATCGGAAGCGTGAACAAATCATGATAGCTGCTTTTGGCCCGCTGACAAGTTTGTCGGCAGCGTTTCTTTGCGCCGGTTTATATGCTATCTTTCCAACCAATTATTTGCTGTTGTTGGTGTTATTTAATGTGTGGCTGGCGCTTGTTAACATGATTCCCTTCCGTTTTGGTGGAAAACAATCGGACGGATATACCATCTATAAGACCATGAGACGAAAATAGGAAGTGTATGCTTTATTGAAAATCCGGCCATGATAGTAAAGGATGAATGTAAAGTTGAACCAGCGTAAAAAGAGTTGGCTGTTGTTTTTTATACTATTGGTTCTTGGGTTTACCTGGGGCTTTGTTTATTGGTTTGTCTTTGTTTTTTAGGAAAGCTCATAATCATTTCCAGTATATTGACAAATAAAGTCTGATACGGCATAACTATATATACAAACTTATAGGATAGGGTCAGTGGGATACTGTTTGCTCCTGGTATACTGTGATCTGTCTAATGGGAAAGTTGTTAGCATAATGAGGGATAAGTATGTTAGTTCGTTATAAAAAAAATTATGAGAAGATCGCGATGGGACTACTGTCTTTTATGCCCGAAGCAAAAGATGTCAAAAAATTGCAGCAGACCATCAAAGAATATGAGACAAACCCGGACTGGCAGCTCTTCCTGTGGAAAGAGGAAGATGTGCTGGGGGCCATTGGTGTGCGCATTGAGAATGATATTAATGCGGTTGTTCAGCATATTTCGGTGAATCCCTCCCATCGCAATTCAGGAATCGGCAAAAAGATGGTAAAAGAAGTTGAGGAGCAATTTGGAAATAAATATGCCGTCTGTGCTGATGAATTGACCCAGCAATTTCTCAATAAATGTATGGAAGATGAACAGCAGCAAAATGATGACAGTGATTAAATAAAAAGCCATCTCTTGATAAGAACAAGAGATGGCTTTTAAGTGGGGAATCCGGGCGGACAGTTAAGCTGTCAATTAGAACCACGCAGCCCCAACGATGATCAGAAGAATGAACAATACGACGATCAGCGCAAAACCCCCGCCATAGCCATAACTCATAATGAAATTCCTCCTTTTCGCTTAACGAATAAATGTTTTTTTGATAACATTTATCTTACATTAATAACATATGACAGCCGTCACTACGTTGTATAGGCGTTTATGACAGGTCATGATGATTTTTTCCCGGAACACTTTCAGGCGGTCTGATCCGGATGACTGTTTCGTAAAGGTAAAAGCTGGGTTTTTCCATACAGGAGAGGAGGACTGTCGTGAATCAGCCATATAAAGTGAAAATTGATGCTTTCGAAGGTCCTCTTGATCTGTTGCTGCATTTGATCAACCAGTATGAAATTGATATATACGATATTCCAGTTGCACAGATAACGGAGCAATACATGGATTATATTCACACGATGCAACGACTGGAGCTTAATGTCGCCAGTGAATATTTGGTCATGGCCTCCACATTGCTTGCTTTAAAAAGCCAGATGCTGCTGCCGAAGCAGGAAATTGAGGAAACGGACGAAGAATATATGGAAGATCCGCGCGAAGAACTAATGCAGCGTCTGATTGAGTACCGGAGATATAAAGACGCGGCGAGAAAATTGCAGGCTAAAGAGGCTGAAGCGAATCAGACTTTCACCAGATCACCTGTTTTGTTAAATCACGCTGACACCAGACCTGCCATAAAGGGCGATACCACTATTTATGACATGATTCACGCCCTGGGAAAATTGTTCGAGCGTAAGAAATGGAACGAACCACTGGAAACAAAGGTAACCAGTGAAGAAATTCCGATTGAGCAGCGGATGGTTGAAGTGCTGAAACGCGTTAAGCACGCCGCTGACGGGATAGTTTTTGACCAGTTGTTTGACTATCCGTCCCGCCCACATATTGTCGCGACCTTCATGGCACTACTTGAATTAATGAAAAATAATGACGTCACATGTGAGCAGGAAAAACATTTTGACCATCTGTACGTTTTTTATACGGGGGATTGATCGTGGAAATCAACGAATTAAAAGCAGTCACCGAAGGATTATTGTTTGCAAGTGGAGATGAAGGCGTCACGATAAAACAATTGGCACGGGTTCTGGACATCCCGGATCATTCGGTTGAGTATTTATTGGAAGAATTAAAGTATGATTATGACAATACAAACCGTGGTATGTTGCTGATGCAGTCACATGATGTCTTTCATTTGACGACGAAACCTGAACACAGTCCGTATTTAAAAAAGCTGCTTGAAACCCCCCAGGCAACGAGAATGTCACAAGCGGCACTGGAAACGTTAGCTATTATCGCCTATAAACAGCCGATCACCAGGACCGAAATCGAAGAAATTCGCGGGGTAAAAAGCGACCGGCCTGTCCAAACGTTGATGGCCAGAGCACTCATTGAGGAAGCAGGTAGAAAAGACGGTGCCGGACGTCCCATTCTATTTATAACGAGCAGAGAATTCCTCACCTATTTCGGTTTGACGTCACTGGATGAACTGCCACCCCTTCCTGAAGACGTCGGCACCGAGCAAATCGACCAGGAAGCTGATTTATTTTTTGAACAATTTTCGGCCTATACCGATGAGGGCAATCCGGTCTGAATCCATAAAAAGTATCACCAGCGTTATCCTTACAATTATGTAAGGATTTTTTTAACTGTATGTCACGGAATAAGTCATATTCTTCGGCGGGACAAGCATAAACTGTATGGACAAATTAATCGTCTGCAGGAGGAAACAATATGCGTTATGCCGCCATAGCACTTGCTTGTCTTCTTATCATCCATTTTTTTAACCCGGTTGTTGGACAAGCAGAACCGGGGGTTTCAGCCAGTAATGCCATATTGCTTGAACAGTCGTCCGGAAGGGTGTTGTTCGAAAAGCAAGCACATCAGCAGCAGCCCATCGCCAGTATTACAAAAATCATGACCGCGATCATCGCCGTCGAATCCGGCCAATTGAATGAGCCGGTCACCATAAGTAATCGTGCTGTTAATGCGATTGGCTCTTCCATTTATTTGGAAGAAGGCGAAAATATGAAACTGAAGGACCTTGTTTATGGATTAACGCTTCGTTCCGGCAATGATGCAGCTGTTGCCATAAGTGAACATGTCGGCGGGAGTATGGAAGGGTTTGTCCATTTGATGAACCAAAAAGCAAAATGGATCGGCATGACCAATACATCATTTGCAAACCCGCACGGTCTTGATTCGGATCAACATTATTCCACCGCCTATGATATGGCACTTTTAATGCGTTATGCCATGGACAATGACATATTCAGAGAGGTGACGAAAACAAAAAGCTACAAATCGGATAAACGGGCATATGCCTGGCGGAACAAACATAAATTGCTGACCGGTATGTATGACTATGCGAACGGCGGTAAAACCGGTTTCACAAAAATTGCGGGGCGAACCCTTGTGAGTTCAGCCAAAAAAGGCGATATGGAACTGATTGCTGTAACGCTGGATGGGCCTGACGACTGGCGCAATCATATTGACATGTTTGAATGGGGATTTTCCCAATACGATATGACGACAATCGATCAAAAAGGCGAAAGTATTTACCAAATGGCAGAAAACGGTGATCAGGTTACCGGTTATTTGCACCATGACATTACGTTACCACTTAATGACCATGAACGACAGCAAATTGAAAGCCAATCATTTATATTGCATGAAAAACCACGGACAGCAGCAGATGTGATTGGAAAGACCATCTATTTTGTGGATGCTGTTCCCATTAAAGAGGTGGCCATACATTCCGACCGGAACAAGGCCGGGATTTTGACAGATATGGTGACCATCTATCAGCGTATTACCGGGTTTGATCCGCATGGTTAACATTATATGGGCACTAATGGCAGGGATCGGCATCGTTTATGCTATGTTCAATGGCACGATGGATAAGGTGAATGAAGCGTTATTTGAAAGTGCGGAAGAAGCCGTTACCTTATCAATTGGTCTGATCAGTATTCTTGTATTTTGGCTCGGGATTATGAAAGTGGCGGAAAAGGCGGGAATTCTGGATTTTCTTGCTAAACTGTTCAGGCCGATTGTCGTGCGGATTTTTCCGGATATACCGGAAGACCATCCAGCAATTGGCTATATTTTGTCAAATATTACCGCCAATATTTTTGGCTTGGGAAATGCGGCGACCCCAATGGGGATTAAAGCAATGGAGCAGATGAAGGAATTAAGCGGGACAGATACGGCATCCAGATCGATGATCACCTTTCTGGCAATAAATACATCCAGCTTAACGATTATCCCGACGACCGTTATATCCATTCGGATGCAATATGATTCTGTCTCCCCGACAGAAATTGTCGGGACAACGATTATCGCAACACTTATTTCCTCAGTCAGTGCGTTAATCATTGACCGTATTTTTTACTACAGAAGTCTCAGGAGGAAATGATTATGGGTGTTATGGCAACGATCAGTACCTGGCTGATCCCGTGTTTTATTTTAATTGTTTTGTTTGTTGCGACCTGGAAACGTATCCCGGCATACGAAATGTTCGTTGAAGGAGGCAAAGATGGTGTCAAAATGGCATTTTCTTTACTTCCTTTTTTAGTAGGCATGATTGTGGCCATATCCATATTGCGAAGCTCGGGCGCATTGGATGCGTTTATCCAATTGATTTCACCTTTTCTCATATTTATCGGCATACCACCGGAAATTATTCCATTAGCGATGGTCAGACCTATTTCCGGGACTGCCGCATTGGGGATGACCACCGAGCTGATCGGGACGCATGGGCCTGACTCGTTTATCGGCAGATTGGCATCCACCATGCAGGGAAGCACAGACACGACATTATATATCCTGACCATCTATTTCGGAGCTGTTGGTATCCGGAAAATGCGGTACGCGCTAAAAGTTGGACTGTTGGCTGACCTTGTTGGTATAATTACTTCGATTATTGTTGTAACGTTAATATTTGGATAAACTATTCGAGTAGCGTTAACATATAGTTAACGCTACTATTGTGTAGAGATTAAGGAAAATGGTGATATAATGACAAACGCATTGGAACGGTTGCAAAAAGTGATCGCACAAAGCGGTGTAACCTCCCGCAGAAAAGCGGAAAAACTGATTGTTGACGGAAAAGTCAAGGTTAACCATAAAACAGTAACCGAATTGGGAACAAAAGTAGCCCCCCATGACGATATTGAAGTGAATGGGGTGCGGCTGGAGAAAGAAGCACCAGTCTATTATATGCTTTACAAACCAAGGGGCGTCATTTCCAGTATTCAGGATGATAAAGGCCGTAAAGTTGTAACCGATTATCTGGGAGACATTTCTGAGCGTATTTACCCGATTGGCAGACTGGACTATGACACATCCGGTATTCTGTTACTGACAAACGACGGTGAATTTGCCAATCTGCTCATGCATCCACGATATGGGGTTGATAAAGTCTATGTTGCGAAAATCAAGGGCATCCCGGACAAACGTGAGCTTCACAGACTGCGCAAAGGCATCCGTTCGGGTGATGATCTGTTAAAAATTGTAAGATATAAAATCCTTGAAACAGACAGGCACAAGAATACAATGATTATTGAAATAACGCTGCATGAAGGGAAAAACCGGCATGTAAGAAGGATGATGGAAGCGTTGGGTTATCCTGTTTCCAAATTGAAGCGGGAAAAATATGGCCTTTTGACGTTACAACATATGCAGCCAGGCGATTATCGTCCACTCACCCCGCATGAAGTTAAGAAAATGCGTCTTCTGGCAAGTGATAAAAATGTTGAATAATAGACAAATTTATCAGCCTGATTTCGTGGTATAATGGGACAAGGAGTGAGTAGATATGAGTCAAACGCTGGCAAAAGTCAATAAAAAGCGTAAGAAAAGAAACCGTCTGATTTTCCGGACGATTGTATTGGCCCTATTGCTGGTTGCCGTCATATACGCTTTAGTGTCGAATCTTACCGACGATGAAACAAATGTTAAAGCAGGTACACAGGCACCTGATTTCAAACTCGAACAGATAAATAAACATAACGAGCGTGAAACCGTTCGGCTGAGTGATCTGGAAGGAAAAGGCGTTATGCTGAATTTCTGGGGTACATGGTGCGAACCGTGTGAAGATGAGATGCCCTATATGGAATCACTATACCCTGAATACAAAGATAAAGGAGTTGAAATTGTCGCGGTCAATCTGGATACAACAAAATTCGTCGTTGATAAATTCATTAATAAATATGATTTGACCTTTCCCGTACCATATGATTCCAATAAAGAAGTGATGAACGCTTATAATGTTGAACCACTGCCAACCACATTTTTCATCGACCCCGATGGAGAGATTGTGAAAGTCGTGGAAGGCGGTCTGACACTGGAAAAAATAGAAGGCTATCTGCAGCAAATACAGCCTTGATGCATTTATTGTGAGGGATACGAATGAACAAGATAAAATGTGAATGCGGCCATGTGAATCCCGAGGGGACAGTACTCTGTGAGGCATGCGGCAAACCTGTTGAAGAAAATCAGCATATTGATGGGAATGATCAGCGGAAATTGCTCAATATGCGGTATGAAGGAAGCGCACGCCGATCCCAGACATATAATAAGTCAATCGTTGACAAAATATGGAACTTTTTTTCGTCTGTCAAAATTGGTGTCTGGTTAATCGTGCTGGCCCTGATCGCATCAGGCATCGGCACCATTTTTCCCCAGGAACAGTACATACCAGCTGATGCCGTGTCACGTGATCCATCCATCTATTATGAAGATCAGTATGGCATTTTGGGACTGATTTATTATCAGCTGGGCTTTCATAACTTATACAGTTCATGGTGGTACCTGCTGTTAATCGCCTTAATCGGCATTTCACTGGTCATTTGCAGTATCGACCGGTTTGTCCCACTGTACAAAGCATTAAAAAAGCAAAAACCTAAGCGTCATACACAATTTTTGAAAAGACAGCGCTTATTCAGCGAAACCGACCAAGTAACGGATGAGGACAAAACAAAGCTGCTGTCAGGTCTCAAAAAAAAGCGGTATAAAGTCTATGAAGCGAATGGTCATATAATGGCGGAGAAAGGCCGTTTTTCCCGCTGGGGGCCATATGTTAATCATATAGGTCTGATCATTATCTTAATTGCTGCCTTATTGCGCATGACGCCGTTTATGTATCTCGATGAATATGTTTGGGTGAGGGAAGGTGAACGAACCGTTATTCCAGGCACTGATGAAGAATATTTTATTGAAAATGAGCAGTTCACGCTGGAAATGTATGATGAAGATGATGAACGCTTTCAGGAAGCAATCGAGCAGCAGGGCATGGTTGAAGAAAACTTTCAGACAAACGCCGTGATTTACAAAAAGGCAGGTCAAGATGTGGCAGGGGCAGAACCGGAGCTGGAAAAGGTGACAGATGGCGAAATCCGTTTGAACCAGCCGCTGAAATTTGACAAATATACCCTGTATCAGGCAGGCTATCAGCAAAACGAGTTTCAGAGTATGGCATTCAAGGTTCATGAAAAAGATGATCCTGAAGAAACATCACTAGGATCATTTACGGTTGATTTAACGGACCCGGAAGAAACGTATCAATTGGACAATGGTTTCAGCGTAGCCGTTAGTCAATATTATCCTGATTATGAGCTGGACGAAGGTGAACCAAGGTCTAAAACAAATTATCCAAGAAATCCGGCTTTCGTTTTTACCGTACAGCCTCCTGGCGATACAGAACCTGAAATGAGTTTTGTCGGTATCGGGCGAAATGTTGATGCAACCGGTGAAAATGACTATAAGCTGGGCATCGAGAACTTTGAAACACGTTACGCCAGTGGTTTGACGGTAAGAGTTGATCATACGTTGCCATTCTTCATTATTGGGGCAGCCATTTTCATGATTGGTGTCATTCAGGGAATGTACTGGCAGCATCGCAGAATCTGGCTTCATCCGGAAGGCGATGGTATCATGATGGCCGGACATACCAATAAAAACTGGTTTGGTTTAAAGAAAGATATTGAAGCTATTACAGAAAATACCAACGTGAAAATGGTTGACGATCAGCAGGAAATTGATAGCTGAGCTGCCGGAACTTGAAGGAGGATATAAATGGATTCATTACTTGGTATCAGCAGCACGATGCTGTACACGGCGTTTGTCCTGTATTTAATAGCCACGCTTTTCTTTGGCGCGACAATTAAAGACAAGAAAAAGGATACGAATAAAAATATCGTAGGGACTATTGGTATTACGATAACGATTATCGGGTTTCTGGCGCAAATTGTTTATTTTATTACAAGATGGATGGCAAGCGGACATGCACCTGTCAGTAATCTGTTCGAATTTGTGACATTTTTTGGCATGTCTCTGGTATTTGCATTTATCATCCTTTATTTTATTTACAAGTTAAATATATTGGGGTTGTTTGCTCTTCCAATTGCCATGATTTTAATTGCCTATGCCAGTATGTTCCCAACTGAAATTGCACCATTGGTTCCTTCGTTGCAAAGTCACTGGTTATACATCCATGTCACAACCGTTGCACTGGGTCAGGCCATTTTAGCAATCAGTTTTGTAGCAGGTTTGATTTATTTGATCAGGCAGATTGACCAGTCTGTCCGGAGCAAACGGACGACGTGGCTGGAAATCATTTTATTTGGCCTGTTTATCTTTATTGGCTTCAGTGCCATATCGACGGCTTTCAATGTTTCCGGATATAGTGCCGAATTCGAATATTCGTTTAACGGTGAAACGACCACTACGGATTATCATTTGCCCCCGATTGCCGGTCCGAATGAAGGTGAACTGCTGACAGGAAACCGGATGGAATCACTGTTTGATGCACCAGGCTGGATGAAGGGTGTTGACGCAGCGAGGAAATTTAACACACTTATCTGGTCGGTGCTTACCGGATTAGTGCTGTATGGATTAACCCGGTTAATCTTACGTAAGCGCGTTGGAGCGGCCATACAACCATTTCTGAAAAAGGCAAAACCCGACATGCTTGATGAAATATCCTATCGTGCAGTTGCCATCGGATTTCCGGTGTTTACATTAGGTGGTTTAATCTTTGCAGCTATCTGGGCACAAATTGCCTGGGATCGCTTCTGGGGATGGGATCCGAAAGAAGTCTGGGCATTGGTTACATGGTTCTTTTATGCCGCATTCCTGCACCTGCGCTTGTCCAGAGGGTGGCATGGTGAAAAATCGGCTTGGCTCGCAGTGGGCGGATTCGCGATAATTCTGTTTAATTTGATTGCTGTTAACCTGCTTTTAGCAGGCCTTCACTCCTACGCGTAAGACATTAAAAGCTTCTAACGTCCGGTAGCGATGTACGAAAATTATAAAAGGGGGCGTTCAGATGGAGGAAAATCCAAAAATATTGGTGGTAGATGACGAGGATCGGATTCGTCGCTTGGTTAAAATGTATCTTGAAAAAGAAGATTTCATTGTGGAAGAGGCGGAAGACGGAAAAGAAGCACTAGAACTTGCACGCAACACGGACTACGATGTCATTTTGCTGGATATTATGATGCCGGAGATGGACGGCATTGACGTGACGAAAGAATTGCGCAAAGAAAAAATGACACCGATTATCATGCTTACAGCAAAAGGTGAGGAATCCAATCGTGTTCAGGGTTTTGAAGTGGGAACTGATGATTATATTGTCAAACCTTTCAGCCCGCGGGAAGTTGTCCTTCGCGTCAAAGCTGTGTTGAGAAGGGTGGCGTCCAATAAATACGAGGAAGCTGAGAAGCCAACGAAAAATCTGCTCGTTTTTCCGCACTTAACGATCGATTATGATGCTCACCGTGTAACAGCCGATGGCATCGAGGTAAGTCTAACTCCGAAAGAATACGAGCTATTGTGTTTTCTGGCTGAAGCACCGGATAAAGTATTCAATCGGGAAGTCCTGCTGAAGGAAGTATGGGAATATGAATTTTTTGGTGACTTGCGGACAGTTGACACACACGTTAAACGTTTGCGGGAAAAATTAAATCACGTATCCAAACAGGCGGCAGATATGATTGTAACGGTCTGGGGTGTCGGATATAAATTTGAGGTAGATGATGCATAATGTTTTGGCGCAGCGTTGTAGGCAAGCTAGCAATAACCATCCTATTGCTAGTTTCTTTTGTATTATTTATTTTAACGATTTTATTATTGGAGTTTTTTGAAACCTTTCATGTCAATGAAGCTGAAAAAGAAATGATGCAGACAGCAACAAAAGTGTCCCGTATCGTTGAACAACATGATGATCAGGCACTGGCGCTGGAAAATGCAGAATTGGTAAAAGACCCGGTAAGCCGGCTTGCCGTTATTTATGATGATGGGACATCACGGACATCTGACAGTACGGATAATGATTTAAACGAACTTGATCCACAATGGCTGCGGAATGATGAAGACTTGAGGGATGTTTTCACCAACGGTCAGGATGTTAAAAAAGATACAATGCTCCCGAGCAGTCATGTTGAAGCCATGATTGTCGGTACTCCGATCGAGCAGGGTGGCGCTGTCTTTATTTACCAATCCCTGGATATTGTCAATCAGACCAAAGCGGAGACGACTAAAATCATCTTTCTGGCTGCCGGGATTGCCATTATTTTAACGACTATTTTCGCTTTCTTTCTGTCAACACGAATCACATCACCATTGATAAAAATGAGAGAGGCCGCGCTTGATTTGACAAGAGGGGAATTTAATACGAAAGTGCCGATTCTGACCCATGATGAGATCGGTGAACTGGCGATGGCCTTTAACCGGATGGGCAGACAGCTGAAATTTCATATTAATGCCTTAAGGCAGGAAAAGGAGCAAATTTCCAACATTGTCAGCTCGATGGCTGATGGGGTCATTACGTTGAACCGCAACGGGGATATGCTCGTGACCAATCCGCCAGCAAAACAATTTATACACAATCTATATTATGAAAATGGTATGGAGCCTGAGGACGATCATCTGACAGCCCCCGAGCCATTAAACGAAACATTACGCAGTGTCATCCACGGGGAAAAAGAAGTAATCCGCGAAATCAATACACAGGGGCGTACATGGGTCATGATCATGACACCGTTATATGACCAGACGTATGTGCGCGGAGCTGTCGCGGTTATCCGGGATATGACAGAAGAAAGACAGATGGACAAGATGCGTAAAGATTTTATTGCTAATGTTTCCCATGAATTACGGACGCCGATTTCAATGCTGCAGGGATATAGCGAGGCAATTGTTGATGATGTTGCGGAATCAACAGAAGAAAAGAACGAGCTGGCACAGATTATTCATGAAGAGTCCCTCAGGATGGGCAGGCTTGTTAATGAATTACTGGACCTAGCCCGAATGGAAGCAGGCCATACCCGGCTAGACAAGACGATGATTGACGCCGAATCGTTTGTAGAACGCATTTTAAAAAAGTTTAAAGGGATTGCTGAGGAAAGTCATGTTCAATTAATATCTGAAAGGCATCTGTCGGTATCAATGATTTCTATCGATACCGATCGAATTGAACAGGTTTTCACGAACTTGATTGATAATGCCATCAGACATACAAAGCAACATGGTTATGTCAAAGTTGTTGTTGAGGGGACTGCCACTGAACTGCATGTATCCATAGAGGATAACGGTAGCGGTATACCGGAAGAAGATATACCGTTTGTGTTTGAACGTTTTTACAAGGCTGATAAATCACGGACACGCAACGGCAGAAAGAAAGGAACAGGACTTGGTCTGGCCATTGCCAAAAATATTGTCGAAGCGCATGATGGGACCATCACCGTACAAAGCAAACTGAATGAAGGGACAATGTTTGACATCAGGCTTCCCTTGTAAAAATTGTTTATCATCATGCCTAGAAAAAACAGCATCCCTATGCTACGATAGTTTTGCAACGAAATAGGAATACGAGATGTTGGTGTATTCACTTAATAGGGAATCCAGTGCGAATCTGGAACTGTCCTCGCAACTGTAAGTGATCGACGAAATAAGCGTTAACCACTGTATGGGCTGACCATATGGGAAGGGCTTAAAGTAGGTGAGCATCATGAAGTCAGTAGACCTGCCAGCATCGCATGTTTCAATGCTTCGGGGATTTGAGTGTTTGGGACAACCGGAACTGCCATATGGTACTGTTGTATGTTTCGATTGTCTGATAAGCCGACCTTTGAACAACCGCTTGAAGGAGGTTGGCTTTTTTTTATTTTGGGTGGGTGACATACGCGTACCAGTCAGGTTTTGGTTCCCGCGCCCGCTTCTCCACACACAAACAGAGACATAGGAGGAATTGGAAAATGAACAAATGGTGGTTGCCTTTAGCAATATTACTCGTTGTTATTGGACTGATGACAGGCTGTGGTGCCGGGGAAGAAAACCAAACCGAATCAAACAATGGTAATTTGCAGACTGCTACAAATGAAAATACAGATGGAGAACTTAGTGAAGACGAGATTCGTATTACGATAAGCCAGGATAATGGGAAAGAATACATTGATGAAAAAGAAATTGCAATTGAAGAAGGCGCCATTTTAATGGATGTACTGCAGGAAAACTTTTATGTGGAGACTGAGGAAGATGGCCAATTTATAACGTCCATTGAACGTGTTTCCGCTGAAGAAGATGAACAAAAGGCGTGGATTTTCGAGGTTAATGGTGAAAAGGCAAATGTGGGTGCTGCCGAATATGAACTGTCTCCGGGTGATAACGTAACATTTGATTACCAGGCATGGGAATAATGAATGAATACATATAAACTGACGCTGCTGGCGTTACTCGCTGCTCTTGCGGTTGTCGGAAGAAGTGTATTTGCCTTTCTTCCCAATGTCCAACCGGTCACATCTTTGATTATCATCTGCGGGTTGGTGCTTGGCCCGCTTGCAGCTGTCATCCTGGCGGTATTGACAACATTTCTGTCGAACATGCTACTGGGAATGGGGGTTTGGACCATATGGCAGGTCACATCCTGGGTGCTCATCGGATTAGTAAGCGGCTGGATCGGCAAATATCCGGGTCGGCTGCCGATTTATGTATATGCGGTCATCTGCGGTTATTTTTATGGCTTTATCATATCGTTAACAACATATTCGATCGCCGGGAAGTTTTGGTCCTATTATTTGGCTGGCCTGCCGTTTGACACATATCATGCGATTGGAAATGCTGTCTTCATATTCGTGCTGTATCCAATCATCAGCCATTTTTTCAAAAAATATGCCACGAACCGTTTTCAGTTGCAGAATACGAATCACTAACACATAGAAAAGCGTTCCTTTGTAATAGGACAGGAGCGCCTTTCTCAGTTTGGCTTTTCTTTTTATATGATGGTATACAGGAATCCGTCATCGAATACGTCAGACAGGAATCCGTCATCGAATACGTCAGACATGACTCCATCTTCACCCAGCTTCATATTTTTCTGGATCCCCAAGGAATGGCTGATCAGCGACTTTAATTGAATCGGTCGGACATCCTTCACAGGCATCCAACATATCGTCTTCCAATACTTCAGGTACTTCAGCAGTCCCTTCATTGTCATCCAGAACGACATAGGCCAGTGCCTCATCGTTATAATCATATATATTCGGAGCTGTGGTACCGCATGCACCACAGGCAATGCATGTTTCCTGATCAACGATTGTATATTTTGGCATGAAACGCCTCCCCACCAGTAAAACAACTTTCAACGCCTATCTTTTATTATAAATCGGTATGTTACACATTTCAACTTGGCTGTAACATGTTATGATGTGAATGACAGCCCAACGTTTTATCATGGGATATGTTGGCTGAAGGGGGGGTGAGCTGTTGTTGTTTGATGCTATCGTCTTAACAAGTTATGCCAAGTTTCATGGGAGTAGAAGCGTTTCGGCCGTCTATCATTTGCTGACCGGGAAACGTTCAATCCAAACGGTCCAAGATGCACATATTTATCAGTTGAATGATTTTTATGGAATTTATCCGACGTTACAGAAACAAGCATTTGACGAGCACATACATAGATTATCTGAACTTAACCTGCTTACATTCACTAACCAAAACGCTGGTTTGCCAACCAGCAAAGGGAAACACAGGATGGAGCAGCAGGATACGTACGGGCCTATCCAATACTTCAAGGGGCTGCTCTACCATCGTAAAGCTTCGGTTTTTTGGGAACGCCTGCTGCTACTTATCCAAACCATGACAAACAGTAAAGTGAATCATTTCCATTTCATTCCAATTATTGACAAACCGGTTGTGGCGGATTGGGTAAAAACACAATACCTTAAATGGAAAAACCATCGGACATGTTTCCTGAACCAGCTTTATGATGAGCTTTTTAGGCTGCTGCAGCTTTTTCCGGAAAGAGAAGCAAGTATCGTTGTTGACAGTCTGACAAGTTATAACCATTACGGGATGAACAGTTTTCAGCTTGCGAATCATTATAGTCTGAAACAAATTGATATTCCTTTAATCCGAATGGCGATTATGCATCAGATGCTGACAGTCATCAATCAGAATACGAAGGCCTACCCTTTTCTGGCACAAATGGTTTATGAACTGCCGCAAACGACACCGTTGACGAATTCGGCGAGTAAAACCAGAGAATATTTGGACAGGCACTATTCGGCAGAGGAAATAGCTGAGATGCGCCAACTGAAATTAAATACCATCTATGATCATATGGTCGAAATCGCCCTTTATGATCAAACGTTCCCACTTGAACACTACGTAACGCCGACGGAACAGGCGGAAATTCGGGCGGCTATTGACAAGACAGTATCCTTTAAACTCAAGAATATTAAGCAGGAAGTCAGTGAAACCATCAGTTATTTCCAAATAAGACTCGTTTTGGCCGTGGAAAAAATATCGTAGCCAGGTGATGCCATTGATAAAAGATATGCTGACAGAGCAGTTGAAGAAACAATTTCATATTTCCGGATTCCGTCCGGGACAGGAAGAAATTATTGAAGATGTCATGCGAGGCAGCGATGTGTTGGGGGTACTTCCGACAGGTTCTGGAAAGTCACTCTGCTATCAGTTACCTGCAACCCTGTTAGACGGAACGACGATTGTTGTTTCGCCGCTTATTTCTTTAATGGAGGATCAGGTTAAACAGTTAAAAGCAATCGGAATCAAAAGAGTTGCCGCACTGAACAGCTTTATGCTTCCGGGCGAGAAGACGCAGGTTTTACAACAATTGGAACAGTACAAGCTGATTTATCTGTCACCGGAACTCCTGCAGCAAAATGAAGTAATCAGGCATCTCAGGCGCGTGAACATCGCTTTATTCGTCGTCGATGAGGCCCATTGCATTTCCCAGTGGGGACATGAATTCAGGCCTGACTACTTACGTCTTGGAGATATTTTGTACCAATTACATAACCCGGCGGTACTGGCCCTAAGTGCGACTGCCACCAAAGAGGTCCAGCTGGATATTAAAACAGTGCTGAACCGGCCCAGGATGGTCGATCATATTTATCCGATGGACCGGGAAAATATAACGTTGATGGTGGAGAAGGTTAACGACGACCGGGAAAAACAGGTGATCATAACCGAATTATTGAAAAAATATCGCGTCCCGACACTGATATATTTTTCAAGCAAACGGAAAACAGAAGAAATTGCTGCCTGTTTATCTGAGAACCTATCAGATCATCGTATTGCGTTTTATCATGGCGGGATGGATCAACTGGACAGAGTTACCATCCAACAGCAATTTATGAATGATCAGCTTGATATCATCTGCTGTACAAGTGCGTTTGGAATGGGCATCAATAAGCAGGATATACGGTTGATTTTGCATTATCATTTCCCTTTACAGATTGAGTCCTTTCTCCAGGAAATCGGCAGGGCTGGTCGTGATGGCAAATCAAGTGTCAGTTTGTTACTATATTCACCGGGGGACGCCATCATCCCCAACGCTATTATTGAAAATGAATTACCGCCAAGTGAAGGCTTACATGACTTGTTCAGGAAACTGTACCACTTATATTCCGAACGCTCTCAGATGCCGCCAGAAGAGCAGCTGCTGGAAAAACTACAGGTTAATGAGATTCAATGGCGGTTTTTGCGCTATCAAATGGAAAAACATGGGCTACTTACGGAAAAACGGCTGAATAATGATCCCAAAAGTTGGGATGAATCGATCCGGAAAATCAGTCAGTTTATTGACACACGATCCGCCTTGAAAGAACGAAAACTTCAGGAAATGTTAAACTGGATTTTTGAAGAAGGTTGCCTACGACAGAAACTATATGCTGTCTTCCAGGATCATTACAAGGCCCCGACAAACGGGTGTTGCAGCAACTGTGGATTCGCATTCGAAAACTGGAATCCGGAACAGACACAACCTGATCACATCATATTTAATTGGGAAACCAGGCTAAAAAAATTATTGCTCATTGGGGACTATGAAGGTGAAACAGAGTGACATCGTTAAGCAACTGACCGATAAAGAACTGCAACAGCAATTGATTGTTTCACAGGTGCTTCTTTTGGGACTGGCATTCGTGTTAAGTTTCCTGTTATTTGACAGGATGATTGACTGGCTTGATTATATCAGCCTGACCCTAGCCGACATCGTCTATTATGGCGTATTGCCGGGTGCAGTTATTGTTGTTGTTGATATGTTGCTTATGGCTTTTTTTCCGAAAAAATACTATGACGATGGCGGCATTAATGATAGAATTTTTAGAAACCGGTCCATAAAAGGCATTTTGGGCCTTGCATTACTGGTTGCCGTTACGGAAGAGTTGCTATTTCGTGGGGTCATCCAGACAGAATTCGGATACATCGCTGCAAGTGTGCTATTTGCACTCGTTCATATTCGTTACTTGCATAAGCCGGTATTACTTGTGTCGGTTTTATTTGTAAGTTTCTATATCGGTTATATTTTTGTATTGACTGGGAATCTGCTAGCCACCATTGCGGCTCATTTCACAGTGGATTTTGTATTAGGGGTTTTCATTCGTTGTCAGAAATGAGGTGGAGGGATAATGGAGAACAGAAAGACTGAATCGAATGACCAGGCTGATGAATTAAGGAATCTCCTGGCTGAAGTGGACAGTGGGGTTGAACAGGATAGACAGGAAGAACAGAAGCAGCAGGAAGCGGACAATATAACAGGACGAGACGTTGATATACTTAATTTGCCGCCTCGCAGGGAAGTGCACAATCAACATCACCAGCGCATGACATTAAAATTAAGCCGCGCAACGATGAGAATGCTATCGGTGATTGTCATATTGCTTCTGTTGTCTGGCACAGCATTTTATCTGTGGGGGAATGAATTGTGGGAATTAATCGTAACGATGTAGTTTCTGATAAACGCCATTAACGAAAAAGCATATGTGAGCAATCAGTGGGTAGTTTTATTAATCCTGCCGATTAATCCGCGTTTTTGGAAAAACCTTATAGCCTCGATAAAAATACAAATAATAATTATCATGTTCAACAATAACGTCAGCAGCATATAGTATAGTAAAGGGATCAGTTGCTGTTTTTACCGGGAATATCTTATGTAAAAGAGGGGGATGCTTTATGCGTATTGAGCGGGTGTCCAATAACCAATTCACCATTTTTCTCACCTTTGATGACTTAATAGACCGGGGTTTCACAAAAGAAGATTTATGGTATGATGCAGCAAACGTGCGGAATTTGTTCAGTGACATGATGTATGAAGCAAGTACTGAACTGGGGTTTGAACTGGAGGGTGTCCTGCTGGTTCAGGTGCATATGATGCAGGCCCAAGGAATGCACGTGGTCGTCACGCAGAAAGGAAGCAACTCCAGCTGGGATGAAGATTTTGTGGAGATGAAAGTGACACTGGATGAAAGCCGGGAATTAATTTTCTCTTTTGATGATTTTGAAGATATCATTCAGGTTGCGTCCAATTTAACAACACTCGGTATACATGGTGGCCAAATATATCATATGGATAACCGTTACTATATGTTAATGCATGAAGATGACCTTAATCAAAATGATCGGGAAAACGTCATTGCGATCTTGTCGGAATTTTCATTTCCAAGCATTATTACATCCTACAGATTGAAGGAATATGGAAAAGAAATTATGGGATCGTTAGCGGTTGAACGGACCATGGATATGTTCTAGAGTTAAAATAAAACCGCACAAAATCCGGGAGTGGAATCGCTTTCGTCTCTTCTGTGCCTTTTCTAAAGAAAATCAATTTATTTTATTGCATATTTATTGGGAAAGTGTATACTAATCTCTGAGTACAGCTATAATTAAAATATTTTTATGATTATCTAGGAGGTAAATTCATGGTAGCCGACAACGCAGCAGACTCTACCAAGGGGCAAAATGAAAGTACAGATGTATTAATTTCAACGCGGACTGTTGTTAAAAATGCATTGGAGAAATTGGGTTACCCTGATGAAGTATTTGAGTTGATGAAAGATCCGATGCGTATGATGACCGTAAGAATCCCTGTCCGGATGGATGACGGTTCCATTGAAATTTACACGGGGTACCGTGCTCAGCACAATGACGCTGTTGGACCAACAAAAGGCGGTGTCAGATTCCATCCGGGTGTAACGGAAAAAGAAGTAAAAGCTTTATCCATCTGGATGAGTTTAAAAGCGGGCATTGTTGATCTGCCATATGGCGGCGGAAAAGGGGGTATTATTTGTGATCCGCGTGACATGTCGTTCCGTGAACTGGAAGGGCTGAGCAGGGGTTACGTCCGGGCAATCAGTCAGATTGTCGGCCCGAATAAGGATATTCCCGCACCTGATGTGTTCACAAACTCACAGATAATGGCGTGGATGATGGATGAATACAGTCGTATTGATGAATTCAACAACCCGGGCTTTATTACAGGGAAACCAATCGTTCTGGGCGGTTCACATGGTAGAGAATCTGCGACTGCTAAAGGTGTGACGATATGCATCAATGAAGCTGCCAAGAAACAAGGTATTGATGTTAAGGGAGCAAGAGTGGTTGTTCAAGGTTTCGGGAATGCAGGAAGTTTCCTGGCGAAGTTTCTGTATGATGCCGGTGCCAAAATCGTAGGTATATCAGATGCTTACGGCGCCCTCCATGATCCTGAAGGTCTCGATATTGATTATTTATTGGACAGAAGAGACAGTTTTGGAACCGTGACAAAACTATTCAATAATACAATATCCAACAAGGAATTACTGGAGTTGGATTGTGATATTCTTGTGCCAGCAGCCGTACAAAATCAAATTACCGAAGAGAATGCCCATAATATTAAAGCAAGTATTGTTGTCGAAGCTGCTAATGGCCCAACCACTCTGGAAGGAACAAAGATCCTATCAGAACGCGGTAAATTACTTGTTCCTGATGTGCTTGCCTCTTCAGGTGGGGTCACGGTGTCCTATTTCGAATGGGTGCAGAACAATCAAGGCTATTATTGGACAGCAGAGGACATCGACGAGAAACTTCATGAAATTATGATTAAAGCTTTCAATAATATTTACAATACGTCCGAAACGAGACGTGTTGATATGCGATTGGCAGCTTATATGGTTGGTGTCCGCAAAATGGCCGAAGCAGCCCGGTTCCGTGGCTGGGTATAGAACAGAGGCTGGAAGCTGGATGTCAGATGTCGGTTAAAACCTCGAGATAAATGTGAATTCGAATCTAGTGACGAAAAAACTCTTATCATGTATAGTTGGATAAGAGTTTTTTATTGGAATTATAACATAAGGAAGTGCGATACTGATGCAAACAGAACATACCATCATTGTCGGGGGCGGTCCCTGCGGCATGTCATGTGCCATTGAACTGCAAGAACATGGCATTAACCCGCTAATCATCGAAAAAGCGAATATCGTGAACACAATCTACAATTTCCCGACACATCAAACATTTTTCAGTTCAAGTGATAGACTGGAAATCGGCGGTGTCCCCTTTATAACGGAAAAGCAGAAGCCTGTTCGTAACCAGGCATTGGCTTATTACCGGGAAGTATCCAACCGAAAAAACCTACGGGTACATTCATTTGAGAAGGTTCATAACATCACCTCTTCTCATGGCGATGGTTTCCAGGTGGAAACGTTAAATGAAAAAGGGATCACCCAAACGTATTCAGTTGCTAACGTGATCATTGCAACCGGCTATTATGATCAGCCGAATCATATGAATATTCCTGGTGAAGAATTGCCAAACGTGATGCATTATTTCAAAGAAGCCCATCCCTATCATAATAAAAATGTCGTTGTTATCGGCGGCAAAAATTCCGCTGTCGATACAACACTTGAACTGCACAAAGCCGGAGCGAATATTACCGTGTTATATCGCGGAGATCATTATTCCAAAAGCATCAAGCCATGGATATTGCCGGAGTTCGATTCACTTGTTCGTAAAGAAATTGTGCAGATGGAATTTAATGCAAGTGTGCAGGAAATTACGACCGATAAAGTTATCTATACGACAGGAAGTGAAACAAAAGAAATCGCGAATGATTTTGTTTTTGCCATGACGGGATATAAACCGGATCATCAATTTCTGAAGCATACAGGGGTAATGGTCGATGAGAAAACCGGTCGCCCATATTTCCAAGAAGAAACCATGGAAACGAATGTGCCTGGCATTTATGTGGCTGGTGTTGTTGCGGCAGGATATAATAACAACGAAATTTTTATCGAAAATGGCCGCTACCATGGCGGTATGATCGCCAGAGCCATCACATCCAAAGGATAACAGCAGATATTAGGCTGTTATCCTTTTGTCTGTCGTTTCCAACCCTGCTAGTCAAAAACGCTCATCCTTCAGATGATCACTTAATCAGTTTGTTCAAATATTCCTTTTAATTTCTTAGCGTCGGTTGTCGTTTCCAATGTGATTAGCAGCTTAAGCCGAGCTTTGGGTCCTGTCAGTCCGTTAGCGAAAATGACACCCATTTCTTTAAGCTGTTTGCCGCCGCCATCATAACCGTAAGTCGGCTGTACAATTCCCTGATAACATCTTGAAACTAATATAACCGGTATATGACCTTGTATGATACGTTCTAATGAGGCCAGCATATCTTTCGGCAAATTGCCCTGACCCAGTCCCTCAATCACAAGTCCATCCGGTTTTGCCTGATGGACAGCATCCATTAATCCCTCGTTCATGCCCGCATATGCTTTTAACATATACACATTCTTAGTGATTTGATTGATGGGCCAGGTCTGTCTGGATAAAATCGAATGGTGGAAAATGATTGATCCCTTTGTCACAATCCCGATCGGCCCATATTGTGGGCTTTTAAATGTTGCTACATTACTGGTTGACGTTTTCGTTACATTACGGGCGGTATGAATTTCATCATTCATGACAACCAAAACACCCTGATCGTAAGCCTGATCACTGGCAGCGGTTCTTAGTGAGCTGATCAGGTTATAAAGAGCATCTGAACCAATTTCATTGGCTGACCGCATGGCCCCCGTCGTAATGACTGGCTTGTTTGTTTCTAAAACCATATCCAAGAAATAGGCTGTCTCTTCCAGTGTATCCGTTCCATGTGTTACAACAAACCCGTCATAATCACGTGTACGTTGCGTAATTTCCTTTGCGACCTGCAGCATATGGTGGGGAGTGATTTGCGGCGAAGGCACCGAGAAGGGAATTATCTCATCGATATGGGCAAAGTCCGCAAATTGATCGGATAAATCTGTTAATGGGTGTTTAGGTGTCGTTGTCACTTCCCCTGTGTGTTTATTTTCCAGCATGGATATCGTTCCGCCTGTATGGATAATAAGAATCGCTTTCAAAACAATCACCTTTCCTGCAGATTATTTTCATTTACATGGCTTTATTGTATGATAAATATGATGATAATAGCGAAAAGAGGTCCTAGCATGATCGCGCTTTTTTCGGCAGGTATTGCGCCTGCTTTTGCATTGATGGCTTTCTTTTATCTAAAAGATCGATTTACCGAACCATTGTCACTAATGGTTAAAACATTCCTTTTTGGTGCTTTGCTCGTATTCCCAATCATGTTCATTCAATATGGGTTTATGGCTGAAAATATGAGTGACAGTTTTTTGATCCAATCTTTTCTGCTGTCAGGACTGATTGAGGAATTCTTTAAATGGTTCATTTTTTTATATGTGATTTTCCACCATACTGAATTTGATGCGCATTACGACGGGATTGTCTACGCGGTTTCCATCAGCCTCGGGTTTGCAGCGGTTGAAAACATCCTATATCTATTGACTAATGGGATTGAGCATGCCTTCACAAGAGCACTATTTCCGGTTTCATCCCACGCATTATTTGGTGTCATGATGGGCTATCATTTCGGTAAGGCTAAAAAGAGCAAACAGAACCGAAACTGGCATATTCTATTGGCTCTCCTGGTGCCGTTCCTCTTGCATGGCACCTATAATTACATTCTTAAAATCGTCTCAAGCGGCTGGCTATTGCTGCTCATACCCTTTATGACCGGTCTTTGGTTCATGGCACTGCATCGCATGAAGACTGCCAATCAGCAGGTTATTTACAATGCATAACGAAAAAACTGGAAATATAAAATCCTTTGTATCGAATGAACGGGTGCAAAGGATTTTTCTATTGAGCCGCTTACAGATGAATAAAAAAATCATTTCGTAAAAAAATAGGTCCAACATGATAATGCAGGAGGTAAGTACATGACCAATAAAAAAATGTACCTATTCATCATTATAGGTTTTTTGGCAATTAGTCTGCAAATGTCATATCCGGCCAAACCGGCAAACGCATTCTCAGGCCAGGTCATTCAGCAGGGCGCAGTCGGGGAAGATGTGATTGAGTTGCAGGCTAGGCTGCAATATCTCGGTTTCTACAACGGTGAGATTGACGGCGTCTTCGGGTGGGGCACCTATTGGGCATTACGTAACTTTCAATATGAATTTGGAATCGAAATTGATGGCCTCGCTGGGGCCGGAACCAAAGATAAATTGGCTGCAGCGAGCGAATATGACAAGGAATATGTCCATACCCAATTGAATCAAGGAAACGACTTTACACATTATGGGGGCACGGATAAATCCAAACAATCCAAACAAAGTGGCGACAACAACAATAATACGACTAACACTGGTAATGATAATACAAACAATCCAAACACCGGTAATGATACGGCGAATGAAGGTGCCGAACCGACAGCCGTCAATGTACCACAAGGATTCTCACAAAATGATATTCAATTAATGGCAAACGCTGTAAACGGCGAGGCGAGAGGGGAACCTTACGTTGGCCAGGTAGCGGTGGCGTCTGTTATTTTAAACCGTGTTGAAAGCCCGACATTCCCCAATTCCGTTTCCGGAGTCATTTTTGAACCGAGAGCCTTTACAGCAGTAGCAGACGGCCAAATCTGGCTCACACCAAATGAAACGTCCAGGGAGGCTGTTCTGGATGCCATCAACGGCTGGGACCCTTCAGGAAATGCGATCTATTACTTTAATCCGGTTACGGCCACATCAGATTGGATTTGGTCGAGACCGCAAATTAAAAAAATCGGTAAACATATATTTGCTAAATAGAAAGGAGTGAGGGCAAATGCTACGATGGATTTTAATTGGTGTACTGACATTAGGGGTTGCTGGAGCAGGTTTTTGGGGATACCAGGAACATCAGGAAAAAAATGCTGTGTTGATACAAGCGGAAAACAATTATCAGAGGGCCTTCCATGAGCTTTCTTATCACATGGACCTGCTGCACGATAAAATTGGAACCTCCCTGGCTATGAACTCAAGAGAACAGCTTTCCCCGCAAATGGTGGAAATATGGCGACTGACTTCTGAGGCTGTTTCCAACGTCGGACAGCTGCCATTGACATTAATGCCATTTAATAAAACTGAAGAGTTCCTGTCGGATATAGGTGATTTCACTTATCAGACAGCTGTAAGAGACCTGGAGGAAGAGCCACTCAATGACAAGGAAGTCAAAACACTAGAGAATTTGTATGAACAATCCGGTGAATTAAAAGATGAACTACGACAAGTCCAGCATACTGTTCTGGATGAAAATTTGCGGTGGATGGATGTGCAATTAGCTTTAGCCACGCAGGATGAGCAGTCCGATAATACGATTGTTGACGGCTTTGAAACCGTGGAAAAGAAAGTAGAAGGGTATGCTGAGAGTAATACAGACTCGGCACTTACCGGGACATCAGCAGAAGAACATGAATACCAGAATCTGACCGGGGAAACAATTGATCAAGAAGATGCAGCGAAAAAAGGTCAGGCGTTACTCAATGTCGAGAACCCAGATAACTTAAATGTTACGGAAAGTGGTGATGGAGCTGACGTACCCATTTACAGCATCTCTTATCAAAACGGTAACAAAAATGGTTATCTTGATATAACAGAACAGGGGGGGCATCCGCTCACACTGCTGGTTAACCGCGAGGTGCAAGAAAAAAATATCAGCTTAAATCAAGGATTGGAAAAGGCAAAAGATTACCTTGACGAATATGATTTTGACAATATGGACGTTTTTACCAGTAATCAATTCGATAATGTCGGGGTTTATTCTTTTCTCTATAACCAGGATGGGGTGCGGATATACTCCGATGCCATTGAGCTGAAAGTAGCTCTAGATAACGGGGATTTACTCGGACTGACAGCGCGAAACTATTTTATGAACCATAAGGAACGGGATATACCGGAACCGGATCTGACGATTAAGGAAGCAAAAGATAAAGTCAATCCGGATGTCCAGATTAATGAAGAACATACTGCGGTTATTGACAATGATATCGGTGAAGAAGTGCTCGTTTATGAATTTCTTGGTGTGCTTGGTAATGAGACCTACCGGATTTTCATCAATGCCATGGACGGCACTGAGGAAAAAGTGGAAAAACTTGGCGGAACAGAAATCAATTATGCGTCCATATTCCAGGGAAAGATTTAGGTCTTTCCCTTTTTTGATTTTTTTGACATAATAATTGTAAAGGCTTGAACCGGGAGAGGATTTATATGAAAATAGGGACATTGCTTACCTTGGACGTAAATAACCCGGAGACTGGAAAAACACAACAATACCGAAGCCGGGTGATCGGGGAAAATGCGCACGCTTTATTTATTGATCTTCCAATTGATAATGAAACCAATAAAACTGCATTTTTCGCGGAAGGAACGCCCTTTAAAGTCATTTATATCGGCCAGGACCAGGCTGTCCATATGTTCCATACAGAAATTAATTCCAAGGCTGAGGGGAACGTACCAGCACTAGCCATTCGTCCGCCGGAAAAAGAAGCGATTCAAACGATTCAGCGGCGGCAATATGTCCGTGTTAACACTGCAGTCGATGTGGCAGTTCACAAGGTGGATGATTCATTTACCACCGTAACTGCGGATATCAGCGGAGGCGGCATGTCCATTATTTTGCCTGATTCCCATATGCTCAAAACGGGTGAGCAGGCGGAAATATGGGTTGTTCTACAACTCAAATCAGGTGATTATCAATACATCCATGCAACAGCTGAAACGATACGTCTGAACGATGAGGGCGGCGTCAGAACAGCCGCTCTGAAATTTATCGCCATGCATCAAAACAAGCAGCAATCCATCATTCGCTACTGTTTCGAGAAACAGCTGGAAGCCAGGAAAAAGGAATTAACTTAAGAAGGCAGGGGATTTGAAAAACAGTAGAACTTTTTCACATGAATATGTTATTATTTTAATGAGAGCAATACATAAGGTAAACTTGGCATGTGCCAAATTTTTACTGTTCGTTGTAGTAGTATGATTGGTTTGAGAGGAATGAAGAACAATAATGGTACATAAGGCAATAGCAATCGCAATTGATGGCCCCGCGGCAGCCGGGAAAAGCACTGTTTCCAAAATGGTCGCAAATGAATTGTCATTTATTTATATTGATACCGGGGCTATGTATCGAGCGTTGACGTGTAAAGCACTGCGTGAAAACATTCCGCTGGAAGATGAACAAAAGCTTTCTGGACTGCTGACTGATACGGACATAGAACTTGAGCAGGGAACAGACCAACAGCATGTCCTGGTTGATGGTGAAGATGTCACGCAAGCCATCCGCTCGGAAAACGTGACGAATCATGTATCTTATATAGCAGAGCATGCAGCTGTGCGCCGTGAAATGGTCAAAAGACAACAGCAACTTGCTCGCAAACGCGGGGTGGTCATGGATGGCCGGGATATTGGGACACATGTTATCCCTGATGCAGAAGTCAAGATATTTCTGAAGGCATCTGTGGAAGAACGTGCAAAACGACGGTACGATGAAAATAGCCAAAAAGGATTCTCGGCTGATTTGGAGACGCTAAAACAGGAAATCGAACAAAGGGACAAGATTGATTCCAGGCGTGCCATTGCGCCATTAATTAAAGCTGACGATGCCATTGAACTGGACACAACCGACTTATCCATTGATGAGGTTGCGGCATCTATCCTAAGCGAAGCCGAAAAGGCACTGGTTGATAAAGGGGAACCATGATGAGTTTATATAAATTTGCAAAAACGGCTGTATCAGCCATAGTTTATCCGTTGTATCGTATCCGGGTAATCGGAAAAAATAACATCCCCGAAAACGGTCCAGTCATCATTTGTTCCAATCATATTTCCAACCTTGATCCGCCTGTTGTTGGTATAACCTCTCCCCGGGACATTTACTTTATGGCAAAAGGGGAATTGTTCGAAAAACCTTTTTTGGGCAAATTATTATCAGGTATTCAAGCATTCCCGGTGAAAAGAGGGATGGGAGACCGGAATGCATTGCGGAAGGGATTAAAAATTCTTGAAAATGGCAATACGTTAGGTTTGTTTCCGGAAGGTTCCCGCAGCAAAGCGGGTCAGCTCGGGAAACCGCTGGCCGGCGCTGGTTTCTTTGCATTGCGATCCAACGCTGTCATTGTGCCATGTGCTATAATCGGACCGTATAAAGTGGGTGGTAAACTGACGGTAATCTATGGTGAACCGATGAATATGGAAACTTACCGCCAGAATAAAACATCAGCTAAAGAAGCTGCAGATGCGATCATGACTGAAATCAGAAATTTAATGGAAAATTACAATTCCCAACATTCATCGCTTGACAATTAATTATAAATATTAGAAGTTATAAAGAAGGACTTTTTGATTTTCTGTTGGTATGTATTTTAAGGAGGGCTAATGGTATGAGTGAATCCAGTAATGAGTTAACGCAATTAAATATAGGGGATACCGTAACAGGAACGGTGATAAAAGTAGAAGATAAACAAGTTCTTGTTGATATTGGCTACAAAACAGAGGGGATTGTGCCAATCGGTGAACTATCGAGTCTGCACATCGAAACAGCAAGTGATGTGGCACGGGAAGGCGATTCATTAACCTTGTATGTGAAGAAAATGGACGATGATGATGAAGTCATTCTGTCCAAAAAAGCCGTCGATGCCGAAAAGGCCTGGGAGACACTTGAAGAAAGATACCAGAATGGTGACGTTTTCGAGACAGAAATAAAAGAAGTCGTTAAGGGTGGACTCGTCGCTGATGTAGGTGTACGGGGATTCATCCCGGCATCCTTGGTGGAAACATACTATGTTGAGGATTTTTCCGATTATATCAATCAACCACTGTCCGTGAAGGTTGTCGATTTGGATAAGGATCAAAACCGCGTCATTTTATCCCATAAAGATGTTATCCAGGATGATATGAAAGCCAAAAAACAGGAAGTACTGCAATCATTGGAAGAGGGCCAGGTGCTTGAAGGGACCGTTCAACGTTTGACCAATTTCGGTGTATTTGTCGATATCGGCGGCATTGACGGACTTGTTCATATTTCCCAGCTGGCACATGAACATGTTGATAAAGCTTCCGACGTTGTGTCAGAAGGGGACAACATCGAGGTCGAAGTACTGTCTGTAGACAGGGATAATGAACGGATTTCGCTTTCCCGCAAGAATACACTTCCGGGGCCGTGGGCCAATATTGAAGACCGGGTTTCCCGGGGAGATGTTCTGGACGGTACGGTCAAGCGGCTAGTGAATTTCGGTGCATTTGTTGAAGTGCTTCCGGGAGTTGAAGGTCTTGTTCATATTTCTCAAATTGCCAATCGGCATATCGGGACCCCACAGGAAGTGCTTGAGGTTGGTCAGGAAATTCAAGTGAAAGTTTTGGATGTCAATGAACAGGAAGAACGCATTTCACTTAGTATTAAAGAATTGCAACAAGATCAGGAAGCCTCTGACGTCAGGCAATATGAAAAAGATGATGACCAGTCAGGATTTCAGCTTGGTGACTTTATCGGTGAAAAACTAAACAAATACAAACAGTAACAGGAATGAAGCTCTTTCCATTGTGGAAGAGCTTTTTTCTTGCTTGTTTAAAATACCTCCGAATTAGCCATAATGATAGTGGCAGGTGAGGCGAGTGAGCAGTGGACTTCTTTTTTATTGGTTTTCTTGGATTTTATGGATCGTCACGACATTTTTTATGGCCAAGAGCAAGCTTAGGACGATTCTGTCATGTTGGCTTCTGTTGTTGATTCTATTCTCCGGTTTTGACGTAACAATTGAACATATGCAGCTGTCTGTCAGTTTCCTGGTTCTTCTTGCCGGGGCTCTTGTGTTGCATGCCAGACTTGCTGTTATAGTTTTTCATGTTTTTTGTTCGATCACGATCATGATCGGGTATACTGGTGTTCTTATTTGGGAAAGTTTCACGCCGTTAAAGTTATTTCTGCCACCTTTTTTAACGATCTCATGTATTCTGTTTGTACTCGTTATGATAACGACTACGGGGCTGTGGAACAGGCTGGCCTGTAGTCTGCTCGGCATGTCGGGCGGAGAATTATTGTACAGCATCATCATGTCCGGTTACTCAATAGCTGCCCCGATTGGGGACAAACGTTTTTTGGACTTCATCCTTGTCATAACGATGGCACTTCTTAGCCATGATTTATTACGGACATTAAACATGAAAATAATCCGGAAACTTCAACAATCAATCCCGGGACCGAAACCATTATTCAGAAAAAAAGCCCAGTAATAATGATTGTGGTTATGCCGTTCTTTTGCTAGAATTAGACAAGCTCCCATCAGCAAAGGTAAAAACGAAAATTAAAGTGATCCGGAAAGGATGTTCCTTTCATGAGAAAATCTGTTGTAGCAATCGTCGGGAGACCGAACGTCGGGAAATCGACCATATTTAACCGGCTTGTCGGTGAACGTATTTCCATTGTGGAAGATTCACCTGGTGTGACACGCGACAGGGTATATGCCGAAGCCGAGTGGCTAACAACCACATTCAACGTTATTGACACAGGTGGCATCGATATGCGTGACGAGCCACTTATTGTGCAAATGCGTGAGCAGGCGGAGATGGCCATCGCTGAGTCGGATGTCATCATTTTTTTACTGAATGGACGCGAAGGTATAACCGCAGCGGATGAAGAAGTGGCGAAAATTTTGTATAAGTCGAATAAACCGGTTGTCGTGGCCGTGAATAAAATCGATAATCCGGAAATGCGTGAAGACATCTATGAATATTACGCGTTGGGATTTGGCGAACCATACCCGATATCAGGATCGCACGGGCTCGGGCTTGGCGATTTATTGGACACCGTGGTCGGGTATTTTCCAGACATGCGGGACGAACAACCGGACGTGGA
Organism: Lentibacillus salinarum; assembly: GCF_042679865.1. Lineage (NCBI taxonomy): Bacteria > Bacillati > Bacillota > Bacilli > Caryophanales > Bacillaceae > Lentibacillus > Lentibacillus salinarum. Next base: position 368,552 of record NZ_JBHTNH010000002.1, on the reverse strand, counting down.
CACCGTTTATTTCAGTTTAATTGGAAGACCAAATGTTGGCAAATCTTCACTGGTCAATGCGCTGTTAAATGAAGAACGTGTCATCGTCAGTAAACAGGAAGGCACGACAAGAGATGCGATAGATACGCATCTTCGTAAAGATGACCAGGATTTTGTCATTATTGATACAGCTGGGATGCGTAAACGCGGCAAAGTCTATGAAGCAACCGAAAAATACAGTGTACTGCGGGCGTTAAAAGCAATTGAACGATCAGATGTTGCTCTCATTTTAATTGACGCTGAAACAGGTATAAGGGAACAGGATAAAAAAATCGTCGGCTATGCACACGAGGCAGGGCGGGGGGTCGTTATTGTTGTTAACAAATGGGATACGGTTGACAGCAATGAAAAGGCGATGAAACAATTTGAACAGAAAGTCCGCAAACAATTCCAATATCTGGATTATGCACCGATTGTTTTCCTATCTGCCAAAACGAAAAAGCGTATACATACACTCATACCTGCTGTGAAAACAGCCAGCGAAAATCATTCGAAACGTGTGGCAACAAACGTATTGAATGACGTCATCCTTGATGCACTGGCCATCAACCCGGCACCGACTGTAAAAGGCAAGCGGCTCAAAATATTGTATGCAACGCAGGTGGCTGTCAAACCGCCAAGCTTTGTCATATTCGTCAATGATCCTGACCTCATGCACTTTTCATACAGGCGGTTTTTGGAAAATCGAATCAGAGATGCATTCGGTTTCACCGGGACACCGATTAAAATTTTTGCAAGAAAGCGGCAATAGGCTAAGGGGGACTGATCATGATGAGCAAAGTGGCAGTATTAGGTGCAGGAAGCTGGGGCACAGCATTAAGTATTGTTCTAGCTGACAATGGCCATAGTGTCAGGCTGTGGACATATCGAAAAGAACAGGCGGAAGCCATTAATGCCACATACAGGAATGAAAAATATTTGGATGCAGACATACCGGAACAAATTAAAGCATGTCACGAGTTGAAACAAGCTGTTGACGATGTTTCGGCTATTGTAATGGTTGTTCCAACGAAAGCAATCCGTGACGTCTGTAAGGAATTGAACAATACGCTGACACACCGGCCAACCATCATACATGCGACGAAAGGGATTGAACCAGGCTCACTGAAGCGAATTTCCCAGGTGATCGGTGAAGAGCTGGCCCGTTATGATTCGGAAGACATTGTCGTGCTCTCCGGACCAAGTCATGCAGAAGAAGTCGGTAAACGCCTACCGACAACGGTGACCGTCTCCTCTTTAAACACACAACATGCGGCGTATGCCCAGGATTTGTTCATTAACGAATCGTTCCGTGTTTATACGAGCGATGATATGATCGGCCTTGAATTAGGTGGTGCCTTAAAAAATATTATTGCTCTGGGAGCCGGTATTTCCGACGGACTCGGTTATGGCGACAATGCCAAGGCCGCTCTAATCACAAGAGGATTGGCCGAAATAGCGCGCCTCGGCGTGTCGCTCGGAGCAAACCCGCTTACTTTCCTTGGCTTACCAGGGGTTGGCGATCTGATTGTGACGTGCACAAGTCATCACAGCCGGAATTGGCGTGCTGGCAACCTGTTGGGTCGAGGGCAAAAACTTGACGAGGTACTGGATCAGATGGGCATGGTCGTGGAAGGCGTCCGTACAACACAAGCAGCTTACCAGTTTGCCCGGGAACAACAGATCGAGATGCCGATCACGGAAGGATTATACACCATTCTGTTCGAGGACAAGCAGCCAGGCGATGTTGTCGAACAATTAATGAACCGGAATAAGCGGGAGGAAATGAACGATATCTCAGCCTTTTCAAGTGATAGTCGCCCGCAATAACACTAAATCGCCTCCGTTGCATATAATGTGATGACATGACTATGCAAGGAGGCGAGCAGGTGAGTAATTTCCAAGACAAACTTTTTGATAAGGTGCAGCAGAACTCAGATATCAACCCGAAGGAAATACACAAAGTGGCCGATTCTGTAAAACAGGCCGACTTTTCAGATGAAAAGACTGTCAGACAACTCGTACAGCGGTTGGCAAAAATGGCAAACAAACCCATTCCAAAAGCAAAAGAAGATAAAATTGTCGAATCGATAACCAAAAATAACATGCCAATGGATATGCAAACGCTCAATAAGATGTTTAAAAAGTAGTCATAACTGGGCAAGTGAGGATACATTGATCCGTATGCTCGCATACTATAAATCGCACAAGCATTCTTGGATGGAGTTGCGGTGGGTATTATTTAGTCATACCGGGATGAAGTCAGCCCCCTTCATTCCGGATTTTTTCGTGCCTGTGGACAGGTCATATGTTATAATACGATGTGCATGTTTTAAATAGGAGTGGATGGCATGTCTGAAAGTATGTTGAATATGTGGATCTCCTTTGCCGGGATGGGGCTGTTACTTCTGGCAATTGGGCTGATTTTGCTCAGCAGATATAAATTAAAGGGTTTCCTGTCGGTGGTTGTGTCCCTGCTGGCCTATATATCCCTGATATTTGGTGCGATTATCATTTTATATATCGTATTTAGCGGTCCAACAGCATAGGAGGCTTTAACGTGATGAGGAATACATATAATCGGCTGCTGTGCTCGTTATTGGTGCTGGTGCTGTTAAGTGGGTGTCTCTATCCAGACAGTGAATTATCGGAAAACCAGGAGCCAAACGAAGCCCAGCTGGAAGAAGTTCAATCGGCGGTCAATCAATACCGGGAACAAACCGGAGGACTGTTGCCGATACAGACAAAGCCCAGTGACACACCAATATTTCAAAAATATCTCGTTGACTTCGGTCAATTGAAAGAAGGAAAGGTCATGACAGAAACCCCCGGGACGGCCTATCAGAATGGCGGGAATTATCAATATTCCATCATAACACCTGAGGAGAATCCACGTGTCAAATTGATTGATCTGCGCATTTCGAATGCTGTCAGAGAGGTAACGGTCAAGCTGAATGCCTATCGTAACGAACACCTTTATCCGCCATTTGGAAAGGAAATTGCTGATGGTGTTTACCAGCTGGATTACGAGAAACTCGGGCTTGAGTCCCGGCCGCATGTGGTAAGCCCATACTCGCAGGAAAATTTGCCGATTGTGATGGACTCGACAGGAAGTCTGTATGTTGATTACCGGATTGACTTAAATCAAGCATTGGCCGAATATGAACACGCGTATGAAAAGGGCGATGACATCCGATATCTACTGGCTCAAAACACACCATTTGTCCCGGTATATTCTCTACCATACACGATCCAAGACGATGAACCAGTTTTCGCCTTGGAGGAAAAACAAAATAAGTAAGCATATTAAATCCCTTGTAACATATATTGTGTTGCAAGGGATTTATTGTGCCGATAAAAGACACGTATCTTTTTGCTTCTTTTAGGCCTTATGAAGTCATAATTTGATAGGACAACATCATAGACTTGTAATGTCAATCATCATTCGCATACTGTTTTTGATTTTGGAAAAGGAGATCGGGAGGGGATCGTTTGGAGAGAGTTGATATTTTTAAAGATATTTCGAAGCGGACGAATGGCGATATTTATCTCGGGATTGTAGGTGCTGTCCGGTCGGGGAAATCAACATTTATCAAACATTTTATGGAGCTGGGAGTTCTACCCAACATTGCAGATGAAAGCGAACGTGGCCGAGCCCATGATGAATTACCGCAAAGCGCGGCAGGAAAAACCATCATGACAACCGAGCCAAAATTCATTCCGAATCAAGCCGTATCGGTCCATGTTGATGAAGGCCTTGACGTCAATGTACGTTTGGTGGATTGTGTTGGCTATGCCGTTGAAGGGGCTAAAGGATTCGAGGATGAAAATGGTCCCAGGATGATTAATACCCCCTGGTATGAAGACCCCATACCATTCCACGATGCAGCTGAAATCGGTACCCGAAAAGTCATCCAGGAACATTCCACCATAGGGGTGGTGATCACAACCGACGGTACGTTTGGTGAAATAGCACGGGGTGATTATGAGGAACCGGAAGAAAAGATCGTGGAAGAAATGAAAGAGGTCGGTAAGCCATTTATCATGGTTGTTAATTCAGCCAGACCGACCAGCCAGGAAACGGAAATATTGCGTCAGGATCTTACGGAAAAATATGATATTCCGGTTCTGGCCATGAATGTTGAAACAATGACAGAACATGATGTTTATAATGTGATGCGGGAAGCGCTATATGAGTTCCCTGTGCTGGAAGTGAATGTGAATCTGCCAAGCTGGGTCATGGTGCTTAACGAAGAGCACTGGCTGCAGAGAAGTTATCAGGAGGCTATTCAGTCTACCGTCAAAGATATCAGGCGGCTGCGCGATGTCGATCACATCATTGGCCATTTTGCCGATTACGACTATATTGACAAAGCCAATCTGGCCGGAATGGAAATGGGCGATGGATTAGCCGAAATTGATTTGCATGCCCCTGATTATTTGTATGATGAGGTGCTCAAAGAAATCGTCGGTGAGGAAATACGCGGCAAAGATCACTTACTTGAACTCATGCAGGATTTTGCCCATGCCAAACGAGAATATGATCAGGTAGCAGGCGCGTTGCAAATGGTGAAGCAAACCGGCTATGGCATTGCCGCACCAACCCTGGAAGATATGAAGCTGGATGAACCGGAAATTATCCGCCAGGGATCAAGATTTGGTGTCCGTCTGAAAGCCATTGCGCCATCGATTCATATGGTCAAGGTGGAAGTGGAATCTGAATTTGCGCCAATTATCGGTACTGAGAAACAAAGTGAAGAATTAGTCAGGTACCTGATGCAGGATTTCGAGGAGGACCCGTTATCCATTTGGGAATCAGACATTTTCGGCAGATCATTGAGTTCGATTGTCCGAGAAGGCATTCAGGCAAAAATTTCGCTCATGCCGGAGAATGCTAGATATAAATTGAAAGATACGCTTGAACGGATTATCAATGAAGGATCCGGCGGGTTAATAGCCATTATTTTATAGCAGCTATACAATAGTTGCTATTTTTTTGTCTTTTGTAATTTTTAAGACGTTAGAGGCAGGATTTTACTCATTTATGTCGTATATCATAATAAACGAATCTTTAATAATGAGGTCGCCATCCAACGGTGCATGATTTTGGCAAAAAACATGGAAAATAAAAGCCTTAAATGAAATTAAACCCGATAAATTAGGCGCTTATTGTTGAATTTTGTGCCAATCTCGGTTATTATAAGCCTTGTCATCAATGATTTGGATGACGTTAAGTATAAAAAAAGGCAAATCGGGAACAAATGATGATATATTTACAGTTTGTTCCAATGTCAATGTATACTTTTAGGAGGAGGTGAATGACATGAACAAAACAGACTTGGTCAATGCTGTTGCAGAAAAAAGCGACCTTTCCAAAAAAGACGCGACAAAAGCTGTAGACGCAGTATTTGAATCTGTCATGGATTCACTTAAACAAGGTGAGAAAGTACAACTTATCGGATTCGGGAACTTTGAGGTACGCGAACGTTCCGAGCGTAAAGGACGTAACCCGCAAACAGGGGAAGAAATTAAAATTCCGGCAAGTAAAGTTCCCGCTTTTAAACCAGGAAAGGCCCTTAAAGAAAGTGTTAAATAATGGTTTCTTTCTTACATAGGGCTTAAAAGGGCACGTGATGGCGTGCTCTTTTTTCACTTTATACAGCTTGTTTGCGCCAGAAACCGTACTGTCCGGCGTATACAAGTCAGACAGAATATAAATGCGGGGGTATTGGCGATGGAAGAATTTTTTGTCATCAAAGCGTTGGAAGACGGCGTCAATGTTATCGGACTGACCAGGGGTGCGGATACCCGCTTTCACCATTCCGAAAAATTGGATGAAAATGAAGTGATGATTGCCCAGTTTACCGAGCATACTTCAGCTGTGAAGATAAGGGGGAAAGCGGTCATCCAGACAAGTCATGGAGAAGTCAATAACAGTTAACATGCCAGGTCTATTTTTGATTATGGAACAACTTGATTATATGCTATAATAGCAATGTGATTTCTGGAATCGATGAAAGGGCACAGGTGGTTGTTTTGCAGACATCCAATATGGAGATCAGTCATTTGAAAGCATTGATAAAAGATAAAATGCATCATGACTATATCGAAAAATATGTACGGATACCTCAGCTCGATGAGGACAAGTTATATATGTTGATATCAATCCTGAATAATACGGCTTTACCGGGAGACAGGAAAGAATACTACATTGTCACGGCTATGCTCATTCAAATGGCACTCGACACACACGACCTCGTGCCGAACACGGCTAATCCCGCACCAAATGATAATGACGAAAAAGCGAAACAGTTATCTGTCCTTGCCGGAGACTACTATAGCGGATTATACTATTTGATTCTGTCGGAAATCGAGGAAATAAACATGACGCGGGTTCTGGCAACGGCCATCACTGAAATTAATGAATTAAAGATGCAATTATATTATAAAACGTTTGATTCATTTGAGACATTCATTGACGTCCTTAAAGCGATGGAATCCCGTCTGACCGTTCGGACCGCGTCATTTGCCGGTGAAACAGCTATCAGCAGCATTGCTGCCGAATGGCTTATCGTGCGGAAATTAATGATCGTCAAAAATCGGATATTAAAAACTGGTCTCGATACAGCATTTGGCCCTTGGTCAGATCGAATCCCTATAGCTGACTATCAAACCACGCTAGACGCAATCAATGCGATTATTCACCACGAGACATCGGTGATCGAAAATCGGCTGATACATTTTCCTGTACATCTTTCAGCCGTAAAGTCATCCATAATCAATCGTTTAAGTGCCGTCGGGTAAAGTTCAATAGTGGAAGAAGGGTAATACATGCAACAGCAAACAAAAGAAGAACGGGTCCACCATGTCTTTGAAAAAATATACGACCAGTACGATTCCATGAATTCCATTATTTCTTTCCAGCGTCATAAAGCTTGGCGAAAAGACGTTATGAAGCGTATGAACGTGGAAAAAGGTGCCAGGGCTCTGGATGTCTGTTGTGGTACCGGGGATTGGTCCATGTCACTTGCTGAAGCTGTCGGCAGTACCGGTGAAGTGATTGGCCTTGATTTCAGTCACAACATGCTCTCGGTGGCCGAGAAGAAAAATGAACCAATAACATATAGCCAGCTGTCCTTTATACAGGGAAATGCCATGGAACTTCCGTTTGCCGATGCGTCATTTGACTATGTGACGATTGGTTTCGGTTTGCGTAATGTCCCCGACTATATGACAGTACTGAAGGAAATGTACCGTGTCGTGAAACCCGGCGGAAAAATTGTGTGTCTTGAAACATCCCAGCCAACACTAATGGGGTTTCGTCAGGGATACTATTTGTATTTCCGTTTTATCATGCCGTTATTAGGAAAGATGTTTGCCAAAAGCTATAAGGAGTATGCCTGGTTACATGAGTCGGCTAAAAATTTTCCGGATAAACAGGAGCTCAAACAGATGTTTCTTGCAGCGGGCTGTTCCCATGTTAGTATAAAGCAATATACTGGTGGCGTTGCTGCAATGCATATGGGTACAAAAGAATGAAAGTAATGACAAAAGGTGACATGCATGAAACTGACGAAAACGTACGGGCATTTAAAAAAAGAACTTGATATCATTGAACATGCTTTGACCGATGCCATTCAAGCCGACCATGATGTTTTGCGTGAATCTTCCACAAAATTGCTGCAGGCAGGGGGAAAACGGATCCGCCCTGTTTTTGTCTTGTTATGCGGACAATTTGGCCATTTTGATATCGACCGGATTAAGACGGTTGCTGTATCGTTGGAATTAATCCATATGGCGTCACTGGTACATGATGATGTAATTGACGACGCGGCAGTCCGCCGGGGCAAACCGACCATCAAGCAGCTATATGGCAATCGGGTTGCGATGTATACCGGCGATTTTATTTTGGCCCGGGCACTGGAATATATGACATCCCTGCCGGAACCTGCCGCCCATCGTGTTCTTTCAAAAACAATGGTTGAACTGTCGGCAGGCGAAGTTGAACAAATCCGGGATAAATATAATTGGAATCAGAACTTACGCGACTATTTACGTCGTATTAAACGAAAAACCGCTTTATTAATTGCTGCAAGCTGTAAACTTGGGGCAATAGCTGCGGACGCTCCGGCGGCATATCGGGAAAAATTGTTCCGCTACGGTTATTACATCGGGATGTCTTATCAAATCATTGACGATATCCTTGATATCACATCATCTGAAGCCGAGCTTGGCAAACCTGCAGGCAATGACCTTTTGCAGGGCAATGTGACATTGCCGGTTCTATTTGCCATGAAGGATCAAGCGTTCTATAAACAATTATTACATACGTTTGCCGACCCGACACACGTATCCGGACAGGAATTTCAGCGGTTAGTTGCCATACTGAAAGAAACCGATGCGATCCGGCAATCTTACCGGATAAGTGATCGTTATCTGCAGAAAGCGTTACAGGAATTGGAGGATCTGCCGGACCATAAGGCAAAACAGACATTGCAACGCATTGCCGGATATATCGGCAAAAGACGGTCCTAGATCGATTGTACTTCCGATAAAAATTTGGTAAAATTTTTATCGGTTGCTTAACTAATTACATATAAATGAGGTGCTGAATATGGAACAAACATTTTTGATGGTGAAACCGGACGGCGTACAACGCAATTTGACCGGTGAAATTGTAAATCGGTTTGAACGTAAAGGTTTTAAACTAGCCGGTGCTAAACTGATGCAAATAACTGATGACCTTGCTAAAACGCACTATGGCGAACATCAAGACAAGCCGTTTTTCGGTGAGCTTGTTGAATTCATCACATCCGGGCCAGTTCTAGCGATGGTCTGGGAGGGAGACAATGTGATTGCGACTGCCCGCGATATGATGGGGAAAACCAACCCACTTGAAGCAGCGCCAGGAACGATCCGTGGTGACTATGGCGTTACGGTCGGGAAAAACATCATTCACGGATCTGATTCACATGAAAGCGCAGAGAAAGAAATCAAATTGTTTTTCAATGACAATGAAATCGTATCATATGAAAAACAGGATAGTCAGTGGATTTACTAGATTACAGAGCGAACGTGTCTTTAATGATATATGATGTTAATGGACAACGCCTGTCCGGAAATGTGACATGTGACAAGCTGGGGTAAAGCTGACTTGTTAACCATGAATAATGAAACCGTAGGAACCTCCGTTTTTTTAGCGGAGGTTTTTGTCACTATTAAAGACTAATTTCTTAAAGATTGTTACGTAAATAGCATGCCAATATCATCTCGATACATTTTTTTATCAAAAATATACATAATCAACCATCATGATTGCAGATATTATGTCACCGTTTATCTGATGTTTTAACGAATTTTAACAAAAAATCCGGCATTTATGATATAGTATAAAAAAATTCAAACAAAGGGGGACATCCCATGCGTTATTTGACAGCAGGAGAATCACACGGAAAACAACTGACAACCATTATAGAGGGTGTACCGGCGAATATGCCTTTACTGCGGGATGATATCAACCAATCACTGCTGCGTAGGCAAAAAGGTCACGGCCGGGGAAAACGGATGCAAATCGAAAAGGATCTGGCTGAGATTACAAGCGGTGTTCGGCACGGCTATACACTGGGATCTCCTATTTCACTGGCCATACATAATGATGATTTTAAACATTGGGTCGATATTATGGGAGAAGATCCTATCGAACGCGATAAAAAATTGAGACGGACAGTGTCACGTCCAAGACCGGGACATGCTGATCTGAATGGTGCCTTGAAATATGGCCATCGCGATATGCGTAATGTCCTTGAACGGTCATCAGCCAGGGAAACGGCTGCACGTGTAGCTGCCGGTGCCGTTGCTAAAACGATGCTGAAACAACTGGGAATTCACGTATCAGGATATGTGAAAGAAATAGCCGGTATCGTAGCCGGTGAAAATTCAGAACTGACAATTGAGGAGCGACAGCAGATTTCCGAGGAATCGCCCGTCCGAACATTAGATAAATCGGTTGAGCAGGATATGATGGATGCGATCGATCAGGCGAAAAAAGATGGTGATTCAATCGGTGGTGTCGTTGAAGTTTATGTTGAGGGAATGCCTGCTGGTGTTGGATCATACGTCCAGTATGATCGTAAATTAGACAGCAGAATTGCGGGCGGTGTTATGAGTATCAATGCGTTCAAAGGTGTCGAATTCGGTCTGGGCTTTGAAGCAGCACGAAAAAACGGAAGCGAGGTCCATGATGAAATTGCCTGGGAGGAAGAAACAGGCTACTACCGGAAGACGAATCGCCTTGGTGGATTCGAAGGGGGCATGACAACTGGTATGCCAATCATCGTCAAAGGTGTCATGAAACCGATCCCGACACTCTATAAACCACTTAAAAGTGTGGACATCGAAACAAAAGAGCCATTCAATGCAAGTATTGAGCGCTCCGATTCCTGTGCGGTTCCTGCCGCGTCAGTTGTTGTGGAACATATTGTCGCTTTTGAACTGGCGAAAGCCGTTACGGAACAATTTCCAAGTGATCAATTCCCTAAGCTCAAGCAGGCCATTGATGATTATCGTGATGAAATAAGGTGTTTTTAGTGAACGTAACGAACGTAAAGGCAGCGACACATACGTATCCTGTTTACGTTGGTAAAAACCTGCGTCACTGGACTGCCCGCTATTTGCCAAAAACGTATTCTTCTATTTTAATCGTGACAGATGAAACAGTCGCCTGTCATTACTTAGAGGATGTTAAGGCGAGTCTGTCGCAGGAAACGATTTTTTCTCACGTTATTCCGGCAGGTGAAAAATCTAAAAATATTGACATATTTTATCAGTTGCATACGAAAGCTATTGAAATCGGGCTTGATAGAAACTCCCTGATGATCGCGCTTGGTGGCGGTGTTGTAGGGGATGTTGCCGGCTTTGCCGCCGCCACGTTTATGCGCGGTATCGACTTCATCCAAATGCCAACAACCATTCTTGCTCACGATAGCAGTGTTGGTGGAAAAGTAGCGATCAATCATGAGCAGGGAAAAAACCTGATTGGCAATTTTTATGCCCCTGTTGCTGTTATGTATGATGTATCAACACTTACCACATTAACCAGGAGAGAAATCAGATCTGGTTACGCCGAGTTATTGAAAGAAGCATTACTGGCGGACAGTAATATGTACCAGTCATTAATCAGGACTGACTTATCGTCGTTGACCAGCCAAAAACTGACGGACCAGTTGACACGGGGCATTGACATCAAAGCGGAAATTGTCGGGGCTGATGAGCGGGAGGCCAACATACGCAAATATTTAAACCTTGGCCATACATTAGGCCACGCCCTGGAATCCATGCTTGGTTATGGAAGCCGAACACATGGAGAACTCGTCGCCATTGGCATATTGTTCACCATTCGGGTTAGTGAAAAAATATATGCTGTCGACCTTCCGTATGAACAGATATATACGTGGCTCTCTGACAATGGCTATCCGTTGCAATGGCCATCGATTGAACCGGAGGACATTTTGGTAAAAATGAAAAAGGATAAAAAAACCATCAACAGCACGATTCAGATGGTACTTTTACAAGGGATTGGTCATCCTGTCCTACTGGAATTAAACGATGATGATGTGCTGGGTTATTTGCAGCGTTTTCAGCAGGAACTGAATTACCAAAACGAATAGGGGGAGCGTAAGAGGTTGAAACGTAAACAGATATTAAATGACATGACACCCTATAAACCAGGAAAACAAATCGAAGAAGTCAAACAAGCGTATGGGTTAAACCGGATTGTCAAACTGGCATCGAATGAAAACCCATATGGCCATTCCATGAAAGTGGATGATTATTTCACCCGGTACCAGCCATCTCTTAACATATACCCGGATGGCTATACAGCAGATCTGAGGCGGGCTTTGGCCGAAAACTTAAATGTTTCGGAAAATCAGCTCATCTTCGGCAACGGAACGGATGAAATTGTACAAATCATTGGGCGTGCATTTTTGTATCCCGGTGTCAACACAGTCATGGCAACCCCGACCTTCCCACAGTATAAGCATAATGCACTCGTGGAAGGCGCTGAGGTAAAAGAGGTGCCAACTGATAACGGTTATCATAATCTTCCGGCTATGCTGGAGGCAATTGATGAGAAAACAAATGTCGTCTGGCTCTGTTCACCCAATAATCCAACAGGGTGCCTGATTCCACGTGATGATTTGTATGAATTTTTAAATCAATGCCCGGCCGATGTCCTGGTGGTGTTGGATGAAGCCTATTTAGAATATGTTGAGAAAGCACTGCAGCCAAATGTGCTGGCGAATTTGCAGCATTATAAAAATTTGGTTGTGCTGCGTACTTTTTCCAAAGCCCATGGACTGGCCGGCTTGAGAATAGGTTATGGCGTTGCCAATCCTGAGCTCATTCCGGCGCTTGATGTTGTCAGAGGCCCCTTCAACACGTCAGCGATTGCACAAAAGGCAGCTTTGCTTGCTCTGGAGGATGAAACGTTTATTGACGATACAATTTCTCGGAATCATACAGTTAAAAAAACATTCGAACAATTTCTAGAGACAATCGGCTGGAACTATTTTGAGTCACACACAAACTTTTTACTCGTTACTACGCCAGTTAGCGGCAACGAGACGTTTGATTATTTACTAAAACATGGATTCATCGTCCGGCCGGGGGAAGGACTTGGTGCGCCCCATACAATACGGGTGACCATCGGAAGCGAAGCAGACATGCAGGACCTGCAGCAAGTATTATACCAATTTCATCAGAACATTAATGAGGAGTCATGAACGTGAAAAAGACAATTTTAATGATTGGACTCGGGCTGATTGGGGGTTCTTTGGCAAAGAGCCTCCGTAAGTCGGAAGAAAACTATATTATCGGCTATGATATCAATCAGACGACACTTACATTTGCCCTGATAAACGATATAATCGATGAACCCTGTACCAATCTGGAGGAAACGGCCAGTAAGGCGGATATCATTATATTAGGCACACCAATCACCGAAACGATCCAATTTCTTCAACAATTGGAACACATCTCGTTTGAACATGATGTCATTGTTTCCGATGTATCATCTGTCAAAAAACCGATTTCTGACGCTGCCAGCAGCCTGGAAAATAATCGTATACAATTTATCGGTGGTCATCCGATGGCCGGCTCTCATAAAAAAGGGATTACAGCCGCCAAAGAACATCTGTTTGAAAATGCGATCTATGTCTTGTCCCCGTCTGCAAACTGTCCGGATGAAGCTGTCAATACACTAGAAAACCTGTTGGAGGTAACTAATAGTCATATCATCAAACTGAAAGCGAACGATCATGATGAGATGACTGGGGTTATTTCGCATTTTCCCCATCTTATCGCTTCCGCACTCGTCCAACAGGCAAAAAAATGGGAAGAGACGCACGCATTTATTCCTCAGCTTGCAGCCGGCGGATTTCGCGATGTGACACGAATTGCATCCGCCAACCCGGAACTGTGGCAGGATATTTTTTATCACAATAAACAAAAGATGGTCAAAATGATTGATGACTGGACCGACGAAATGAATGCCTTAAAGCAAATGCTCCAGCAGAACCATAAGTCGGAATTAACAACCTATCTGAAGCAGGCAAAAGATTACCGGGATGGGTTAGGGACCAAAGAAAAAGGAGCCATTCCGGGCTTTTATGACCTGTATGTCGATATACGTGACCAGACCGGCGCGATTGCCACGGTTGCCAATTTGCTGGCGGAGAAAAAAATCAGCATCACCAATATAAGAATATTGGAAATACGTGAAGGCATAACAGGTGTGTTACGATTAAGTGTTTCCACAAAGGACGAGCAGCTGCAGAGTTATCAGATTTTAAAACATCGTGGCTATGATTTAATGCTTGAGGAATAAGCGTAAGAGGGGAGAATGACCAAATGAAGGACGTAGCATTAAGGCCAGTAACAACCCCATTGTCCGGGGAACTCCGGGTACCAGGCGATAAATCCATTTCCCATCGTGCTGTCATATTGGGAAGTCTTGCAAAAGGAACGACAACGATAACCAATTTTTTGACCGGTGAAGATTGCATCCGAACAGTGGAGGCATTCAGGCAATTTGGTGTGTCCATTAAACAGGATGGCACGTCACTGCAAATCACCAGTGATGGTCCTGAATCATTTACAGAGCCTGCTATACCACTTTATTTCGGTAACTCGGGGACAACTGCGAGATTGATGCTTGGTGTACTGGCAGGCCTGCCGTTATTCACCTCTGTCTATGGTGATGCTTCTTTGGCATCCCGCCCGATGGATCGAGTGGTTGCACCGCTGAAAAACATGGGTGCACGGTTTGACGGGCGTTCAGGCGGCTCTTATTTGCCGATGGCCGTAAAGGGCGGACATCTTAAAGGTATCCACTATCAGTTGCCTGTAAAAAGCGCACAAGTTAAATCAGCTGTCCTTCTGGGCGGATTGTCGGCTGATGGGATGACCGAAGTGACCGAGGAAACACCGACGCGCAATCATTCTGAAAACATGCTGCGAGCGTTTGGAGCTGACATATCCGAAGCAAACGGCCGAATTCGCATAACCAGCCAAAAAGCTTTAAAAGGCATCGATGTTCACGTCCCGGGTGATATTTCGTCTGCAGCATTTTTTATGACAGCTGCAGCAATCGTCCCCGGCAGTCAATTGACGTTGAAAAATACTGGGCTTAACCACACCCGGACAGGAATCATAGATGTGTTGAGGGATATGGGGACTGGTGTGGCTATTTCCAATCAACACACAATGGGTGGCGAAACCTTTGGAGATGTTACGATTACACAACAAAAACTTAAAGGGACAGTCATCGATGGCGACATTATTCCAAGGTTAATCGATGAACTGCCAGTTATCGCCCTTGCAGCTACGCAGGCAGAAGGGCAAACGGTTATTCGTGATGCAAAGGAATTGCGTCTCAAGGAAACAGACCGAATTGATGCCATTACAGACGGGCTAACCCGATTGGGTGCACAGATCACACCAACAGATGATGGCATGATAATTAAAGGTGTCTCACAATTGACCGGCGGAAAGGCAGCAGCGTATAATGATCACCGGATTGCGATGATGCTTGCGGTAGCATCTTTCATAACTAGGGGAGAGGTTGTGATTGATGACATTTCCTCCATTGACATTTCATACCCCAACTTTTTCCGGGATGTGCAAACGATAACCCGTAAATGGTAAAGAATCTGTTTAAGGCAGATTCTTTTCTGTTTGAAGATATTGAACCTTTTCTGTATCATATAATGAACAGGATGCTCGAATTTAAGAAAGGATGTTCTCATGGACCCCACCATAATGGAAGCCGTTCATCTAATGGAAGCTAAACAATCTAATAAAGCCATTGCACTGCTCGAAGATTATTTGCCAAAAGCGGACGACGAAGAAAAGTTCACCATTGCTGAATTGTTTATTCGATGGGGTTTTTTAACCGAAGCAACGGACATTTTAGAAGAATTAATGCAGCGTTTCCCTGGTGAAAGCGAAATAAAAATGATGCTGGCGGATGTCCATATTGAACAGGACAATGATGAAGAAGCGATTAATTTGCTGAACGATATTGAGGAAGATGATCCGGACTATGTGCAGACACTTATGCAACTGGCGGACCTTTATCAGGCTCAGGGGCTGTTTGAAGTGGCGGAACAAAAATTATTAACCGCAAAACACCACGAGCCCAATGAGCCTATTATCGATTTTGCCCTGGGGGAACTACTGTTTTCCAATGGCGATTACCGTGAAGCCATTACCTATTACGAAAAAGTCCTGCCGGTTGCCAAAGAAATGGCTAATGTTTCGGTCAGTGACCGGCTGGCAGAAGCCTATGCAGCATCCGGTGAATATGAAATGGCGCTTGACCTATATCAGGACATCGACAGCGAAGATCCGGACACCCTGTTTAAATATGGTTTCACTGCGCTGCACGCAGGTCGTCGGGATATAGCCATCCAGGCATGGAAACATGTCATTGAGCAGGATATGTACTATCATACAGCCTATTATCAATTAGCCAAGGCTTATGAAGATGAAGAAATGATTAACGAAGCTTATGAAACGGCTGAACAAGGTATTCACGTCGATGAATTCAATAAGGAACTTTACTTTTTTGCCGGGTCAATGGCCCACCAATTAGGCAGAGAAGAGGAAAGTGAAAAATGGGTAAGAGAAGCTATCGCCCTCGATCCTGATTACAAAGAAGCTGTCTTATTTTTAATTGAATTACTGAAACAGCAGGAAAAACAGGAAAGTATTGTTGAACTGATTACCGATATTAAGGAGACTGGGGCCAGTGATCCCCTCTATGAATGGGAATTGGCACGTGCGTATAATGAAATGGAATCGTATCAGAATGCATTAACACATTACCAGGAAGCATATAATAGTTTAAAACAGGATAGTGATTTCCTGAAAGAATACGGTTATTTTCTGACGGAAGAAGGAAGAATTAATCCAGCCATTGAAATATTTGAAACGTACTTGGCAATCCAACCGCTGGATCCGGATATCGAGGAATATGTAGAGAGATTGAAACATACTAGAGACATATAGCGCACGTGAACTATTTTTGGGGAGGTTCGTTAGCCAAATGCAAACGCCTGTTTCTGCCAAAGATAAAAAAAGCTTTATCCAATGGTTTTTAAGCCATTATCAGTTAAAAAAGCGGGAAAGCGTGTGGATTCTCAATTATATCGCCAACCATCAAAAATTGCTGGACAATGTCCATTTTGTACGGGAGGCCAAATTTTGTCCCAGAGGATTTATCATGAGCAGTCACTGTTCGGATGAAGTGCCGTTTCGTTTTTACAAAAAACAGCTGGTAACGACCGATGCTGAAAAGGCTTTTCATGATATTCGCATGAACCAGCATGAGCCCTTATATATTCAATTGAATTTCAATAAATCGCATCAGAATGTTTTTTATGCGGCCGTACTTGTGGAAAATCCCTTTCTTCCGGATGGTTATTTCATCACCCGGAAAGACCAGGAAAGGGCCAGACGGTTATTGGAAAAAACCATTTATGACTATCGGCGGAAATCAATCCGCGAAAACATAAACCGGGCCCTGGATGAACGGGATCAACAAACCTTCAATGAATTGGTCAGACAACTGCATAAACTGGATCAACTGTATTGAATCAACCTTTTAAGCAAATATAATAGGTTGATTTTTTTTGTCTGGTTGGGATAATATGAAGGTTAATGAATTTTTTCCTGAAAAAAAGAATAGACAGGAGGACAGGTCGTATACTATGAAATGGACGCGGCAGGATCTACAGCAATATCGTCATGCTAAAGAATATGTGGATACCATGATTATACCTTTATTGCCTTTTCAATTATCACATGACGAAAACCTTGAACACAATGCCTTTCAACGTGAAATGGTATCTGCATTCACCCGGGAACTTGAAAAGGAATTGAGCGGACGGGTAATGCTCTCACCAGATTATTCCTATTTATCTTCTGCTGATAAGGAGGCGGAAAGGGAACGCATCCATACATGGGTTACAGATATACAGTTCCAGCCATTCGGCCATGTGTTTTTCGTGACATTTGACTCCGAATGGAAAAAAGTTGAACAAGCACTGGAAGGGACGTTGATATGGCTTCCAGCAATTGTTGAAGAATCCATGAAATCATCGGAAATCCAGTCCATCATACGTGGTCAGGTTCAGGAAGTCACCAAGCTGATACGCTCCTATTGGAAACGTTCATAGAGCATGTATTTTTTCGATTTCAGCTATTACGTCTGATATACTTTCTTAACAAAGGGGGTTCTTGAAACCCCATGATGGCGAAATGGATTTATATTGACCCGCGCTACAGATTGCGCTATCATGGTATTGTCCTAGTAATCTGATTTTATAACATTGTCCGTGAAAAATGTATAGAGGGGGGAAAAATCATGAGTGAAGACAAACAACCAGTATCCCGTCGACAGTTTTTGAATTATACACTGACAGGTGTAGGGGGATTTATGGCTGCCGGATTAATGGTTTCACCATTGAGAATGGCCATCGATCCTGTATTGCAGAAGGGCTCAGAGGAAGGTGAATTCGTTAACGTCCAACTTGCGGAAGACGATATTACAAATGAACCTCAGCGCGTGGACTGGGAAGTTGAACAAGTGGACGGCTGGTATGAATCCACAGTCAGCAAATCAGCGTGGGTTTATAAAGACGACAATGATGATATCGTTGCCCTTTCCCCGATTTGTAAGCACCTTGGCTGTGTTGTTTCATGGGAAGGCAGCGATGAGTATCCGGAACGATTCTACTGCCCTTGCCATGATGGGCTGTATTATAAAGACGGCGAAAATGTTCCGGGAACACCGCCTACAGCAGGGCTGGATGTCTATGAGCACAAAATTGATAACGGAATGTTGTTCTTGGGTAAAGCACAACCGAGAGAGGAGGCTTAACAGTTAATGCTGCAAAAAATATATGACTGGATAGATGAACGTGTCGATATTAGGCCGTTATGGCG
Source organism: Lentibacillus salinarum (assembly GCF_042679865.1). Classification (NCBI taxonomy): domain Bacteria; kingdom Bacillati; phylum Bacillota; class Bacilli; order Caryophanales; family Bacillaceae; genus Lentibacillus; species Lentibacillus salinarum. Next base: position 350,027 of record NZ_JBHTNH010000002.1, on the reverse strand, counting down.
CGATATTGCAGACCACGAAGTTCCTGAACATGTTAATCCGGCCTATCACTTTTCAGCGTTTGTCTATTGTTTCGGTGGATTGACATTTTTCGTAGTAGTCATTCAAATATTGTCCGGTATGTTTTTGACCATGTATTATGTGCCGGATATTGAAAATGCATGGCGATCTGTTTATTATTTACAAACTGAAGTCGCGCACGGCCAGATTGTGCGTGGTATGCATCACTGGGGTGCCAGTGTTGTAGTTGTAATGCTATTGCTACATACAATGCGTGTATTTTTCCAGGGAGCCTATAAAAAACCGCGTGAACTTAATTGGATGGTCGGCGTTCTTTTATTTTTCGTCGTTTTAGGCTTAGGTTTCACAGGATACCTCCTGCCTTGGGACAATAAAGCATACTTTGCAACAGAGGTCGGACTGAATATTGCACAGGATGTTCCGATTATTGGAGAAGATATCAAAACGTTGCTGGCCGGTGATGAAGAAATCGTCGGTGCTCAAACATTGGCAAGATTCTTTGCCATCCATGTTTTCTTCCTGCCAGCTGCATTGTTTGCTCTATTGGGAGTACATTTTATCCTGATCCGTAAACAGGGAATATCCGGACCATTATAATATAGAGGAGGTTAAGCTGTGCATAAGGGAAAGGGAATGAAGTTCGTCGGGGATTCACGAATCTCCGCAGAACGCATATCAAATGTACCAAAAGATTACTCTGAGTATCCCGGCAGAACAGAAGCTTTTTGGCCCAATTTCTTATTGAAAGAGTGGCTGGCGGGTAGTGTGTTCTTAGCAGGATTTCTTTGTTTGACGCTGGCACATCCGTCACCACTTGAAGGAATGGCCGATCCGACTGATGCAGGCTATATACCTTTGCCGGACTGGTATTTCTTATTCTTATATGAACTGTTAAAATACGACTTTGCCAGTGGCCCATACATTTTATTTGGTATTATCATCATCCCCGGATTGGCTTTCGGCGGATTATTATTAGCCCCTTTTCTGGACAAAGGTCCGGGCAGACGTCCGCACCAGCGCCCAGTTGCAGTCGGTATGATGCTTCTTGCACTTACATCGACCATTTGGTTGACATATGAATCTGCAGCTGGTGTTGATTGGGAGCAGCGTGCGGAAGCTAACAAACCTGTCCACCCATCAGAACAGGCAGATATTGATAAGGATTCTGACGGATATGCCATATTTGAAAATAATTGTATGAGCTGTCACGGTGAAGATCTTCAGGGTGGAGCCGCGGGACCGCCATTAACTGGTATCGACCATTCCGCTGAAGAAATTAAAGATATTGCTCAGAATGGTATTGGTTCAATGCCGCCGGATCAATTTTCTGGATCTGACGAAGAATTGGATCAACTCGCTGAATTTATTATGTCGGTGAATGAAGACGAATAAGTGATTTTAAAACACCTTTGCCAGACATCGTTGGTGAAGGTGTTTTTATTACGATCGTTTGAGAAAGGATTCTGCCATGCTTAAATACATACGCGGTGATAAACGGTTTTTAATGTTGCTGTTTATCATAAACTTATTGGGAACGGCTTACGGTTTTTACTGGTATCGTTACCAGCTTTCCGAAACGCCTGCAATATTTCTGCCTTTTGTCCCTGACAGCCCTATGGCAAGTCTTTTTTTTACAATTGTGCTGTTGTTTTTCCTGCTTAAAAAAAACGCACCTTACATTGAGGCGCTCGGCATGATAACACTGTTTAAATACGGCATCTGGGCGGTTATTATGAATATATTGACATTACTAATGGAAGGATCGTTGGGCTGGTCCGGCTATATGTTAATGCTGTCGCATGGCGCAATGGCTGTTCAGGGTTTATTGTACGTACCGTTTTATAAGATTGAATGGCGGCACATTGCTGTTGCTGCTGTCTGGATCCTGCATAATGATATTATTGACTATGTCTTCGGCCAAATGCCTGTTTATTCTTCCTTAACGGCTTACATGAATGAAATCGGCTATTTTACCTTTTGGCTGAGTATTGTTTCGATCTGGCTGGCCTATGTTCTAACCATCAAACCAAAAAATTCGTTGGCATGACGAGTTATATAATGGATGATCCGTACATACATTGGTAGGGAAGATGTTATGTGAGGTGACCTCCATGAAAGACAGAAAACGCATGCTGATGCCCATCATCGGACTTTACATATTCATGCAGTTATCAGCACCGATCATCGCCTCAGCAGAGAAGCATCCTGCCGAAAACACGGCCAATATGACAATGGTCCCATTTTATTGGATGGTGGGAATTGTTGGCGGTTCGATAGCCATTACATTGACGTATGTAAGCTGGAGAAAATATAAAGGTGAGAAAAAGAAACAGACAGAAGACGATTCAAACAATTGACGATTAGTGAATTTTTGACTAAAATTGACCTTAAGGGACTATATTAAAAAGTAGATGGAGGAATGAACATGCTTGGGGGTCTCGGTGGCTATTTAATTTATATTGCGCTTTTAATGATTATCCCTTTATGGGCACAATCAAAAGTTAAAAACACGTATAAGAAATATTCCAAAAAACCAACATCATCCAGTATGACGGGTGCTGAAGTTGCACGAAAAATTTTGAATGACAATGGCATCCATGATGTACATGTGCAGGAAACGAAAGGGTTCTTATCGGACCATTATAATCCGAAAAAGAAAACCGTAAATCTTTCGAGAGATAATTTTCACGGACAGTCCATGGCTTCATCCGCTATTGCAGCACATGAGGTGGGGCATGCCATCCAGGATGCACAGGATTATGCATTCCTGCGTTTCAGATCCTCACTGGCTCCTGTAGCTGCAACGGGATCGAATATGGCGATTTTCCTGATAATCGCTGGTATGATCTTTAGTCAGGGGCTGTTATTACTTGGCATCATTTTCTTTTCGGCAGCCGTCTTATTCCAGTTAGTAACACTGCCGGTTGAATTTGATGCTTCCAACAGAGCAATGGCACAAATGGTTTCGACGGGTGTTATCCGCAATAATGAAGAGCGGGAAACGAAAAAAGTACTGAACGCTGCTGCCTTGACTTATGTTGCTGCTGCACTGGTAGCCGTTGCTGAATTGGTCCGGTTCATCTTGATTTATGCTGCAAGCAGTGACTGATAATGAACGAAAGGGATGACACTTAATGGTCGTCCTTTTCTGGATGATTTAACATGAAAGGTCTCTCACGACTATAATCGTATACATTGATGAAAAAGGGGCACATATTTTTTAAATATGCGCCCCTTTTTTCATTTGGGATTCGATTGTAATTTTAGAACAGATCCATCAGTCCTGAAGCGGATTTTTGTTTTCATCCAATGTAAAACCTTCCCCGACAACATCGTGAACAGCACTCATGGCTACAAATGCGTGAGGATCAATCGCATGGATCATATTTTTTAACCGGACAATTTCATTCCGGCCGACAATACAGTAGAGGACATCACGCTTGTCACCGGTATAACTACCACGTCCGTTTAATACCGTGACCCCGCGGTCCATTTCTTCGATGATGGATTGGGCGATCTGATCACTCTTGCTGGATATGATGGTTGCCCCGCGGGCTGCATAAGCACCTTCCTGAATGAAATCAATGACTCTGGCACCAACATATACCGCCAGCAGTGTGTACATTCCCTGCACCATATCCAGATATGTGATAATTGATGTCGTAATCACAATCAGGTCAAATAAAAACATGGTTCTGCCCATTGTCCAGCCGGCATATTTATTGACAAGTCTTGCGATAATATCAACGCCGCCTGTTGTTCCGCCATAACGGAAAATAATACCCAGCCCGACACCAATGAACACTCCGGCAAACAGTCCCGCAAGCGTCATATCAGACTGTAAATCAATATGGAATGGATTAATCTGAAAGATGGCCAGAAATAGGGAAACAGCGAACGTACCGATAATCGTGTAGAGAAATGTATGACGCCCGAGATATTTCCACCCGATGAAAAAGACCGGGACATTAAGGACGATATTTGAGATAGCCGGATCCCATTTCCACAAGAAATAGAACAGCAGGGTTATCCCGGTAAAACCTCCTTCACCGAGGTTATTCTGCATATTAAAATGAACAATACCAAATGAAAAAATCGCGGAACCAAGCAATATAAACAGAATATTTTTAAACCTCAAACCGAAAATCATTGATGAACCTCCATTTCGTCCAGCTATATACGGTGTTCATTATAGACAATTTGCCTATAAAGAACAAATGGGTCATAAAAAGCCCAATAATTTGTCAAAATGATACCTTTTAGCTAACATGAAAAGAGATTATACCATAATAAAGAGGCGATTGACATGACGACAAACGACCCGACTTATAACACAGAAGACATTCAAAAAAAGGTTGATGACTACATAGCGCAATTTAAGGAAGGGTATTTTTCACCATTGAGCCTGATGGCCAGGCTGAGTGAAGAAACTGGTGAACTTGCCCGCGAAATCAATCACTATTACGGAGAAAAACCGAAAAAAACATCCGAAACAGCAAAAACTGTCGAAGAAGAGATTGGTGATATCATATTTGTTTTAACATGTTTTGCCAACTCGTTAAATATCGATTTATCCGAAGCGTTTGATGCTTCCATCCGTAAAATCGAGACGCGTGACAAAGATCGCTGGACACACAAAGACTAATCATTGCCATTTAACATCACAGGAGGAATGGATTATGCCAATTAATATTATTATAGCCGGCCCCCGAGGGAAAATGGGATCTGAAGCCGTACAGATGGTCAGCAATGAGGAATCATTCACACTCGTTGCCTGTATTGATCGGAAGAATGGTGGAAAAGCGTTAAAAGATCTTGAACCGTTTCCAGGTTTGGATGTCCCGATTTTTGAGGATCCTGAACAATGCTTCCAGACAGTAGATGCAGATGTATTTATTGATCTGACCGTACCGGATGTCGGATTTGAGCATACAAAGCTGGCCCTTTTATACGATATTCATCCGGTTGTGGGCACATCAGGCTTCTCCAGCGAACAAGTTGCTGCACTGGAAGATTTATCAGTAACGCATGGCACCGGTTGTATTATCGCTCCAAACTTTGCCGTTGGAGCGGTACTGATGATGCAATTCGCCAAAACAGCTGCCAAGTATTTGCCGGATGTTGAAATTATTGAAAAGCACCATGATCAAAAACTGGACGCGCCTTCTGGTACAGCTGTCAAAACCGCCAATATGATTCAGGAAACACGGGAGAACAAACAACAGGGGCATCCTGACGAAAAGGAAATCCTGGATGGCGCACGAGGGGCTCAAATAGAAGGTGTTCACATTCACAGTGTCCGGCTCCCGGGGCTGGTTGCACATCAGGAAGTTCTTTTTGGAGGTCCCGGCCAGACATTAACCATCAAGCATGACTCCTATAATCGTGCGTCATTTATGGAAGGGGTCAAGCTTTCCGTCCATAAAGTCATGGGTTTAAACAAGCTTGTCTATGGATTGGAAAATATACTTGAATAGGCGGGAATTTTATGAATATCGCATTGATAGCGCACGATAAAAAAAAGCAAGAAATCATTGACTTTTCGACAGCCTATGAACATATACTTAAAAAACACAATTTGTTTGCCACCGGAACAACTGGGAAAAGAATTGCTGACGGTGCCGGATTGCTAGTACATCGCTTCCAGTCCGGCCCGATGGGTGGCGATCAACAGATCGGGGCGAAAATCGCTAATAACGACATGGATGCTGTCATTTTTTTCAGGGACCCGTTGACTGCACAGCCGCATGAGCCGGACGTGAGCGCCTTGATGCGGTTATGTGACGTGCACATGATTCCGCTCGCAACCAATCCCGGTGCAGCAGAAATTATGATCCAGTCAATTGCAAGAGGCGACCTTGAATGGCGGCAAATTGTTAAGCAAAAAGGACAAGAAGGTAATGTCACATGAAAAAAATCGGTATTACGTGCTACCCGACAGTTGGTGGATCGGGAATCATTGCAACAGAATTAGGCATGATGATGGCCAGGGATGGACACGAAATTCATTTTATCACTTCTAGTCTGCCATTCCGGTTGAACCAGGTACACCCCAATATTTATTATCACGAAGTCGAACTCAATCATTATCCTGTTTTTCAATATCCGCCATTTGACCTAGCATTGGCCAATAAAATGGCGGAAGTGATCGATCAGGAAAAGTTGGATATCCTGCATGTTCACTATGCCATGCCGCACGCTATTTGTGCTATACTGGCCAAAGGAATTGCCAAACATGACGTAAAAATTGTGACAACCTTGCATGGTACCGATATAACGGTGCTCGGGATTGACCACTCGCTTAAGAAGATGATCAAATATGGCATTGAACAATCTGATGCTGTCACAGCGGTCTCCCGAAGTCTTGTCAGTCAAACACATGAATCCGTTGGTGCTGATAAAGCTATCCGTGTCATATATAATTTCGTGAATGAAGCAGATTATACAAAAAAATCGGCGCATCCAATCCGTGAACAATACGGCATTGAACCAGACGAGAAGGTGATTATTCACATTTCCAACTTTCGCAAAGTAAAACGTGTCCAAGATGTCATTTACACATTTCAGCAAATTCAAGAAAAAATTAAGACAAAACTCCTTCTGGTGGGAGATGGCCCTGAATATTCCGATATTTACCAGCTCGTATCCGAACTTGGCCTTTCCGATCATGTCTTATTTCTGGGAAAACAAAAGGATGTCAGTGGCTTATTGTCAATTTCAAATTTGAAATTATTAATGTCCGAAAAGGAAAGTTTCGGGTTAGTTCTGCTGGAAGCAATGTCCTGTGAGGTGCCATGTATTGGAACCAATACCGGCGGCATCCCTGAAGTGATCAAACATGAAGAAACCGGTTTTATCGTTGAACCAGGCAACACTCAACAAGCTGCGGCTTATGCGATCAATTTACTCGAAGACGAAAAAAAACTGAAGCAATTCTCCCAAAAAGCCTTGGCACATACTAGGGAACACTTCTATTCAACGGACATTGTAAACCAATACATCAATTTATATGATGACCTTATTCATTGATAGTGGGAATGGTGATGCTGATGCGTTTACCCCATCAATTTAGACAAGCAAGTGCATTATTGGACCATATTGAAACTTACGACCATCAAGCCTATTTTGTCGGCGGATGTGTTCGGGATTTATTGCTGAATCGGCATATCGGTGATATTGATATTGCCACATCCGCAACACCGGACGTCATTCAACAAATTTTCAGCAAAATTATCCCGGTAGGCCTGGAGCACGGTACGGTGATCGTACGCTATCAGCATCAGTCCTATGAGGTAACGACATTTCGATTAGATGGTGACTATTCAGACCAGCGTCATCCTGATGCGGTACAATTTGTTCAAACGATTAACCAGGACTTAAAACGGCGGGATTTTACCATCAATGCCATGGCTATGGATAAAAATGGGAACATCATTGACCCGTTCAATGGCCGGGAAGATCTGCAGAAAGGGATAATACGGACAGTGGGAAATGGGCATGACCGCTTAATAGAGGACCCGCTGCGTATCATGCGTGCTCTCCGGTTTTCAAGTCAGCTTGGTTTTAAAATTGAAGACGAGACACTAAGAGCCATGTCTGGTTTATCAGATGAGATCGAAACAATTGCCGTGGAACGAATTGTTCAGGAAGCGGCGAAATTTTTTGCAGGGGCATATGTCAAAACAGGGATGCTTTATTTTGAATCGATCGGGATAACAAATCATTTGCCGATTTTAAAAGATCACCCACATATCATGGAACAAATACCGAAACAAATAAAGCCACTAAAGTCATTTGCGACGGTCATCGCTATGTTTCATGTGACTGAACCGGGCATATCGATTCATCAGTGGGCAAAGCAATGGAAGTGCTCCAATAAAATAAAACATGAGGCATCTGTCTTAAGCCAGGCACTGCAGCATTATCAACACGACGGGCTGGATCGCTGGCTTGTTTATCACTTGCCCGCGAATCGATACAGTGATTTCGCCACATTAGTCTATATGCTGTTTGCTGACGTTATATCGGAAGAGTCAATACAGAAAATCGCGACTGCACTTCCCATCTATTCCAAGCAAGATTTGGCAATTAATGGAACAGAATTACGCAGGTTGTTCCCCGATAGAGGTGCCGGCCCCTGGATCGGCGACATATTGGATCAGATTGAGAAGCAGGTCGTTTCAGGTCGTCTCGATAATAAAAAGAACATGTTAAAGGAATGGATAAAATGGAATCCACCCGTTACCGATTGATTGAACTGCTCAAGACAACTGATCATGAATACGTGTCCGGTCAGTTATTGTCCGAACGTTTACATATCTCGCGAAGTGCCATCTGGAAGCATATGAAAGAGCTGGAGAAGGACGGCTATGTTATTGAAGGGGTTTCCCGCAAAGGCTATCGGATTGTCAAATCACCCGATAAAGTCAGTGAAAACACGCTTCAATGGGGCTTGAAAACAGAATGGTTGGGCAGGAACATCATCCATAGAGCAACTGCTGACTCAACACAGCGAATTGCTCATCAAGCCGCCCGCAACAATGCAGCACACGGGACAGTGATCGTGGCCGATGAGCAAACAGCGGGAAAAGGAAGAATGGGTCGCCAATGGAATTCGGCTAAACATAAGGGGATTTGGATGAGTATTATATTGCGCCCAGCCATAACCCCAGCTGCAGCCCCGCAGCTGACACTGTTGACAGCAACAGTTCTCGCAGATGTCATATCTGAGGTGACAATAGCCAAACCAACCATCAAATGGCCCAATGATTTACTTATCAATCATAAAAAAACGGCTGGTATATTAACCGAAATGCAGGCCGAACAGGACCGGATCCAATATATCATTGTAGGGATCGGTATGAACGTCAACCATACCGCTGATGAATTCCCGGTATCGGTCAAAAACAAGGCAACCTCTGTTAAATCAGAAACCGCCAACGAACAGCCGATTGTTCCACTCATCCAGCAACTATTACATGACTTTGAACAAGCGTATGACGATTTCATTGAACATGGTTTTTCTAATATCAAAAACAAATGGGAATCGTATGCCTATCGGATCGGGGATACGATCAGGATCCAAACAAACCATACCGAAATTGAAGCCGTTTTTACCGGTGTTGCTGAGGATGGCGCATTGCTCATACATACAGACAACGGTGAAACGCAAAAAGTTTACTCCGGGGAAATCGAATGGTTTCACGGGGACGATACTTGATTATAATGACATGTATGCATTCGTACATGTCCATAAGAAGGTGGCATTATGAACGATAAATACGTTGTAATCGACTTGGAAACAACAGGACATACACCCGTTAATCCGGATAAAATTATTGAAGTCGGCATTGTTGTGATTGAAAATGGTAACATAACTGACGACTTTTCCACATTTCTTAATCCGAATATTCCGATCCCGCCTTTTATCACGCATTTAACCGGCATAACCGATACGGATGTTCGTGATGCCCCCGGATTCCAGGATAAAGCCACAGAAATAATTGACTTATTTGCAGACGGGTATTTTGTTGCACACAATGTCCCGTTTGACTTGGGGTTTTTAAACAAAGAGCTGGCTGCAGGCGGGTTTCCAGAATTGCAAAATCCCGTACTGGATACAGTGGAACTTGCCCGAATTCTTTATCCACAGGCGCCGGGCTTTAAATTGGAACAGTTGGCTGATTACCTGCAAATCAGCCACGATGAACCGCACCGCGCGATAACAGATGCCCGTATGACGGCAAAATTATTTTTGGCATTATGGCATAAACTAAGGTCATTGCCTTATGAAACGATCGCCCATTTACTGTCACTAGAAAAAGGACTAAATTCAGATTTGGCGGCTTTATTAAATGCTCAAAAGCAGGCCATTGCCTTTGCAGACGTGAATGACAATTTAGATATATACAGAGGGTTGGCTTTTAAAGCCGGGTCCAAGGCTAATCCGGACCCGCCGAATGTTCATACATCCTTTGGCAGCTTTCTTGATGCGATTTATGAAGAGGAAGGTGCCATGGAACAACATATGGCGCATTATGAAAAACGTAGCGGACAGCGTGACATGTCGGAAGCAGTATTTGACGCCTTCCGAACGAAACAGCATGCGCTGATTGAAGCAGAAACCGGGACAGGAAAATCGTTAGCCTATCTACTTCCTGCTGTGTATGAAGCGGTCACCACACATAAAAAAATTATTATCAGCACGCATACCACGCAATTGCAATCGCAGCTGCTTGATGAGGAAGTCCCGTTAGTCCGGCAACTTGTCCCTTTCCCATTTAACGTTGCATTACTTAAAGGGAAACAGCACTATATTAGCCTGGATAAGTTTGAGCGCGCCCTGGCTTCGGAACAGTCGGATAATTACGATATAACGCTTACCAAGGCTATGGTGCTCGTCTGGCTGACAGAAACCGAAACAGGGGACATTGATGAAATTCAGCTTCCTTCAAATGGTTACGTGTTTTACAGACAAATCTCGACAGAAACAGAAGGTTCCGTTGATCCGACATCGCCATGGTTTTCCCGTTCTTATTATCAACGAGCCCGCCGGAAAGCTCAACAGGCGGATATTGTAATCACAAACCATGCCTTACTGTGTACGGATATGTTTAATGATTATCAATTGCTGCCATCCTATGATAAAGCTATTATCGATGAAGCGCACCACTTGGAAGAAACAGCGTCCAAGCACTATGGTTTGACACTGCATTATGTGTATGTCCAAAATATATTGACGCAAATCGGGGAGACGAGCGATGGAAACTGGCTCGGAAAATTGCTTCAGAACATGCCGGCATCCAATAAAAGCGCCTTTTCAGAAACAGATTGGAATAATATATTCAGCTGGACAAAATATGAGGTGGATGAATTATTTCGAATGCTGTTCCAATATGTGATTGACCAAAAAAAGAAATCCAAATCATTCAGCGATACCGGCCGAATTCAGTATCGTTTTGACGAGAACGACCATGAAGGTGGCCAACAATGGTCGGTGATAAAAGAAATGGTCAACAGATTGACGTTTTATCTGCGTGATCTGATCCATTTACTGTCCTCATTAGACGCATCGCCGGCTGCCAATTCAGCGGTCGTTAACGATTATGCAGCAGAATTGCCCAAGCACACGGAGGCACTTCAATCCATTATCGACCGTCTGGAAAAATTGTTTTTATTGCCGGATGATTATACAGTAAAATGGATGGAAATTGAAGCTTACGGGGCTAAAAACGCTGTTTATCTGTACAGTGAATCGACGGATATTTCAACATTGTTGGCGGATGATTTTTTTAGTCAAAAGAAAAGCATCATTTTAACAAGTGCTACATTGTCGATACGCAATTCGTTTTCCTATAGTCAAAAAAAGCTCGGCTTGCCACCGGAAAATTTGCTGACAGCTAAAATAGCATCGCCATTTCCATATCAGGACCAGGTCCGGTTAATGATTCCGAATGACTTTCCAGATGTCAGGTACGGCAGCCAGGAGGCGTTCATTAGGGCCACATGCGAGGCAATAATCTCACTGGCCCACATAACAGATGGACGCATGCTTGTCTTATTCACATCTTATGATATGCTGCGCAAAGCCTATTATTTATTAAGGGAAACCATCGATACGAATCAATATGTACTGATCGCCCAGGGTATCTCCAGTGGCAGCAGATCCAGACTGAAGAAGAATTTTCAGTCCTTCGATCAGTCGATATTATTGGGTACGAGTTCATTCTGGGAAGGTGTTGACATACCAGGGCAGGACTTATCGTGTCTTATGATTGTAAAACTCCCGTTCCAGCCACCGGATCACCCGGTATATGAAGCGAAGTCAACTTATTTTAAACAAGAGGGGAAAAATGCCTTCTTTGAATTGGCACTGCCGGACGCCGTTATTCGCTTTAAGCAGGGCTTTGGAAGACTGATCCGCTCTACCAGCGACCGGGGAATCGTATTTGTCTGTGACGCACGCATTATAAAGGCGCGTTATGGCAGATTTTTCACCGAGTCAATCCCGGCTGTTCCGATCACCCATGATTCGACGCCAAACATTATGCAACAAGCGAGAGAATGGTTTTAAAAAGTGGAACTGATATAAAAAAATACTGATACATGGATGCATGCATCAGTATCAGCGGTATGGGGCGGGAAAAATTTTGTTGAAATAAATAAAATGAAACAAATTTGCCGCAATGCTTGTTATACTATATAATGTGATCTTGCTTATTTATTTTCAACGTTACTTATAGTGTTGGCATTGCCGTCAGCAGTATGAGTAGCAAAATATGATAAAACAGACAGCTTTTATTAACGGAGGATAAATAATGGCGACTAACAACTGGATTTTGTCTTATATGGGATGATGATAATGATAGATGAGCGACTGTCACGTTTTACGTTGCCTGCCTGGCTGAAATGGTTGCTGGGCATTATCAGCCTGTTGCTGGTTATGTCTGTTATATTCGGGATTTATCTTTACCAGGCAATCCAGGATAACCGGACAGCAGGATTCGAAGACGTGCAAAAACAGGTTCTTCAGGAAACAGACATAAGGACGATCAATAAAATCCAACGGTATCATGGAGAAAAGGCGTACTATACGATTTACGGCGAAGCAAATGAGGAGAAGGCTCTGATTGTTTTTTATCCTTTTGACGGAAATCAGTCTGACATCATGACAGTCAACCAGTCGGACATGGTAGCGAAAGAAACGATCATTGCCAATTGGAACGATCAATGCACTTCATGTACAATGCGGGACATAGTACCAGCTGTTATATCTGAAAATGGGGAGGAGCCGGCCTGGGAATTGACATATGAAGATCAGCAGGGCCGGTATGTGATGGAATATTTTTCTTTTTTTAATGGAAAAAGCATTGAAGTGCAGCGCTTCAATCGGATGTTTGATGAGGAGTGATGAAATGGAATTAGCAAATCGGGTAAAAACGTTAACACCGTCTGCAACATTAGCGATTACGGCAAAAGCCAACGAACTGAAAGGTCAAGGACACGATGTGATTGGACTCGGGGCCGGGGAACCTGATTTCAATACCCCGACGTATATTTTAGATGCGGCAGAAGAAGCAATGCGCAACGGCTTAACCAAATATACACCATCCGGTGGAATACCAGCATTGAAACAAGCCATCATCGAAAAATTTGCACGTGATAATGGGCTTACCTACAGTTCTGACAACGTGATTGTCACGACGGGCGCTAAACATGCTTTATACACGCTTTTCCAGGTTATCCTAAATAAAGGTGATGAAGTCATTGTCCCTGCTCCTTATTGGGTAAGTTATCCGGAGCAGGTTAAATTGGCAGAAGGTACGCCGGTGTTTATTAATGCTGAGGAAGAAAATAATTTTAAAGTAACGCCGGAACAGCTAAGAAAGGTTATAACACCGAAAACCAAAGCCGTCGTCATCAATTCGCCGAGCAACCCAACCGGCATGATGTATAACCGTCAGGAGCTGCAGAAGCTTGGTGAAGTTTGCTTGGAACATAATGTTTTAATGGTGTCAGACGAAATTTATGAAAAGCTGATATATTCAGATGATCCCCATGTTTCAGTTGCGGCACTCTCGGATGAATTCAAAGCGAATACAATTATTATTAACGGCGTGTCCAAGTCACATGCCATGACAGGCTGGCGTATCGGATATGCGGCCGGACCTGTCGGCATCATAAAGCCAATGACCAGTCTGGCATCCCATTCAACGTCCAATCCGACATCGATCGCTCAATATGCCGCACTGGCCGCTTACCGGGCATATGAACAACCTGTCGAGGATATGCGGCGTGTTTTCAGTGAACGACTCGACGTGCTATATGAGTTACTGAACGATATACCGGGCATTTCCTGTGTCAAACCAAAAGGCGCTTTTTACTTATTCCCGAACGTACAGAACGCCGTTAAACAGACCGGGTACGATACTGTTGACGATTGGGCTAAGGCATTGCTTGAAGAAGAAAAAGTCGCATTAGTTCCGGGAACAGGTTTTGGGGCTCCAGAAAATGTGCGCTTATCCTATGCCGTTTCAATGGACGCATTAAAAGAAGCTGCCGAACGCATCAAACGATTTGTGGAAAACCATCAATCATAGCTTTGGAGGGACCATTTTGAAAACAACGATTTCACAAGTACCGACATATGAAGGACAGGAAGTCACTATCGGGGCTTGGCTTGCCAATAAACGCTCAAGCGGTAAAATCGCTTTTTTGCAATTACGGGATGGCACCGGGTTTATCCAGGGTGTCGTCGCCAAAAGCGGAGTGCCGGACGACACCTTCCAACTTGCCAAAAATTTGAACCAGGAATCATCTGTATACATAACAGGCACTATTGCTGCGGATTCACGATCACCTTTTGGCTATGAAATGCAGGTCACGGCCATTGAACTGATTCAAGAAGCGCATGATTATCCGATAACACCAAAAGAACACGGGACCGAGTTCTTAATGGACCATCGGCACTTGTGGCTACGCTCGAGCCGTCAGCACGCTGTTATGAAAATCAGAAATGAGATTATTCGGGCAACATACCAGTTCTTTAACGATAACGACTATGTAAAAATTGACCCGCCCATACTGACAGGCTCATCAGCAGAAGGCACTACCGAGTTATTCCATACGAAATACTTTGACGAGGATGCCTATTTGTCCCAGAGTGGTCAGCTTTATATGGAAGCGGCAGCCATGGCTTTTGGTAAGGTATTCTCATTTGGTCCGACCTTTCGTGCTGAAAAGTCCAAAACGAGACGGCACCTGATTGAATTCTGGATGATTGAACCGGAAATGGCGTTTATTGATCATGATGAAAGCTTGGAAATTCAGGAACAGTATGTCAGTTTTGTTGTGCAGTCCGTTTTGAAAAATTGTCAGCTTGAGTTGCAGACACTCAACCGGGATACATCAAAACTCGAAACCGTTAAGGCACCGTTTCCACGCATCAGTTACGACGATGCTGTTGCACTGTTAAAAGAAAAAGGGTTTGATGATATCGAGTGGGGAGAGGACTTTGGTGCGCCACATGAAACAGCCATTGCCGAAAGCTTTAACAAGCCGGTTTTCATCACGAATTATCCGGCTGATATAAAAGCCTTCTATATGAAACCGGACCCGGAACGGTCGGATGTCGTCCTATGCGCTGATTTGATTGCGCCTGAAGGGTATGGAGAAGTAATCGGCGGTTCCCAGCGAATTGATGACCTGGAATTGATGAAACAGCGTTATGATGAACACGGACTTTCCGGACCAGCATACAAATGGTATCTAGAATTACGACAATATGGCAGTGTGCCACATTCAGGCTTCGGATTAGGTCTTGAGCGGACAGTTGCCTGGATTGCGGGTGTCGAACACGTCCGTGAAACCATTCCTTTCCCAAGATTACTAAATCGGCTTTATCCTTAATAGCCGGATACCTCGGGCACAATCCCTTGCCATAGAATGCAAGGGATTTTTATCCGGTTTTAACATCAATAAAATGGAGATGGGGCGGCTGAAAAGTATTAGCGCTGTGAAATCATTGCGTGCCTTACGAGGGGATTTACATTAAGATCTGCAGTTGTGGAAAACGTGCTATACTTGGGAAATGAGGTGTATCATGTATGGCAAATTTCATTTCATTTCAGGATATTGTATTGAACCAGGTTCCGATACCTGTTCAGTTACTTGATAAATATGCAGCAATGGGGCTAACAGAAGAGGAAGTCATGGTTATTTTGCAGCTGCTGCGCTATTTACAGGAAAAAAATGACTTTCCAACCCCCAATGAGCTTGCCAGCCATTTAACCATCAGCGAAAAAGAATGTGCCAATATTTTACGTAAACTCATTCAAAAAAATTTTTTGTCCATCGAACAATTGGAAAATGAACAGAATCGAATAACCGAGGCTTATAGTCTTAATCCACTATGGGAGAAGCTGTTTGCTGAAAAGCAGGAAGAACAGACACAAGGTGATGGCACGATCTTTATTTTGTTTGAGCAGGAATTCGGCAGACCTCTGTCACCATTTGAAATTGAAATGATTAACACGTGGCTTGATGAAGACAACATGAAGCCTTCACTTATTAAAGCAGCCTTAAGGGAATCGGTTCTGATGGGAAAGCTTAATTTTAAGTATATCGACCGTATCCTTCGCGATTGGAAGAAAAAAGGAATCCAATCCGTTGAACAAGCCCGGCAGGCCAGTAAAACATTTCACGAGAATCAGGCTCCTAAACAGGGTTCTACTGCAGCCAAACGGGACACATCGATTTATTATAACTGGCTGGAGGAGGAATAGGGGGATGCTAAACAAATCGCAGGTTAAGCACTGTCTGGATGTTATGAAGGAGATGTATCCGGAAGCCCAATGTGAACTGAATCATGATAATCCATTCGAACTGGTTATTGCTGTATTGTTATCAGCCCAGTGTACGGATAACTTAGTCAATAAAGTCACAACATCACTTTTTGAAAAATACAAGGCACCTGAGGATTACCTGGCAGTACCTTTAGAGGAATTGCAGCGGGATATTCAGTCAATTGGATTGTATCGAAACAAAGCCAAAAATATTCGCAAGCTTTGTCAAATGCTAATTGATGACTATGACGGCGAAGTTCCGAGATCGAAATCGGAGTTGATGAAACTGGCCGGTGTGGGCCGGAAGACAGCAAATGTTGTCGCATCGGTGGCCTTTAAAGAACCGGCCATTGCTGTTGATACACACGTCGAACGGGTAGCTAAGCGTTTGGCCATCTGCCGCTGGAAAGATTCTGTTCTGGAAGTGGAACAGACCTTGATGAAAAAAGTGCCAAAAGACGAGTGGGCTGATACCCATCACCGGATGATTTTTTTCGGCCGGTATCATTGCAAGGCAAGAAATCCGCAATGTCCGGAATGCCCGCTACTTGAGTTGTGCCGGGAAGGACAAAAACGGATGAAAAAACGCGAAACAATGGAAAAGTGATATAATAAGGCAGTCTTCCAATCGTGAGGAAGACTGCCTTATTTTTTTATGCTTATGGTTTATTCGTCCTCGCCTTCACCATTGTCGTTTTCAGCTTCATCATCATCGCCATCATCATCGCCATCGCCGGAACCACCGGACTCATTTGCTTCAGGCATGGTAATTCCTGTACTTGATTCCTCGCCGCGAGCACCTTCATTAGCACCATTTTGGCCAACTGGGACAACGGTTATGGTATACGTTTGCCCCGGCTGAACACCCTCTCCTTCGATTACAATTCCTTCAGAGCCAACCGTTTCCGTTTGAAGTTGGCTGCCATTCTGCGACACCACTACCTCAAACTGGGCAGGCGGGCCGTTATACTGCCAGGAAACGTCTATATTTGAACCGGAAGGACTGGCACTAAGTTCGCCGACTGATGGAATATTTCCTTCCTCAGTTTCTTCTTCGTTCTCTTCCTCATCTTCATCTTCATCCTCGTTTTCTTCAGGTACCTGAACCGTCGTGTTGGCAGGTTCACTTGAACCCTCATCGTCTTCGCTGACAGCGACAACTTGAATGTCATACGTTGTACCCGGCTCGACATTGGAAATTTCCATGGACATATCATCGGTGGAGGAAAGACCCTGCATTTGGCCGTCATCGATGCTGGCACTTACATCAAACGATACATCCTGTTCTGTATCATACTCCCATTCAACTTGAATGGCCCCCGATTCTTCATCAAATGCCGCCTCCAATCCTTCTACCGGATCCAGCTGATCAAATTGTTCCGATGTTTCAGTTGGTTCAGTCCCTTTGACAAACAATTCGGTTACGGTTTCAGATGACGGTGTATAATCACTTGGCCGCTTCGCCGGACGTGAACCT
This sequence comes from Lentibacillus salinarum, assembly GCF_042679865.1. Taxonomy (NCBI): domain Bacteria; kingdom Bacillati; phylum Bacillota; class Bacilli; order Caryophanales; family Bacillaceae; genus Lentibacillus; species Lentibacillus salinarum. Next base: position 332,188 of record NZ_JBHTNH010000002.1, on the reverse strand, counting down.
TTTTCCACAGCCACTTCTACAACAGAATCCGGTTTAGTGAAATCCGGTGTGTCCACATCTTTGGACAGTTCTGTCATCGTATTTTTATATAATGCATGTGGAATTTTTGTATCCGGCAGTGTTACGTCATTATCATTATACCCGGTCCAAATCGAGATTGTATAATTCGTCGTATAACCGCTGAACCAGGAATCAGGTGAACCTTCCACATTTTCTCTCGTGGTCGTACCTGTTTTACCGGCATCCGGTAATCCGGAGACATTTGCTTGAGCGCCGGTCCCCTCGCTAATTGCTGTTTGCAACATATCCGTTATCATATAGGCAGTGGACTCGGACATAACCGCTTCAGGTTCCGGTGTTAAATCAACCGTTTTGCCGCTGTCCGGAAACTCAACCTTCGTCACTGCATAAGGTTCGTTATAAATACCGCCATTACCAAATGCACGATACGCACCGGCAAGCTCGAGTGGATTTGTCCCAATGTTGCCGCCAATCGAATCTGTAAGCCCAATATCATGGTCACCAAATGATATGCCCAAGTCTTCTGCAAATTGTTTAGCAGTGCTTCCTCCAATTTCTTCGTAAGTTTTAGCTGCAGGTACGTTGAGTGACTGCTGCAGGGCGTACCGCATGGAGACCCAGCCGTAATATTGACCGGCCCATGTATTAATCTGATCATCAATTCCTGCGATATCATACGGCCCATCGTCATTCAGCTGATGGTACGTAGACCATTGGTTATGTTCAATCGCAGGACCATAATCAATAATTGGTTTGAACGTCGATCCCGGTTGACGCCTTATGTCTGTTGCATAATTCAGCCCGTCATTTTCCAGACCGCCACGGGCTCCGCCGATTGCCCGTATGGCACCAGTTTCCGTATCCAGCACGGTCATACCTGCCTGCATCTTTTCATCACCGTCATCGGCTGGATAGTTGATCGGGTTATCCTCACTGTCTGACAGTAAGAGCTCAACATGTTCCTGCGCACCTTTATCTATCGTTGTATGAATGTCCAGACCATCTGTAAAAATATCAGCGCCGTCAACTTTTTCCTCAACCTCTTTTTGCACCTGCTGTAAAAAGGCCTGGTATGGCGTCGGGTCAGGTGTATCATCAGTCAGGAGGGAAGGAATCTCAACTTCTCTGGCTTCTTCGGCTTCACTTTCGGTTATCGTCTCATTATCGACCATACGTCTTAACACGGTATTCATCCGATCTCTCATTAAATCTGGGTTTTCGAACGGATTATAAGCAGATGGACGCTGCGGCAGACCGGCAAGAATCGCTGCTTCAGGCAGTGTCAACTCACTGAGGTCCGTTTTTCCGAAATACAGTTCCGAGGCTTTCCCGACCCCATAAGCATTATTGCCGTAATATATTTTATTCAAGTACATCTCTAGTATTTCTTCTTTATCGTATTGACGTTCCAGCTTTAAGGCCAGCCACATTTCCTGCACTTTAATACTGATTTTCTTTTCAGGTGACAGGAGGGATTGTTCCACAAGCTGCTGTGTTATCGTACTGCCCCCCTCAGAACCAAAGCCATTTTTTATATTGGCAACCACAGCACCACCGACCCGCCAAATGTCAATACCCGGATGATCAAAGAAGCGCGCATCCTCGGTTGAAAGAACCGCATCAACCAATACTTCCGGTAGTTCCTCATAGTTCACTTTTGTTCGCTGCTCTCCCGCTGCTAGGTCGGCAAACAGCTCCCCGTCTTTATCGTATATTTTGGATGAATAAGGTGAATCCAATTTGGATGCATCGATTTCCGGTGCTGTGGCAATATAATACGTAAACAGCGCACCAACGCCAACACCAATCGCAAGTATGGTAATACCGATGATGAGTAATATTTTTTTCCACATTGGTTTTTTGGAAGCTTTTTTCTGTTTTCGTCTTGCCATGCGAGATTGGCCATTCGTTGCCATAACGCATTCTCCTCCAATCTAAAAATAAAGCTGGTCAATAATAGCTAAGAAATCAACTCGTGCCTGATAATGAAACGGAATTCTGTACCCTTTACACCGGATTGTTTCATATGGAATTGATTTTTTCCCATTGTTAAATTGTTCGTCCCAGAATGGAAAAAACGTTTCGGCCGGTATATAATATGTTTCTTTATAGACGGAAAACCGGATAATCAAAAAACATATCCCGCCATGTTTGGTTATGGACTTCATATGCTCAATCTGATGCCCGTGGATATTGGCAAGTGGGAACCGTGTTTTATTTTTCGTTTCCTTTGCCTCAAAATCGATATGCCGTCCGCGATAGACACCGTTATAGTCGGTTGTGGAAGGCTGTTTGAAGTATCCCTCTGTAATGACGGCGGCACTTCTTCTAGGATAATGGACGTTAACAACCTGCACCGGTGTCGGTTTTTTATGGATATTGGCTTTATTGATATCCCGATAATACGTGTTGGTTGCGTTGATATCCGCTTCCAGCGTCATTCCGCGATTACCGAATGCCTGTGAACGGTTTGCTGCAGCTGGCTGGCGGATGTGGTGATTTTTTTTGCCGTTTGGATAATGCATTGATTTTCCCCCTCAGCATGCATATGACCGTATCTTACCAAAAAAAGTGGCCATTGACTATATAACCGTGGAAAGGAGGCTTATTATGACTGCGCGATGGGGAAGACATGACTACCTTCATTATATAATATCTGAGACAAATAAGTACAATGCAGATAATATTTCCCGCACAAAAGCTTATCAAAACTTTTATATGGCGTTTCCGGAAATAAAGTGGGCGTTTCTTGCCAGCATGGTTTCCCGGAACGCGGGATGGAATATGACTGATTTATGGTTGTTGCCATTCCGGAAAATACTCTCGGCCAGCCAGCGAAAGCTACTGTTTATGACATATGAACGAGCCAACTGGCTGATTTTTTCAGATGCCTATCCGCAATTAATGGTTTATCAATTGTCTTTGCACTCAGATAAACCGCTGTTCCATCTATTGCCGGACCTCTATGTCTCACGGTATATGCAAAAAGAATGGGCGTTTTTCTGGGAGCACCAAGACACACAACGTCTTGTATTGGCGTTAATTATTAATGAACAAAATGTCATTCATCGTCCCGTCATTAAACAGGACTATTTTAAGTATCGTGTTTTTTTACGCCCGTCATACCTTTTGCAGGATATTTTATTACTGAATGCCGTTTTGCTGCCAACCAGAACCAAACGGCTTTATGGCGCTTTTGTCCATGATTTCACAGATATTGATAAACGGATTGCGTTAGGGAAGCAACTTGCCGCTATCATGTTTCATCCCCGGGTATACCGCCCATTACTCGCATTCGCTCGAACGGTTGAACACACAGGTTCACGACAAGATTATGAGCGATTTCTGGGTAGGCATACAGAAAAAGCCCCCCTGCTGCGGACCGTTTATCCGGTAATCACGCATCAAGATAATATTCGAAAAGACTGGTATAAAAAAGGGGGCATTAGACAAAAGTGGCTGAAAAATAATTCCGTCAACCCAGATCCCCGGATTAAAAAGACATTTTATAACCGGCGAAAACTGATGTATGCCTACGCTCACTTAAAAGACCTGTTTATGTAAAAAAAGGATTTGTGACAGCACAAATCCTTTTTAATAAATCTCTGACTGCCGACAACTGGCCTTTGGAAAAACTTAGGGGGGACAGTTTTGGCTGTTAGGTAGACGGACGGTTTGGACCATCTAATTTTTTGTTACGGCTTCGGTTTTCTTTTTTCTGATGGTGACGGGCAGTCTTATACTCGGATGGTTTTTTCTTGTCCATGATATACCTCCTTACAGTCGCTAGTTTGTCTAAACAACAGCGAATTTACTCTTGTTTTGCCATTATTCTTCCAGTTTTGTCGATGGGGAAGGGAAGGACGGTTTGATCGCGAAATAGTTATTAATCACTTAAAAGGGCAGGTGTCATAAATGACTGCGAAACGAATGAAACAAATGGATGGTTATCAGAAACAGGATTTTGCCAACGCGCTAGCGGAGATGGGCAATCAGCTCCGCTTATTGGAGCAAAAAATCACGATGATCACCGACGATCAAATCGAAACTGATTATCAAAGCCATCACTGTGAGTTGCTTCACATCACCTATACAACAACCAAACTGCAACAACTGCAACGTTCAGACAAAAAGCTGACGCCCAGTCGGTTTACGCGACATGTCAAAAAAAGATTGTCGTAACGGATGTTTTTTAACCGGCTGAATGATAAACTATACCTGTCAGCTAAAACGAAACAGGGGACAGGATATTTATGACATTAGAGCAGCAAACCAGACAACTGATTGAACATCTTGATCAATTAAAACAAAGATATGAAGAACATCACCCGCCGGAAAGCAAAAAAGACAAACAGTTTTTTGAAATGGTTAAGGAGCGGACAGAACCTGTCTACGCGTTGCTCGCTGAATGGGAGGAGCATGCACGCCGAGCCGTCAGGGAACGACAAGTAAACCTCCATCCGCAACAAGTCACATCAACGCGCGAAAATATGGAACTCCTGCTTCTCAACAGTTATTACATCGACGTGAAGCGAAAGCGTTATATGGAGCTGCATCATTCCATCACGTTTATTTTTGAACAGCTGTTGTCCGAGCTGCACACCCACTAAAGAACTTTACAAACGGAATGCTCTCGATTAGAATAACCTTCGATTTACCCATGAAGGAGGGAAAATAGATGTGTCGTCAGGAGTTGCTGGATAAAGCAAGGGAAAGCAAAACAAAAGCATATGTCCCGTATTCTGAGTTCCCGGTCGGTGCGGCCCTGTTGACCCGTTCGGGGAAAATGTACACTGGATGTAACATCGAAAATGCCGCCTATCCGGTCACCTGCTGTGCAGAACGGGTAGCTATTTTTAAAGCCATAGCCGATGGTGAATATACCTTCAACGAAATGGCGGTTGTAGCTGATACAGAACGGCCAGTTCCGCCATGCGGGTCCTGCCGGCAGGTCATGAGTGAATTTTTTGACAGTGAAACAACCATTTATTTGACCAATTTACATCACGAAACGAAGCGTGTGACGATGGAAGAATTGCTCCCATTTTCCTTCCAGTCAGATGATATGGGGAATAGAGGCTGAGCAGATCAGCTTCTTTTTTTATGCTACTGAATACATAAGACAATAAGCTGGAATCATGTTATACTATCCAGAAAGGAAGAAGGCATATATTAAACGGACGGGCATACAGATAAAATGGACATGTCATTTTGAATGGGCGAATAAATGAAAAATCTGAGGTGACAGAAGATGAATGCAAATCGGATCCAGCTTACAGGAAAAGATATATTGGAAAAGGAATTTAAAACCGCCATGCGCGGTTATAATCAAGAAGAGGTCGATGACTTTCTGGATACGGTTATTCAGGACTACGAAGCGTTCCAACAGGATATTGAGAAGCTGCGTCAGGAAAATGAACGTCTCAGAAAACAGTCCGATCAGACAAGGAGCCGTACATCGACACCAAACCACCAGGTGAACTATGATATTTTAAAACGTGTATCCAATCTTGAAAAAGCTGTTTTCGGCAAAAAATATGCTGATTCTGAATGATGGTTGGAATTACCAGTGACCGCGTTTGTTATATGTGGTATGATTTATTTAGGTAATAATTGAATACTTGCGTAATCGCTGTGTATGCCACATATACAGAGGAAAGTCCATGCTCACACAGGCTGCGATGCCTGTAGTGTTCGTGCTTGATGAAAGCATAAGTCAAGGTAGCCGGTATGGCTAACGGCAGCGGAACATCCTAACTCACAAGACATGGATAAGTACGTTTGAAAGTGCCACAGTGACGGAGCCGGATTGGAAACAATTCGGGTGGAACGCGGTAAACCCCACGAGTGAGCAACCCAAATATTGGTAGGGGCACCCTTGATTAGGGAAAACGAACCGAAAAAGGGACAAGTATTCACCAATACTTGTAGATAGATGATTACGACCGCTGTACAAGGCTGACCACCGTCAAAGTACAACGGAACAGAACATGGCTTATCAAGTATTCAATGGTCTCACACTGGTTAACATAAAACCTTTCTGACTTTGTCGGAAAGGTTTTTTAATTATACAGCTAATGTGGTAAACTGATAATGCTTCAATATTAGAAGATGAAAGGATTTACGATATGGCTCATGACGTGACGTTAATCGCAACAGCTGCCATGGGACTTGAATCAATTGTGGCAAAAGAAGTGAAACAGCTCGGCTATGATGTGGCTATCGAAAATGGTAAAGTCGTCTTTGAAGCTCCTGTATCGGCTATTCCGCGCTGTAATTTATGGCTACGAAGTGCCGATCGTGTCAAAGTAGAGGCAGGCCGATTCAGGGCCGTCACATTTGATGAATTATTCGAAGCGACGAAAGCATTACCATGGGAACGGTTTATTACCGAGGATGGGAAGTTCCCTGTTTCGGGGAAGTCCGTTAAATCGACCTTGTACAGTGTTCCTGATTGCCAGGCCATCGTCAAAAAAGCGATTGCCGAGCGGTTGAAATTAAAATATGGTGTGGCGGGGAATTTGGTGGAAACCGGTGCGTTATTTAAACTTGAAGTGGCCATTCTCAAAGATGAGGTTGTATTGACAATTGACACGTCCGGTTCCGGATTACATAAACGCGGCTACCGTACCGGCCAGGGTGAAGCACCATTGAAGGAAACAATGGCAGCAGCCTTAATTATGCTGACCAACTGGGAACCAGATGAACCATTGATTGATCCGTTTTGCGGGTCAGGAACCATTCCGATTGAAGCGGCCTTAATCGGTCAGAATATCGCTCCCGGGTTTAATCGTGAATTCGCTAGCGAACAGTGGAAATGGGTTAAAAAGCAGTATTGGGAAGAAGCCTTTGAAGAGGTGGAAGATAAAGCCTGGTACAACCAGAAACTTGATATCACAGGATCGGATATTGATCATCAGATGGTTGACATTGCCAAGGAAAATGCGATGGAAGCAGGGCTTGGCGATCTGATTGCCTGGAAACAAATGCAGGCACGTGATTTGTCCATCCGCAAACCGAACGGTTACTTAATCGGCAATCCGCCATATGGCCAGCGAATAGGAGACCGAGAAGCAATTGCAAGCTTATACAGTGATTTGGGTAAAGTTATGGCCAATCACCCGTCCTGGAGTGTTTACATCCTTACAGCATTTGACACATTTGAACAGCAATACGGCCACAAACCGACGAAGAAACGCAAGCTTTTTAACGGGTTCATCCAAACACATTATTATCAATACTATGGCAAGAAACAATGAGATTTTTTAAAGACTAAAAACCAGAGGGAATCACCCTCTGGTTTTTTAGTGCTGTGAGAATCAACTGTTACATTGTCCTCCCCTCACGTATTTCTTCCCTGCTATTTCCCTTAACGCAGCATAAAAAGAATAAAAACGCCAAACCAGCTAAAAATAAAGCATGATAGAAATAAACATACCTTTTGGACTGAACTTTTTAGCCTTCTGTTATGTTTAAAACAATCTATGAAAAATGTGTTATATCTTTATGAAAAACAGCCAAATAGACTAGTGATGTCTGACAAGAAAGGGGCGGGTAACGGTTGATCAGCTCAGTAGGGTTGGGGATTCCCTTATATGACATGTCACAAACGACGATCAAAACGTTAGTTAAAGATATTTTCAGCAACCGGGAAACGCGATTAGTTGAACGGCTTTTGCCGGTTTTTGACCACGCACAAATTGACAGGAGACAGTTCGCGGTAGAACCGGACTGGTTTAAAACAGAGCATTCGTTTCAAGAAAAAAATGATCTTTATCATATGCTTTCGATCAGATATTCATTACAGGCAATCGATGCTTGTTTGACAAATGAACAATTTTTACAAGAAGCTGTTCCCTACGAAGCAGTGGACATGATTATTTTTGTTTCCAGTACAGGACTATCCACACCCTCGCTGGATACGTTTATCATGAGTGAGCGACCGTTTCGCGAGGACGTCACCCGAATGCCGCTCTGGGGACTTGGCTGTGCAGGAGGAGCTATAGGTCTGGCACGGGCCCATGATTGGATCAAAGCACATCCCGACAAAAATGTGCTCCTCGTCTGTTGTGAATTGTGCAGTCTAACCTTTCAAAAAGATGATCTGCAAAAGAGTAACATTGTTGGCACGGCTTTGTTCGGGGACGGTGTAGGAGCTGCCTTGCTGATGGGGGATCAATCCACACTTTTGCCACACAGTAAACAGTCGAAGCCGCACATCATCAGGACTAGTTCCGCCACCAGGAAAAATAGTCAAAACGTTATGGGCTGGAACGTTACCAATAATGGACTCGAAGTCATATTCTCCAAACGTATTCCAGCACTGGTGCGTTCATTTTGGCAAAACCATATTCAGACGTTTCTAAACGACATGGCTATTGATCAGCAATCAATTCACGGTTTTATTGCCCATCCCGGCGGCAGAAAGGTATTGGAAGCGATGGCGGAAGTTTTGCAGGTCCCCCGGGAATTGTTTAAACATTCCCATGACGTGCTGCGACATCACGGAAATATGTCATCAGCAACCGTTTTATACGTGCTTTATTATGGGATGCAGGAAACGACCAGTGAAGAAACATTAACTGTTTTATCAGCTTTAGGACCGGGATTCAGCTCAGAATTATTGTTATTGGGGTGGAATGAAAAATGACGACTTGGATATGGATTTTTATAGCGGCAGTCATAGCACAGCGCCTTGTGGAATTATCCATTGCTAAAAGTAATGAAAAATGGTTGAAGCGTATGGGAGGCATTGAAAAAGGGGAGAAGCATTATAAATGGTTTATCTTCCTTCATTGCAGTTTTTTTATTTCGGTCATTGTGGAGACTGCATTAAAGAATGACCCTTCGAGCAGTCTCAATTATGTACTTCTGTTCATTTTTTTGACGGCACAGGTAGGGAGAGTGTGGTGTATGCAGTCTCTTGGAAGGTTCTGGAATACAAAAGTGATCGTCCTTCCGGGTGTGGCGCTCATAAAACAAGGGCCTTATAGATATGTCAAACACCCGAATTATATCATCGTAGCGGTTGAGTTATTCACCATCCCGCTTCTGGTCGGTGCCCAATGGACAGCTGTGCTGTTCCCGCTGCTTCACATCCTTTTGCTGCGGGTGAGAATACCACGGGAGGAAAAAGCTCTAACACGGGCAACGTAATGACAAAATAGCCGGAATGTAAACAAGGGATAGCCAAGAGCTAGCTATCCCTTGTTTTTATTTAGCCATATGTTTTGCCGCATACATAAACGGTGTAGCGGCGTCTTTGCTTATAAGGTCTACCACTTTTTAAATGGCTGACGATATAACAGGGACCATGATACGTTGAAAGAAAGAAGGCGATAATCCTGACAGATTACCGCCTTGTATATTGTTTCCTTAATTATTGTTTAACAACGTTTGCAGCTTGCGGGCCACGATCGCCTTCAACGATGTCGAACGTAACATTTTGACCTTCTTCAAGCGTTTTGAAGCCTTCTTCCTGAATGGCAGAATAGTGAACGAATACATCGTTTCCTTCTTCTACCTGAATGAAGCCATAGCCTTTTTCCGCGTTGAACCATTTTACTACGCCGTTTTCCATTGTGATTAATCCTCCTAAAAACTTTCACGTAAAACGTGTTAATACAAAGCAGATAAACAGAATAAAAAGCAGCCACCTATAGAAGTGCTGGATCACTATTGCACCCACTTCCATAGAAGCTGCTTGTCATTAATGATTCCATACATCTTCTTTGCTTAAGTCTAATATAGCTCATTTTGGACCGGCAGTCAAGAACATCACGTCATTTAGTCATCTTTTTTCAGATACAGCAATATGTTACAGAAAACGATGAAACCGTTTTTATAAAAATCAGAGAAAAAGGATGTTAAAAACAGACTGGGTACGTTAAACTGGAGTAAAATGGAGGGAGAGGTGTGTATAAGATGACAACAGATATTGAAATTGCGCAAAGTACTGAACTTAAACCGATTAAAACAATTGCTGATGAGCTGAATCTGGAAAGAGAAGACTGGGAGCCATATGGAAGCACAAAAGCAAAAATTTCCGAGACATTACTAAGCAAGCTTCATGATAGACCAAACGGCAAAGTTATTTTAGTGACATCCATCAATCCGACACCAGCCGGGGAAGGCAAATCAACTATAACAGTTGGTCTCGGACAGGCGTTGAATAAAATGGGCAAAAAATCCATCATTGCTTTGCGTGAACCATCTCTCGGTCCTGTAATGGGCATTAAAGGAGGTGCAGCAGGGGGTGGGTACTCACAAGTGCTACCAATGGAAGATATCAACCTCCATTTCACAGGTGACTTGCACGCAATCACCACGGCCAACAATGCCCTGTCAGCTATGATTGATAATCATATACACCGGGGGAATGATTTGAATATCGACCCGCGCCGTATTGAGTGGAAGCGCGTTATGGATATCAATGACCGTGCATTAAGGCAAATTGTTATCGGACTAGGCGGACCGTTACGCGGTGTACCAAGGGAAGATGGTTTTAATATTACCGTTGCCTCGGAGATCATGGCCATTTTATGTTTGGCTGCAAGCATGGAGGATTTAAAAGCCAGGATTGCTGAAATTGTGATTGGCTATACACATGATGAAGAACCTGTAACGGTAAAGGATTTGAAAGTAGAGGGAGCTCTGACACTCCTGTTAAAAGATGCGATCAAGCCAAACCTGGTTCAGACAACCGAAAATACACCAGCCATTATTCATGGCGGCCCGTTTGCCAATATTGCACACGGATGTAACAGTATTATGGCAACCAAAACGGCTGCTAAACTGAGTGATTATGTTGTAACGGAGGCAGGTTTTGGAGCTGATCTTGGTGCTGAAAAGTTCCTGGATATCAAATCACGTGCAGGGGAGTTTGATACGAACGCCGTCGTTATCGTTGCAACTGTACGCGCTTTAAAGATGCACGGTGGTGTCAATCGACAAAATCTGAATACAGAAAATATGGAAGCATTGCAAGCCGGGATGGAAAATTTAAAAAAACATATAGAAACGATTAAAACGTTTGGGCTGCCATTTATCGTTGCCATTAATAAATTTCCAACCGATACAAAGCCAGAAACCGATTTTATCAAAAGCTGGTGTGAATCCAGACATGTGGATGTTGCTCTAACTGACGTACATGCCAATGGTGGTGAAGGTGGCATCGAACTCGCCGAAAAAGTAATTGAAAAAGCCGGCAATGCTGACCAGCAATTCCGTCATGTGTATGATCTGGATGACTCGCTTGAAGCAAAAATCAGGAAGGTGGCACAAACTGTTTATGGTGCCGATGATATCGAACTATCCCAGGAGGCAACAAAACAGCTCGCCTATTATGAACAGCAAGGATGGGGGAGATTGCCTGTTTGCATGGCCAAAACACAATATTCGCTCTCGGATGATCCGGCTTTATTGGGGAGACCCGGCCATTTCACCGTAGCCATCAGGGAATTGCGGCCTTCCATTGGTGCTGGCTTCATCGTCGTCTTAACCGGTAATATGCTGACAATGCCGGGACTGCCCGAAAAGCCAGCCGCTCTTGATATGGATGTCGATCCAGATGGGACCATTAAGGGATTATTTTAATGCAACCAGCTGATCAATTAGCTGCCATTCAAAAATATGTATATAAGCTATTTGACGACGATGTGAGTGGCCATGATTTCTTCCATATGAAGCGGGTGGCCCATACCGCCAAACAGATTGCAGCTCAGGAACAGGCCAATCTGTTTATTTGTGAAGCAGCTGCATGGATTCATGATATAGGTGATGACAAACTGTTCACCGACAGGGCCAAAGTAATTAATGACGTGAACAGATTTTTACAATCAATTGATTGTACCAACACGCAAATTAACCGGATAAACACGGCTATGAAGGACGTTTCGTTCAGCAAGGGCAACGTACCGGATACAATCGACGGGAAAATTGTGCAGGATGCAGACAGACTTGATGCTATCGGGGCGATCGGGATTGCCCGAACCTTTGCCTATGGTGCGGCAAATGACCAGAAGCTTTGGGATGATCAGAAGGATGAACAGCAAAACACGTCCATTCAGCATTTTTATGATAAATTGCTGCAGCTGACAGATTTGATGAACACCACCTCGGCTAAGCAGATGGCTGCTGAGCGGCATCAGTTTATGGAACGTTATCTGCAGCAATTTTTCAGGGAATGGAAATGAAAAATATCGGGCAGAAATAATTAATTTCCTGCCCGATAACACGCTTTTACTCACGTACAGCTTCTTCTTTTTCAACCCGTCCACTGTTTAACAGCCAATTATGCTGGAAGATTTCCGCAACGGCCAATACAGCACCTGCCAGAAGGGCCCCGAAAAAGGTGATAGCTGTATCGGCTAACAGCATTGCACCAAAGTAGACAATCAGTGTTGAGACAATAAAATCCGTCCCCACACTGAGCCAATTGGTTTCTTCCCGCAACATTGCTCTTTCCATAAAATAACCTACGAAAGCTAACACAACACCAAGAATAATTGGCTGGTACCAGTATCCGAAATCGACATTAGGAAACAGCCATGAAGCCACATATAATCCAATTGGACAGACAAGTAATTTCACCATTAATCCGGTCATTAACATCCCACCTTTATCGTTTTATACGAGTAGTCTTTGTGACAAAGGCGGAACTTATGCAAAAAATCCCACTGGGTTTACGGGACTCTTCCGGTGCCTAAATACCGATCATCCCAATAAGTATCACTTAATTTGCTGATTTCAACGCCGCGTGATTCACCAGCGTGGATGAATTGGCCATCCCCGATATAAATCCCCATATGGGACGGTCCTGGTTTGTAAGTTTCAAAAAAGACAAGGTCCCCGACTGACGGACTGTCAACTTGTGTTGAGAAATTCCACATATCACTTACAGTCCGCGGTACGGAAATTCCCTCTATTTGAAAAATGTATTGAATAAACCCGCTGCAATCGAACCCGCCTGGTGAATCCCCGCCCCAGACATACGGTGTTCCGATTTGCGCACGTGCCGCTTCAATTGCTTGCTGGTGTTGTGTACTGGTTACGTCAGCCTGTTTTGGTTCTTGTTCCGACGCCTCGTTCACGGTTTCTTCTGTATCCTGTTTTTCTTCCGCTTTATCATCCGGCTGTGTATTGTCTGCCTGTTCCTCATTGCCAGTATTCGGCTGCGTATTTTGTTCCTGTTCATACAATGCTTGTATGGCCTCATGGTCAATTAATTCCATATCATGTTCATCCTCAGCTGTTTCGAGTGCCTTCTGGGTGAGCGGTCCATAAATACCATCGATTTCGCCTTGATAGTAACCAAAATAGTCAAGTGCCCGCTGGACAATTTTGACATCCGACACATCCATACCCGGGTGAATCGAGCCGGACATTTCCTCCAACTGATCTTTGTATTGTTTCTTTTCTTCATCAATGACGGTGTTTAATGTTTTCAGGTTTGCCTGACCCGAAATGTTCAGATTATGATTCGCCTGAAAATTTTTCAGTGCATGTTCAGTCAAAAGACCATAATCGCCATCGATGTTATCGTCAAAATACGATAATTTATTCAGCTTTTGCTGCAGGATTCTGACCGCTTCCCCATGTTGGCCGTACTGCAGTTGTTCAGCTTCCAATAATTGTTCATTTTGTAGAGCAGGATATGCATCAACATAGAAGGCAAACGGCTGACTTAACACGTAGGTGCACAGGACAGACTGTTTCACCACATGTTCAATTGGCCCATTCAACATGCAAATATCCCCTTTCATGTGTGACTGCTTTTAAAGATTTATGTCCTATTCACACTATTTATGCGCCGGCTGGTGTTTACGTTTGTGTTACAATAGATTAAAATCGTGATATAATCCGGTATTTATATTAAGATAGGTGTGTGAGGTGAGAAAAATGCTGACAGGTGAACAAGGTTACCTCGATTTATGCCACTACATATTGAAACATGGAACAAACAAAACAGACCGGACCAATACGGGCACCTATTCGGTATTCGGTCAGCAAATGCGGTTTGATCTGAGCGACGGTTTTCCGTTGTTAACGACAAAAAAAGTGCCATTCCGGCTCGTTGCCAGTGAGCTGCTCTGGTTCATAGAAGGTGATACGAATATCCGGTACTTATTACAGCACAACAATAATATCTGGAATGAGTGGGCCTTTAAACAATGGGTGGAAAGTGATGAATATGATGGGCCTGACATGACGGATTTCGGAAATCGCAGCCAGCGGAGTCCTGAATTTGATCAACTTTACCGGGAACAGATGACCATTTTCAAGGAAAACATGTTGCGTGACAAAGCGTTTGCCGAAAAATTCGGCTATCTAGGCAATATATACGGGAAACAGTGGCGCGCATGGAAAACGTCACAGCATGAAACCATCGACCAGTTAAAAGATGTGATTCACACCATCCGCCATAACCCTGATTCACGACGGCATATTGTATCAGCCTGGAATCCGGAAGATGTCCCGACTATGGCCCTGCCGCCTTGCCACACCTTATTCCAGTTTTATGTCGCAGATGGAAAATTGTCATGCCAAATGTATCAGCGAAGCGCCGACATATTTTTGGGTGTGCCGTTTAATATTGCCAGTTATGCACTGCTCACGTATTTAATTGCCCATGAATGCGGACTCAAAGCAGGAGAATTTGTTCATACGTTAGGGGATGCCCATATTTATACAAACCACGTTGAACAGGTAAAAACACAGCTTGGCCGTGACACCAGGCCATTCCCGACCTTGAAAATCAATGGGAAAAAGGATTCCATTTTTGACTTCGAATTGTCCGATTTTAAACTGATTGACTATAATCCACACCCATCGATTAAAGCGCCAATCGCAGTCTGACCAGTAAAGGGGGGAAATGGACAATGATAGCATTACTTGCGGCCATGGACCGGAATCGTGTCATTGGTTACCGGAATGATTTACCATGGCATTTACCGAACGACTTAAAATTTTTTAAACAGACAACGACCGGTTATCCCATTATTATGGGACGGAAAACGTTTGAGGCGATCGGCAGACCGCTTCCAAATCGCAAAAATATTGTTCTGACAAAACAACCCGATCAGTTTCCTGAAGGGATTGAAGTTATCCGTGATATTGAGGCTGTTTTAGACTGGAATGACGCATCACCGGCAGAATTGTTTTTCGTGATTGGTGGCGAAACAATTTTTAAACAGTTTCTACCATATGCAGACCGTATGTACATCACCTGGATTGACGATGTTTTTCAAGGTGATACTTATTTTCCGGATTTTTCAAAACAAGCATGGCAATTAACCACCGAAAAAAAAGGTGAAAAGAATCCGAAAAATCCTTATGACTATTATTTTCTGCAATATGATCGGCGGGGTGAGTGAGGATGCAGACGTGTGGTGTCATCTTGTCAGGCGGCCGGTCTTCCCGGATGGGTACCAATAAATCGTTATTGGATATTGACGGAAAGACGGCTATTGAACAAATCGCAAATGAATTAAAAAAATGCAGCCATGAGACAGCGGTCATTACAAATGAACCCGCAATCTATGAATTTCTCGGGCTGAATTTGTATCAGGACAGGTACCAGGATAAAGGACCCCTGGCTGGGATTGAGTCGGCCCTTCATCATGTCGACGCAGATGTTTACTTTTTCGCAGCGTGTGACATGCCATTTATCCACCAAGGTGTTTACCGGCATTTATGGCAGGCAATGAATGGGGCGGATGCCGTCATTCCCATCCATAATGACAGAATGCACCCTCTGTCGGGCATTTACACGAAAAACGTCTTACCGCACATCCAGATGTTGCTTGAGCATGACGAGCGAAAGATCCGGGCGCTATTTGAGCATATTGATGTCCATTATGTAACAGACTATGACGGGATAGCCAAACAAATGGTGGATAAGCACTTTTTTAATATGAATTATCCGGCGCAATTCGAGGAAGCCAAACGGTTCCAGTAAATTTGTTGTTTAACTGAGAGCGGTCATGTTAAACTGATGTCAGTCCATTGGCTTTAGTTTGACTATGGTATGGATCTTCTGCTTAAAAGATGACTTGTCCGTAAGGTTTGATTATAATAAAACTAACTCTACTATAAAGAAGGTGTTTTTGATGCTGAATATCGGCTTTCCGGGACTTGTTCTGATTTTGATGATTGCCCTGATTATTTTTGGTCCAAAAAAACTGCCGGAAATCGGCAAAGCTGCCGGCAATACATTACGTGAATTCAAGAACTCAGCACAGGACTTAACGAGCGATGTTTCCGATGAGGTTAAAGAAACGAAAGACATTGTCAAAAACGAACAAAATAAGTAATCATGCGGAGTGATACAATATGGGATTAGGCAGTATCGGCATCCCCGGTTTAATTTTGATTCTGGTCATTGCCCTGATTGTTTTTGGGCCTTCCAAATTACCGGAAATCGGTAAAGCTGTCGGGAGTTCATTGAAAGAATTCAAAAATGCGACAAAAGATATCGGGTCGGATAATTCAGGCAACCATGATCAATCGCCAAAGAAATAGGCTGCTTCACACAGGTGTAGGGGTTATCCTTACATCTTCTTTTGTGCTTGGATGAGGAGTGTGGACGAATGTCTGAAGGTCAGCAATTTGTTAATGGGAAAGAAATGAACGTTGTTGGGCATCTCTCTGAACTTAGAAACCGGCTTATCGTAACCGCTGTTTTTTTCATCGTCTTTTTCCTCGCCGGTTTTATTTATGTTGAAAAAATTTATGGTTTAATGGAAAATGACTTGCCGTTCAAATTAAGTGTCACCGGTCTGACCGATCTGATCTCGGTTTATTTGACACTGGCAGGCGTTGTGGCAATGATTGGCACGTTACCTGTATTATGCCTGCAGGTATGGTTGTTCATAAAACCGGGGTTAACCAAGCCCGAACGAAAAGCGGCGTTGATGTATATACCGGTTATTTTCGTGCTGTTTATCGCCGGGCTCGTTTTTGGTTATATGATTTTTATCCAGCTGATCATTCCGTTTCTGCTTTCATTAAATGATGGTATGTTCAATGAAATATTTACGTATGACCGGTATTTTAAATTGTTATTCCGGATTGTCATTCCATTTGCGTTGTTTTTTGAAATACCGATTATAGCGATGTTTCTTACCCGTTTAGGTATTATCACACCGGACTTCATGCAAAAATCACGTAAGTATGCATACCTGATTCTGGTCATTGTCGGAGCGCTGATCACCCCTCCAGATTTTGTTTTGCAGCTTGTAGCGATCATACCATTAGTGCTTTTATATGAGATCAGTATCTATCTTTCCAGATTCGTCTATCGCAAAAAACTGAAAAAGCATCAGGAATTTATGGCGGAATAACAGTTGGAGTAGCGAGGTGTCCTGAAGATGCATTCATTTTATCATTACGCACTAACATATCGGGGGAGAAAAGAACCGGATGAAAAGAGCCGTCTCGCAGACTGGATGTTCTATGACCACGATTTTCCGAAACAGTCGGCAGATTATCATGAAATCAGTAATTATTTGGAGTGGAACAGCCCTTTTCCCGGTGCTTTAACTGTGTTTGATCAGCTTTGGGAAGCTTATCAACTGGATCATATCGACTAGGCTCTGGGTACACATCGGAGCTTTTTATTGAAACGTGATCTGCAGAATATCCTGAAAAGCAATCGTGGTATCCGGACGTGCCATCGTTTTTACGGTGGCACTTTTTGTGTGTCTGTCGAGTTTCTTCACGGTTCCTGAGAGTTCCGTTACACTGCCGTTTTCATATATATGAAGCCAAACAGGCCACTGCCATTCAAACGCTTCCCGAAGCTGATCATTCAACAGTTCTGCCTGCTGTTCATCGAGGGTTGGCTTTTTCATTTTTCCATCAGCCTGCCACATTTCTTTTAACCGTTCCACATGTTCTGGGAGCATAAGGGACGACCACTTAATACTGCCGCGATCTTTTGGCATGCGCATATTATGTCACCTCAACCATCAGTATACAAGAACCTATGTTCGAAATCAACTATGATACTTACCTCGAAGTTAAACAAACGTTTGATCAATTATTGGAAACGCCTGTCCGGCGATTGGCTAATGCGTTAAAGCTGGTAAAACACAACCTTCGTGACTTTTCGCTATAATTTTTACCGCCGTGTTGCATTATGTTGACTTGTGCGGTTGCCCGGGAAATATTTCTCTGCATAGGGGACGGAAATTCATGAAATCGTCATATTGACAGACCTTTCACGGGCTTTTATTCGCCTGCTTACTATGTAAAAGCAGATTTTTCTCTGGATAATGGCCCACACTTCTCCGCGTTAGTCACGTACAATAACCTAAGTGAGTATATAGCAAAAAAGGAGGATCATCATGGTATGGCCTATCCAACAACAACATCCAGGTAGTCATATGGTACCTCATCAGAATTTTTTCTCCGGAGGATTCCCCCAGCAGCAGGCGTCAGGGGGGTTACAGAAATTGCTTTCACCTCAGGGTGCCCAAAGCCTTTTGTCACCGGAACGGATTGGTGGTCTGACGCAAAAATTAGGCAATGTGCAGCAAGTATTAAACGTGGTTCAGCAAGCAACACCGATTGTGCAGCAGTACGGACCAATGGTCAAAAACCTGCCAACCCTGCTGAAACTAATGAAAGCATTTAATGAAGATGATTCACACGATTCAGATGATGCAGAGGAAGCTGTAGATGACAAATCCCTTGAAAGCAGCGAAGAAAGTGATATACCTGAATCGCACTCAGAAGAAAACGATGCGGGCAAAACTGATCCCCCGGATACAAAAGTAACAGCTCGGACAGGAAAATCAACCCCAAAATTGTTTATAGAGGTTGTTCAAAAAGTCCGGTAAAAATGACACATCGAATTTCGTCGTTGGCTTGTTTTTCCGCTGCTCATGTATCTAAATGCATACATTCCGCTGCTCGAAACTGCGCCGCCTCGAACTTCTCGGTCCTTTTTATCCTCCTTTTTGAACAGACTCTTATATAGAACATACAGGCATACGGTTTGATTTTTTTCGCTAAAAACGGAAAAATAGGGATAGGGGAATCTTAAAGAAGATGGAGGTATTTTATGACGACTGAATTGGCAACATTCGCAGGCGGCTGCTTCTGGTGCATGGTCGAACCGTTTGATGAGCGGCCGGGAATTGAAAATGTCGTTTCCGGCTACACAGGCGGCAACGTTGAAAACCCGACATATGAACAGGTTTGCTCGGATACAACCGGCCATGTGGAGGCAGTCCAAATTACATTCAATCCTGATATCATGTCGTATGAAGAACTCGTCAATACATTCTGGCAGCAAATTGACCCAACCGATGTCGGTGGTCAGTTTAATGACCGAGGCGAATCATACCAGACCGCTATTTTCTATCACAATGAAGATCAGCGTCAAATAGCAGAGCAATCAAAACAGAAACTCCAGGCGAGCGGGAAATTTCCCAAACCGATTGTAACGCCGATTTTGCCGGCAAAACCATTTTACAGAGCCGAAGAGGAACACCAGGATTACTACAAAAAACAGGCCTTTCATTACCGCCTGTACAAAAAAGGATCAGGCAGAGAGGATTTTATCAGAGAGAATTGGAGGCAAGGCCCTGATAAGTCCGAGTTAAAAGCAAAACTCACACCTATCCAGTACAGTGTCACACAGGAAAATGGAACAGAACAGCCGTTTGCCAATGAATACTGGGACAACGAGGACGAGGGGATATACATTGATCTGATTTCGGGTGATGTCCTGTTCTCCTCACGCGATAAATTTGACGCGGCCTGTGGCTGGCCAAGCTTCACCAAACCAGTCGATCCATACCAGGTTGAAGAAAGGACTGATACAAGCCACGGTATGGTCCGGACTGAAGTAAGAAGCAAACATGCCGACTCACACTTGGGGCATGTCTTCGATGACGGACCAAAAGACAAAGGCGGATTGCGCTACTGCATGAACTCGGCCGCCATGAAATTTATTCCGAAAGAAGAGATGAAAGAAAAAGGCTACGAAAAATACCTGTATCTATTCGATTGAATTAACAATAATATTATTATGTAAACAAACTCAGGGGCGATTAATATGATTCATTTAAATTGGGAAGAAAACGAAACGATTAAAAAAATTGAATGTGTCCATGCTGATGCTGAAAAATTCATTGTTCACAATAAATTAACGCCGGGAAAACAGTACGATGTTAAAAATGAAACGGATGAATTTTATTTCATTATAGATAACAGCAAGCGGATTGGCGGATTTTATAAAGATTATTTCAAGGAGTTGGAATAACAGGTCAGACAGCCTGTTATTCCTATAAATATAAATTCGCCAGCATCATACCGAGGGTTTCCTGATATATCTCCTCAAACTGGGTAAACGGCAGCGGGTTCACGCCAGCACCTAGTTCCATTGTATACCCGGGATACCTAAATTCCTGAATAAACCAGTCTTTATAGCCGGCATAATTGTCGATATACGGTACAGGCCGATAGCCGCTCACACGCCTGTACTCATTAACAATATACTGTGCAACTGGCGGTTCCATTCCTTCAAAACCCCAATAGATTTCTTCACCCTGGGTATGGAGCGCATTAACACGCGAAAAATTTCGGTGCCCTGCTAAATCTGCCATAGCGACCGCTTCCGGCTCTGATAAAGGATGGGGGCCGGGATAATCCCTTGGCTGTGGTGAATTAGGTTTCCGTCCAGCTTCCTCTTCCCAAAGTGCCGGGTATTGATTATTCAAATCGACGCCGGTAATGTTTGCTTTCCAGTTCGAAAAATCTGGATTCTGACCATTGAGTGCCAACACCTCTTCCTGATAAGGGCCGGCCGCTTCTGCACCGTCCAAAACCAGGTTGACCCCATCAGGATTGACCATCGGAACAACGGACAAGTTTGTCTCCATAAAAAAAGGAAGGACATTGAATCCTCTTATGGGTCTTTTGTTCGTTAGCGCGCATGCATATTCGTTTATAAAGCGTATAATGACAGCGGTTGTGATCCACTCATTGGCATGGAAGGAACCATTTATGTGTACTTGTTTATCACCAGATCCGATCTGTAACTCAATTAAATTTTTCCCCATGACAGAACTGCCGATTGTCTGTGGGTGAATAAACGGATAAACCGTAGTTAGCCGCTGAATATTACGCACCATTTTATCGAATGTATAATGCTCAAAACCGGTCACCATTAAATTGTCTACGCGTTCCGGAATAACCATTTCCTGGCCGATCTGCAAACTGTCCGGATCAGCCGACGGATTGGTCAGCTGCAGCATATCGACCGGAATATTTTGCTGTATGGCCAATTGCCACAATGTCTCGCCAGCAGTAATTGGGGAAGTATGCTCAACATACCCCGGTATCTGCACAGTTTCACCGACCATTAATTGCCGGGCATTTATTTGCGGGTTGGATTGCTCCAGCAAAACCAATGGAATATCGAACAATTCACTATAATACCAGAACGAATCATTCGGGCGCATGGTAACTTTCATACATCCTCACTCCTTGAATTAATCCGTAATAAATACTATGTCCGGTTGCCTATATTTGTGTGTTACCTGGCTTGAAACAAACCGTCACATTCTGTACTATTGTAATAGACGTAACGATTTGGGGTTATTTTTAAGGAGGAGATTGGCTTGGCTTTTGTGATTACATCACCTTGTATAAATGAAAAATCAGGCGAATGCGTCGAAGTTTGTCCTGTTGACTGTATAGAAGAAGGTAAAGACATGTTCTATATTGATCCGGACATCTGCATCGATTGTGGCGCATGTGAAGCAGTTTGTCCGGTCGAGGCCATTTATATGGAAGATGAAGTACCGGAAGAAGAAGAAAAATATATCGATCTGAACCGCCTGTTTTTTGAGGAAAGTTAAACAACAGCCGCTATCCTAATGGGTAGCGGCTGTTATTACTTTATGGAAAAATCCGATAACCTTCCTCTTGCCGTGTATCCACCTTAATATCCCGCACCCGAATGAACGGCCTGAACCCTTCTTCTAGCTGTTTTAAGAAGGCATGAACCTGACTGTCTTCACCTTCCACTTCCAATTCCACTGTGCCGTCAGACTTGTTTTGCACCCATCCATTTAAATGATACGCGTTGGCATACTGCTTTGTGGCATACCTAAATCCGACACCCTGAACGCGGCCGCTGACGATGACATGTGCAAGCATCCCATTCATCTCCTTTAAAAATAGTGACTTAATCATATATAGCCACATACCACATCTTTAAAACTGACATTTAGCCCCTTATATCAAACGACATATGCTGCGTCAAGTTGCTAATTCCGACAATCTGTTTAACAAATTTCCGTGATAATTATCACATAAGCGCTAACTTTGCTGAAAATGACTTGTTCGGCCTATAACATGGTGATATGCTGATTAAAATAGCAGGTAAAACCTGCTAACAGTAAGTTTATTCAAATCTAATTCAGTGAGGTGAATCGAACATGTCAGGCCCTGCCTTGAAGGATGTTGACAGCCATACCGCCATCCATGAAGCGGCTTTGAATGAAGCAATCGAGCTGACCACCATGCTTGACAACCTTTATCGCGACAATCAGCAGGAGAAAGCATTGGAATTGGCTTACGTCCTTGTTGAACAGTGGGAAACCAGAACACTTGCACATGCTGATTCAGAAGAAGAAGGATTATACAAAGATCTGGTTGAGGAAAACCCGGAAATCAATGATGATATTGTTGCACTGACACGCGACCACGACCTATTAAGGCTGATCGTTAAGGCTATTAAACAGGAACTTGCAGAAAATAGAATGAATGATGGTGTTATTCAGCGATTTCAATCCCTGATTATCGTTGATAAACTGCATAATGTAAAAGAAATGGACGTTCTTCCTGACCATGAGCACTAAGTTACAGATAGAATTCCGGAGGTGAAATGGTTGAATACTGAACATACAACAACCAAACGAGAACAACCGCTACGTCTTGTTTTACCCAACCTGTATCAGACGATAACCGACATTCTGGAAAAACAGCACAACATACATCCGTATGATTTACAGGTGAAGGCCATTCCTGAATCTTCGGGCTATACGATCATTGTATATTTTGGTGACAGTTTTAACCATCAGAAATATCAAACTTTTTCAAATGAAGCCATTCAATCCATCGATTCCGAAATAGTCAGCTTTATTGAAGAGACCGGGAATGCCTGCAAAGAAGTGATGATTGCCGACTATTTTAAAATGATGCGACCGTAGAAATTTCTCAGTGAAAGGGATGTATTCGATTGTTTCAATTTGAAGATGAAGCAAATATTGTCCAGGATCGCGAAGACTTACTTTCGGTGCTTAAAATGCGTTTCGGCGACATCCCTCCAAAAATCGTCGAAAACATTTACAATATCAATTCTTATGATACGTTGGAACGCCTTATATTAGTCGCCTCCAATGCCCCGAATTTTAAAATATTCATTGAAGAGCTGGAAGAAGGAGATGGCAGCTTCCGACTATTAGGGGACCGATTTAACCCGATTGAAACAACGTACAATGGAGGTAGAACGGATGCAGAAAAATAAATTGTTTCAAAAATTAAAGCATGTCAAGCCGGGAAATCGCATCAATGACGGATGGACAGAAGAAAGCCCACGTCCCCGTGATTCTGAAGAGATTTACCGGAGAAGATGGCAGCATGATAAAGTTGTCCGTTCAACACACGGTGTCAATTGTACTGGTTCGTGCAGCTGGAAAATTTATGTTAAAGATGGCATTATCACGTCAGAAACCCAACAGACGGACTATCCAAGCACCGGTGATGACTTTCCGGAATATGAGCCGCGCGGATGCCCAAGAGGGGCGAGTTTTTCCTGGTACACTTACAGCCCAATCCGTGTGAAATACCCATATGTGCGCAGTGATTTATACGAATTATGGAAAGAAGAACGCCAAAACGGTGCTGATCCTGTTGAAGCCTGGGAAAATATTGTCAGTGATCCCGAAAAACGCAACAAATATGTCAAAGCCCGCGGAAAAGGCGGCTTTGTCCGGGCAACCTGGCAAGATATGTGCGAAATGATTGCGAGCGCCAGCATTCAAACGATTAAAAAATACGGCCCCGACCGTGTGGCCGGATTCAGCCCGATCCCTGCGATGTCCATGGTCAGTTATTCAGCAGGAACGCGTTTTCTATCCCTAATAGGCGGGACTATTTTAAGTTTTTATGACTGGTATGCTGATTTGCCGCCGGCTTCCCCGCAAGTTTGGGGCGAACAGACGGACGTGCCGGAAAGTGCTGACTGGTATAATTCCAAATACTTTATTATATGGGGGACAAACCTACCGCAAACCCGAACACCAGATGCTCATTTTATGGTGGAAGCAAGATATAATGGTACAAAAGTTGTCGGTGTCAGCCCAGACTATGCGGAATATGAAAAATTTGCGGATATTTGGTTGCCGGCAAAGGCAGGGACCGATGCTGCCCTTGCGATGGCCATGACACATGTTATTTTAAAAGAATTTTATGTTGACAAAGAAACACCTTATTTCAACACTTACGCTAAAAACTATACCGATTTGCCATACCTGGTTACCGTAAATGAACAAGACGGTGAGTATCGAAGTGATCGTTTTCTGCGTGCATCTGATATTAATGGCGCGCATGAACTCGGGGAATGGAAAACCTTAGTATGGGATGCCGAGACAGATCAGCTAGAAACGCCGAACGGCAGCATGGGTTTCCGCTGGGATGGCGGGAGCAAATGGAATCTCCAATTGGATAAGGAGGATGGCAGTCTGATAGAACCGGAACTAAGTTTCATAGACAAATCGGATGAAACCGTAATGGTAAGTTTTCCTTATTTTGCCGAAAAAGAAGGGGATCTTGTCAAACGCAGCGTACCGGTTAAAAATATTCAGGACGCCCATGGCAATGCGCTTAAAGTGACAACAGTCTATGACTTAATGATGGCACACACAGGTGTTGACCGGAACCTGCCTGGTGACTATCCGGTTGATTATGATGACCCTAAGCCATACACACCGGCATGGCAGGAATCAATTACCGGCGTCAATAAAAACCATGTTATCAAAGTTGCCCGGGAATTTGCCGATAATGCCGAGCGCACCCAAGGGAAATCGATGATCGCTATGGGCGGTGGAACGAATCATTGGTTTCATAGTGACCAAATCTATCGTGCTATTTTGAATCTAGTATTGTTAACTGGTTCACAAGGTGTCAATGGCGGGGGATGGGCCCATTATGTTGGACAGGAGAAAGTCCGCCCTCAGGAAGGTTGGCAACAGGTTGCGTTTGCTGGTGATTGGCAAAAGCCACCAAGGCATCAAAACGGTACCTCCTATTTTTATTTCGTTACCGATCAATTCCGTTACGAAGCTATACCGGATGATAACGAAAAAACAGAATGGGGAAGTAAATATAACGCCATGCACCCGGCTGATTTAAACGCCCTGGCAGCAAGACTTGGCTGGCTTCCTTCATATCCGCAGTTTTCACAAAACTCAATTGATCTTGTTAAAGAGAGCCGTGAGCGGGGAGCGCAGACTGAACAGGAAATTATCAATGATATCGTTAGCCAAATTAAGGATGAGAAACTCGATTGGGCCATTGAAAATCCGGATGATCCGCGAAACTTCCCAAGAGTATTCTTTAACTGGCGATCTAACCTCCTTGGTGACAGTGGAAAAGGGCACGAATTCTTCGTCAAACATTTGGTTGGTGGTGACAGTCAGGTATTGGCTGAGCCAGAGAATTCATGGCGGCCGGAAACGGTTAAAACGGAAGATGAAGCACCTGTCGGGAAAGCGGATTTACTCGTCAGTATTGACTTCCGCATGACAAGTTCAGGTCTGTTTTCCGATATTGTGTTACCTGCTGCAACATGGTATGAAAAATTTGATATCAGCAGTACGGATTTGCACCCATTCGTACACCCGTTCAATGCAGCCATTTCGCCACCATGGGAGGCTAAAAGCGACTGGAACACCTTCCGGGAAATCGGCAAAGTCTTTTCGGAACTTGCCGAGAAGTATCTTCCGAAAACCGAGGAACTTGTTGCCTCGCCGCTAGGACATGATTCACCAGGGGAAATTGCTCAATCACTCGGAAAAGTCAAAGACTGGCGTAAAGGGGAAGTCGAGGCCATTCCTGGTAAAACGATGCCAAGTCTGAAAGTAGTTGAACGCGACTACCCGAACGTTTATCAAAAAATGACGACAATTGGTCCGTTAATCAAAAACGGCTATGGCGGTAAAGGGGTCACCATCCCCGGTGAAGAAGTTTACGACGAACTCGGTAAAAGACTTGGCAAATCAAAACGCGAAGGCATCGGTAAAGGTAGCCCGGATTTATATACGGATGTCCAGGCGATTAATGCCATTCTGGCCATGTCCGGCGCAACAAACGGTAAAAGGGCTGTTGCCGGATGGAAGTCACTTGAAGCGAAAACCGGACAAAAACTGGAGGAGATCGCCAAGCCTCGTGCGGAGGAGGATCATACACTAAGGGACTTAAGCATTCAGCCGCGAAATGCCATTTCAACACCGGTGTGGAGCGGCCTGGAGAAAGACCATCGCCGTTATTCACCATTTACCGTCAACACGGAATATAACATTCCATGGCGGACATTAACAGGAAGGCAAAGTTTTTATCTCGACCATGAGATGATGCTTGATTATGGTGAGGGACTTCCACTATATTTGCCGCCTCTACGGTAT
Organism: Lentibacillus salinarum; assembly: GCF_042679865.1. NCBI lineage: Bacteria > Bacillati > Bacillota > Bacilli > Caryophanales > Bacillaceae > Lentibacillus > Lentibacillus salinarum. Next base: position 305,465 of record NZ_JBHTNH010000002.1, on the reverse strand, counting down.
GGGCCATTCTTAAAGAAAGAAGAAGGCGTGGAAGAAAATGAAAATAAATCGATTACGGTAAGATATCTGACACCACACCAAAAATGGGGTATTCATACGATGTTCACGGATACAACCCATATGTCAACATTGTTTAGAGGATGGCAAACGATCTGGATGAATGAAGAGGATGCTGCTTCAATCGACCTTAAAGACAACGATTTTGTGGAGGTTTATAACCGTAATGGTGCGATTGCAGCAAGAGTCGTTGTGACCTACCGGATACCAAAAGGCATGGCTTATATGTACCATGCACAGGACCGCACACTTGGTGTACCGGCGACATCGATCAACAAAAAGAGGGGTGGCACCCACAATAGTGTGACAAGAGTGACACTAAAGGGGACACATATGATCGGCGGTTATTCCCAATTAAGTTATGGCTTCAACTATTACGGACCGACCGGGCATCAGCGTGATACAATCGCCGTTATCAGAGCTCTGAAGGAGGTAGATTGGCTTGAAAATTAAAGCACAGGTGGCAATGGTGATGCATTTGGATAAATGTATCGGCTGTCATACATGTTCAGTCACATGTAAAAATACGTGGACAAACCGGCCTGGGACCGAATACATGTGGTTCAATAATGTTGAGACACGCCCGGGAACCGGCTACCCGAAACGCTGGGAGGATACGGAGCGTTTCAAAGGCGGCTGGACGTTAAAAAACGGTAAACTGCAGCTGAAAGCCGGCGGACCCATTTCCAAGCTGATGAACATTTTTTACAACCCGGACATGGCCACGATGGATGATTATTATGAGCCATGGACATATAATTATCAGAACTTAATTGACAGTCCTAAAGGGGAGCATCTGCCAGTCGCAAGACCTCAATCCGTTATTACTGGTGAATATATCGACAAACCGGAATGGGGGTCCAACTGGGACGATGATCTGGCAGGCGGAACTGAAATCGTATCACAGGATCCGACGGTCGAAAAATTGCAGGACCATATTTCGATGGAATATGAAAAAACGTTCATGATGTATTTGCCAAGGATCTGTGAACATTGCCTCAACCCGTCATGTGTTGCATCATGTCCGTCAGGAGCGTTGTACAAGCGTGATGAAGATGGCATTGTTCTGGTTGACCAGGAAGCATGCCGGGGGTGGCGCTTCTGCATGAGCGGGTGCCCGTATCATAAAGTTTATTATAACTGGAATACCCATAAAGCTGAAAAGTGCAATTTCTGCTACCCGCGGACTGAAGCGGGATTGCCAACGATCTGTTCGGAAACGTGTGTTGGACGAATTCGTTATATCGGTGTTGTGTTATATGATGCTGATAAAGTGAAAGAAGCAGCATCTGTCGAGAATCCCCAGGACCTTTATGAAGCACAGCTGTCTGTATTCCAAGACCCGTTCGATCCCGAAGTGATTAGGGAAGCACGCAAGGCAGGGATTAATGATGAATGGATTGATGCAGCCCAAAATTCGCCTGTATACAAAATGGCGATGAAATGGAAAATAGCACTTCCGTTACATCCGGAATACCGTACATTGCCAATGGTCTGGTATGTACCACCGCTCAGTCCGATCATGAACCATATTACGAACGAAGATGACTTGAGCACAGACGGCTATATTCCGGCTGTCGATCAAATGCGAATCCCGGTGGAATATCTTGCCTCGATTCTGGCAGCCGATGATACGAAACTCATCCGCAATGTGTTGCTTAAACTAACAGCTATGCGGGTACACATGCGTGGAAAAACTGTCGGCGGTATTGATGCGTTCAGACAAAGTGAACTGCTGAAGGAAGCGAACACAACACCCGAGGAGCTTGAAGATATGGCTCGTTTATTAGGAATTGCCAAATATAATGAACGATTTGTTATCCCAACCGGAAGAAGGGAAATGGATGATAACCTTTATTATGAACAGGGAGCATGCAGCCTGGAAGACTGGCGCCGCCGGAGGGTATGGCATCCCTTATCGGAGGGAACAGATAATGGACAGCCAGGAACGCACACTGCTCATAATAGGGTCCCGATTGCTGGCATATCCGGCTGATAATTTTACCGGTGAACTTAATGATATTAACGCGTGCATCGACGAAGATGTAACCTCTTCCGGATTGCGCAACAGGCTTAAGACAATCGTAACAACCTTTAACATCTTTACACTTGAAGACTTAAGGAAACTGTATGTGTCAACGTTCGATCTGAGGGCTAAAAATGGTCTTTATCTGACCGCCCATGAGCTTGGTGACAGTAACAAAAGAGGAGCTGCCCTGATCAAATTACAAAAAATCATTAATCAGTCAGGCTATGAACGAATGGATGACGACCTGGCCGATTATATTCCAATGCTATTTGAATTTCTGGCTGTTGCACCGGAAAGTCAGGATAACGAGCGGTTAAAAAGGCGTCTTGCGGTTGCTGTTCAACGAATAATGAACAATCTGCCCGATGAGAACCCATATTTCAACTTTTTGCAACTTTTAATGGAGGTGGTATTTCCACAGCCAACCAAACAAGAAATTGCAAGATTGGAATTTGAGCGGGAAGAAGCAGATCTGGAGGAATTGCCGTATCCGATTATGTATGGGTAAGGGAGGAATTGTCAGTGGTAGGTGCGACCTGCCATTGACACCTTCTTGCCAAAGGAGGGTTAACGTGTGAGTGACGTTTTTTGGTGGGTTATTTTCCCTTATGTAAGTTTGACCATTATGATATTAGGCTTAGTATATCGCTTTGCATTTCGTCAATTGACCTGGGCAGCCCCATCAACAGAGTTTTTTGAAAAGAAATGGCTGCGGCTTGGTTCACCCTTATTTCATTGGGGCGTCATCTTCGCAATCATTGGTCACATTATGGGGATTATCGTCCCGATGGAATTTTACGAAGCGATTGGTGTTTCAGACCATTTGTACCATATGGGTGCTGTTTATGGCGGTTCACTGGCCGGCATAGCAATGGTTGCCGGGCTGATTATTCTACTGATCCGGAAAATGGTGTTCGATCCTGTCAGAGTGCATGCAACATTTGCTGATTTCTTTTCGGTCATTGCACTTCTGGTCATCGCTGCTATTGGGACGTATATCACCTTGTTTGGAAATTTTACACCAGAGGAGTTTGACTATCGATCAGCCATTGGTCCTTGGTTCAGAAGTTTATTTACATTAAACCCGCAGTATGAGTTGATGACGAACATACCATTTATTTTTAAGCTGCATACCTTGCTCGGTTTTGGTCTCTTTGCGTCCATACCATTTACACGACTGGTGCATTTTTATAGCATTCCCGTGACGTATCCGGCAAGAGCACCACAGCAATATCGTTCAAGATCTCAGTACAACAAGAAAAGCAGCTGACATTCCACGTTGCAAACGAAGACTTTCACTTCTCCATGAGTGAAAGTCTTCGTTTTTCTTTACCAGCTTATATACTTGATCTGTCGAAATTGCTCAAAAATCAATACACCGCCCTACTTTTATAGGATTTAATGAACAATTATGAAAAACCAATGTTTCTATTTTGGAATTCGGACGGGTTGATTTATAATAGAAATACGAAACGTTTTGCTGATCGTTTACGTATGCTAGTAACATTGGATTTTGACAGCGTTTTTGATGATCAATAGGAGCTGACATATATGCGACGATTTTTTTATTTTCTATTTCGAACGATGATTGGTTCCTCTACAGCTGTCCTCACAGGGCTGATCAGCTTTTTTGCTTTTGATGTGGCCTTTTTGCTGTCCGCCTTGTATGCTGTCATTGGTGGGGGAGCCGGTTATTTCTTAACGAAAGGGCTTATGTATTTTCGCTATTTGCGACAAAAGGGACTGAGCCGGAAAGAATACATTTATATCAAAGACAATCTTGGTGAAGCAAAAGCCAAAATCAAACGCCTGCAGCGGACGTTATACCGTGTCCGTAATTTACAGCAGGCGAGACAATCCATTGAAATCCTTGTGACTGTCCGGAAAATATATGCCAATACCAAAAAAGAGCCACGCCGTTTTTATCAAGCTGAAGCGTTCTACTATAAACATCTTGATTCCCTCGTCGTATTAATGGAAAAGTATGCTTATCTGAAAGCACAGCCATCCCACTCAGAGGAAATGCAACAGTCTCTAAAGGATACACGCCAAACCATTATTGCTTTGGGTGAAACCATCAAAAAAGATTTGCATGTGATGCTGCATGATGACATGGACACACTGCAATTTGAACTGGATGTCGCCGAGCAATTGTTTAAAAACCGACGTAAACAAGAAAGTGAGGCATTGAAATGAATGAACATGATAACATACAGCCAGCAGCCGACATCGATGACCTGTTGACAAATCCATTTGAAACTCGTGGTCATGTAAATCGTGAAGAGGACAAGCCAAACAAATTGATCGATGCATTATCTGAAGAAAACCGGCAGAAAGCTTTGCAGCTGGCAAACCGGATTGATGCGGACAATTACCAGTCAATAACGCAATATGGGACAGAGGCACAGTCGAAGCTGCTCGATTTTTCCCACTCCATGCTAGAACATGTACAAAAAAATGATACGGGGGAAATTGGCGGTATTCTAGAAGACCTAATGAAAAAATTGGAACAGGTGGACCCTGATGAACTGAAACCGGAAAAGCGTGGTGTGTTGTCACGCCTGTTTGGGAAAATTTCCAGCTCTATAAATGAAATTCTATCAAGGTATCAAAAAACAGGCGCCCAAATTGACCGAATCAGTGTAAAGCTTGACCATTATAAAAGTGTGCTCACCAAAGATAATGATCTGCTGCAGCAAGTATTTGACAAAAACAAGGACTATTTCGATGCACTTAATATTTATATTGCAGCAGGCGAACTTAAACGTGAGGAATTGGAATCACAACTTATTCCTGAGTTAAAGCGTCAAGCTGAACAGTCCGGAAACCAAATGGACGTCCAGAAAGTGAATGACGTGATGCAATTTGCTGAACGATTGGACAAGCGTGTGCATGACCTGAAGTTGAGCCGCCAGATTACCACCCAAACGGCTCCACAGATTCGTCTCATCCAGAATACAAACCAAGCACTCGTCGAAAAGATCCAGTCATCGATTTTGACAGCCATTCCACTTTGGAAAAATCAAATTGCCATCGCCCTTACAATGATACGACAGCGCCATGCCATGGAAGCACAGAAACAAGTATCCCAAACAACCAATGACCTGCTTCTTAAAAATTCCGAAATGCTGCAGACGAATGCCGTTGAAACCGCAAAAGAAAACGAACGTGGACTGGTCGATATCAATACATTGAAACAAACACAGGAAAACTTACTGAATACGATTGAAGAAACAATGCAGATTCAAACAGAAGGCCGGGAAAAACGCGACCAGGCAGAAAAAGAATTAATGGGTATGGAAGACGAATTGAAAACAAAATTACTGGAATTAAAATGACGTGAAAATCGGGTGAAAAAGTACCCGATTTTTTATTTTGCCTTTAGACGCCACTTTTACCGTGAATAAAATCTGAGCGGTGTGTGACAATAACAAATAGTGAAAAATGAAGCTTGGAAGGATTGATGATATGTCCAATTCTGTCAATATCCCGCAGTTTCCACAAGCCTATTGGCGGGATTCTGTTCCACTCCCCGATTTTCCCAAACTAAACGAATCGATTAAAACGGACGTCGCCATCGTCGGTGGGGGGATCACCGGCATTACAGCAGCCTATTTATTAACCAAACAGGGCTTGAAAGTGACATTAATCGATGCAGGAAAGCTGTTAAACGGGGTCACAGGTCATACGACAGCCAAAATAACTGCTCAACATGGTATTATTTACGATGAATTCATCCAGCATTTCGGCGAAGAGAAAGCATCCCTCTATTATCAGGCTTGCATGGATGCGAAGCAGTTCATCGAGGAAACGATTCAAACACATCAGATAGACTGTGACTACCGGCAAGAAGATGCGTACATTTTTACCAATTCAGATGAATATGTGTCCCAACTGGAAACAGAAAAAAAAGCATACGATCAGCTTAACATTTCGGGTGAGTTATCAAACAGCATGCCACTCGATATACCGGTTAAATCCGTTTTGAAAATGGACAATCAAGCGCAATTTCATCCGCTTAAATACTTAAATGTACTGGTGGATGAAGCTGTCAAAAACGGACTCGAAATATACGAACAGACAACAGCCGTTGACATCGAATACACCAAACATCCAAATATTTTAACAAGAGATGAACACCGAATCAACTGTAACTACGTTATCCAGGCGTCCCATTATCCATTTTATGACGGCCAGGGGTTTTACCCAACCCGAATGTACCCGGAACGCTCTTATATCATTGCGGTCAAAACACCGGAACAATTCCCGGGCGGCATGTATATCAATGCCGAATCACCAACACGTTCGGTCCGATCGGCCAACATGAATGGGGACGATTTGTGGCTGATTGTCGGCGAAAATCATAAAACCGGTCAGGGCCAGTCAACGATGAAACATTATGAGGCTCTACAGGAATATGCCGAGAAACAATTTGGTATATCCGAATTTGTTTACAGGTGGTCAGCACAGGATTTAACCACTATGGACAAGCTTCCATATATCGGACCGGTTACGAAGAATGAGGATAACGTTTTTGTTGCGACTGGTTATCGTAAGTGGGGCATGACAAATGGTACAATCGCAGCTAAAATCATCAGTAACCGGATACTTGATAAAGACAATCTCTATGGTGAACTATTCACGCCGTCACGGTTCCAGGCGGATCCTGCTGTTCGAAAGTTCACAAGGATGAATGCTGATGTCGCCAAGCATATGATTAAAGGAAAACTTGAATACACCAATGATAATGTGAAGGACTTGAAGCCGGATGATGCCACAGTAACCAGAGTTAACGGCAAACGCACAGGGGTTTATAAAGACAACGATCATCAGCTGTATGCTGTAGACACAACGTGCAAACACCTTGGTTGTGAAGTCAATTGGAACTCAGGTGACCGAACATGGGATTGTCCATGTCATGGATCGCGATACGCCTATACAGGCGAAGTGATCGAAGGCCCGGCAAACGAGCCGCTGAATAAAGTTGAATTGGATTAATAAAGGCTATACCATTAGTTAGCGATATTAACATAAGAAATTCACGTTATAAAAAATCGTGTTTTGTAACGTGAATTTCCGTTTTGTCTCACTATCAAGAGTATACTTGTAAATGAGACAGATAGTAGTTTTTTCGGAACAACTTCCTATAATATATATTATGTAAACTAGAAGAAAAAGAAATGGCGGAGCAATATTCCAATCCTGTTTCAATCCTAACTGAACTGGTTTACCGCCCCGCTTCAGGATTAACTACGTACCAGTATTTTTTACAATAACACCCAAATTGCATATTGTCTATCTTATTTTAGGATCAAATTTTCCACTTTTATCTTAAAACGTACTGTAAACTTCTTCACATTCCCCACCAGTTGGTTCGTAAAAGCAATGGAGTTTATAACGACCAACTAAGGGTTGATCATACCAAGTCGGCGGACAATCGCCTTCAGGTCTGAAGTACCATAAACTATATTTAGCCGGCCATCTTTTTTCACCATTTATCACTCTTCGGGCCAGCCGTTTTTCACTTTCTCTCGCTCTTTGATAAAACATGCCATGCGTTACAGCCTCATATGCAGTCGGTTGGTGAATGACTTCGGGCAGTGTGTCTAATCCCGCAAAATCCGAACAGTCAACTCTGACACGATTTACAGTAACAGCACCCACATGCATCATGCCAAGTTGCCCTTCTCCGACAGCCTCGGCTCTCAGCAGCCGTGCAAGGAGATCGATATGTCTATTTGTCGCTTTTATAATGGCCATGTTGTCACCTCCATAATCCACTTAACCTTATACGATTATCAACAGGCTCAGATATTGCCTGTTTAAGTTCAATGACAGGTGGTATTTCCTAAATAAAGTTCCCTGAAATCAATGACAACTGTTGTCCAGGATAAATCACATAACGCTTAAACTTCATCGACGCTAAACGAAATGATCCGGTTGTTAGCCGGGTTATAAACCACACTCGCCTGCACAGTCATGGTATCCTGTTCTGACTGCAGGATATATTCATATGTTTCCCTCGTCCGCGATACAGATTCCTCAGTTTTTCCGACAAAACTGTAGTCGTTTACACCGTAGTCAGAATAGGCCGATTGCACAATCTCCAGTAAATACCTCCCCCACTGCTGCTGTTCCACGTGCGAAACAGGAATGAATTGAATATCGATGACACCCTGCTGCGGATTCGCACCCAATGTTTCAAATACTCTACGGTGCAAATTGAGCCGATTCTCCGGAAAACCAGGCACCTGATCGACCACTTCCACTAGAATAGACCTCCCGGTAACCGGATAGATAACTTGTAACGTCTGGCCACATTGATATGGAGAAGCGTCACCAACTGCCGCCGTCATATACAAATTATCTGACCAGGGAATGCCGCATTTGGTAATCTGTCCGCCTTCTGTCCAGGTAGCCTGCCCGCTGATTGGCTGCTGCCGGGTATCAGGATACTGAAAGTATTGATAATACAACCGTTGAGCATCATGCGGATAATAAGCATACGGATACGCATTTCTAAAATATGGATTTGTTGGATACATCATTCTCCCCCTGTCTAATAGCAAGCTGTTCAATACGGTATGCATACACAAACACACCTGTGACACACGCCTTGAATATACTGTTCTTAGACAGGTTTTGCTGCCAATAGAATAGAAATAGGACAGAAAGGGGTTATGGGATGAAGCAGCTTGATTGGCAAATGATACTTTTTGTCGGGGGTTATCTGGTGCAGGAGTGCTGGATTTATTGGGGATTACCACGGGTTTATTATTGGAGCTAGGCAGAAATAAAGAGCAGCTTTCGTCGTTCAGCTGCTCTTCCACCAGTTTACGCATCAAACAAATTCATACTTAAATACCGTTCCCCTGTGTCCGGTGCCATACATAACACTTTGTTCCCTTTGCCAAGACGTTTGGCAACTTTTACCGCCGCAAATACAGCCGCGGCACCGGATAATCCGATAAAGACCCCTTCTTTACGCGGAAGTGTTTTGAACATATCGACTGCATCTTCATCGACAATTTGCATAATTTCATCATAAACAGTTGTGTTTAATATATCCGGGACAAATCCGGGACTAGTTCCGACCAGCTTATGCGACCCTGGCTTTCCACCCGACAACACTGGGGATCCTTCAGGCTCAGCTACTGTAATATGCAAATCAGGGAGCTTTTCCTTCAGCACCTCACCTGTACCGGTTATAGTCCCACCGGTTCCGGCAGTCGCCACAAACGCATCTATGTCTCCGTCCATCTGTTCGTAAACCTCCAGGGCAGTTGTTGTCCGATGAATATCAGGGTTAGCCCGGTTTTCAAATTGCTGTGGAATAAAACTGTTTGGTATATCCGCATGCAATGCTTCCGCTTTTTTGATCGCACCGGGCATTTTTTCCTCACTTGGTGTTAAAACAACCTCTGCACCATATGCCTTTAAAATGTTCCGGCGTTCCTGTGTACTGTTGTCCGGCATGACCATTATGGCCCGATAGCCTTTTGCGGCTGCATTCATCGCCAGCCCTATTCCAGTATTGCCGCTAGTTGGCTCAATAATCGTCGCACCCGCTTTAATGACCCCTTCTTCTTCCGCTATTTTAATCATGTTATATGCAGCACGATCTTTGACACTTTTAGTCGGATTAAACGATTCTAGTTTCAAAAAAATATCTGCTGCATTTTCCGGGACGATATGGTTCAATTGAACGATCGGTGTTTCGCCAATTAGCTCTGTCATGTTTTGTGCCACTTTCATACAAAAACAACCTTCCTATGTTAAAGTCTTTCCTTTATTATAAAACATTTTCATGTCCTTTTCAGGTACAAATGATCCCCCCGTTGCCCATGCAATATGGGTGGCATGGTTCATGGCAATATGATGTTCCCGAATGTACGGGAAAATCCGTTCCGGACCAGCGAGTCCCGCAGTCGCTGATGGCTCCAGATAGATCGCTTCACTATCAGCAAGCATTGCCAGTAGCCGGTACAATTCATCATCTTCCAGTGTATAAATGCCGCTTACGAGTTGATCGCTTATCACGGTCGCAAAGCGGGAAGGCCGCCCGACAGCTAACCCGTCTGCTTCTGTACGGTTATCGATACCGAAATCCTGAACGCTGACATGGTCCATTTCTCCGGTTGCAAGACCAATCAAAACAGATGGTGAATGGGTCGGTTCCACGAAAAAACAATGCACATGATCACCAAAAACCTGCTTCAATCCGAATGTAATACCACCTGGTGAACCACCGACACCACAAGGCAGATAAACAAATAATGGATGGTCGGCATCAACAGGAATGTTTTTCTGCTGCAGCTGTTTTTCCAGCCTTAAGGCCGCGACACTATAGCCTAAAAATAAATGTTTGGAGTCTTCATCATCAACAAAATAACCATTGGGGTCTGAATTGGTTTGTTCTCTGCCTGCCGTTATGGCTTCACTGAAATCACCCTCATACTCAATGACTTTGGCACCTTCTGCCCGCAGCAAATCTTTTTTCCACTGTTTTGCATCAATGGACATGTATACGGATACATTAAAACCAAGTTTGGCACTGATAATGCCGATACTTAGTCCCAAATTTCCCGTTGACCCAACGCCAATTGAATACTGACTGAAAAACGCTTTGAACCGTTCACTCGACAAGACGTCATAATGATCATCTTTATTCACCATTCCAGCTTCAACTGCCAGTTTTTCCGCATGCTGAAGAACCTCGTAAATACCTCCCCTAGCCTTGATGGATCCGGCGACTGGCAGCTCATGATCACACTTCAGGTAATATTCGCCATCCACTGCAGGGAACCATTCCACTTGCAAGTTGGTAAGTTTTCTCAGAGGCGATTCAATTATGCCATCTGTCTCACTTGTTTCCGGAAACTCATGTTCCAAAAAAGGAGCAAAGCGCTGCCACAGTAATTCGGCTTCTTCTATATCTTCACGTGTTATGGGTAGTGATGCCGTTTCGTTTACCTTTTTAAGATTAGGATTCATCCAAAATACCGGCTTTAAATCAACGATATCTTTTAGTATCGGATGCTGTTTTTGCCATTCAGCGATTTCCTGTTTTGTATAAACGATCATATCCACCTCTTTTTTATACAGTTTATTCTTACTATTCCCTGCTAAAAGCTTATCATGATATGGAATATTATTAAAACAAGACAGTGTTTCACCTTCCAACTATAAAACAGTACTTATTTAACGCTGGTGTAAATCTGCAAAAACGTCTATTAAATGATGCAGCCCACATCCATTTATCGCCAATTTTGCTATACTGTCAGGAGTGTTTATTATGAGGGGAAAGGGTGTCCATATTGTCTAAACAACACGATGCATTTATTACGTTCATATTAACATACAATCATATCTAAATAGAATAAGGAACGCACCTAATGTGCGTCCCTTATGGCCTTTTAAAGAACACCAGATTTTCCCTGTTCATTGACAAACGTTATTAAATTGCTAAACGCCAAATCGGCCAATTTGCCCTGGATACTCCTATTATCATGATGCCACGCTGCATCATCCAGTGAGCAATCAACTGAGAGATCACACCTGATTTCAGCAAGTGTTCGCGATAAATGGAGCATCTCCATGTTCTGATCGATTTTCTTTTGGATACCACCCGGGAGCTTATCAAGGTTCTCAAGCAGCTGATCAATCGTTCCGTATTCCTGAATCAGTTTTAAAGCAGTTTTTTCACCGATTCCTTTCACACCGGGATAATTGTCCGAGGTATCCCCCATTAACCCTTTCAAATCAACAATTTGCTGCGGATGGATGCCTTTTTTCGCCACGAAGGTATGTGCCTCAAAGCGTTCATAGTTTCCGATTCCTTTCCGCATAATGGCAACACTGATGCCATCATCGACAAGCTGTAATATATCCTGATCCCCGGTTAAAATCAGCACATCGTGATTTGTAGCATATTGTTTTGCCAATGTACCAATACAATCATCCGCTTCAAAGTTTTCCAACCCGATGTTGGGAATATCAAAAGCTTCCATAACTTCTTTAACAAGGTCAAATTGTGGTATCAATTCTTCTGGCGGATCTGACCGATTAGCCTTATAGCCATCGTATAAATCAGTCCGGAACGTCTTACTCCCCATATCCCAGCAGCAAATGATATGTGTCGGTGCAAATTTGCCTGCCGCATCAAGGAAATACCGCATAAATTGATAGACACCATTGGCTGGAATGCCACCAGGCGTTTTCATTGCATTTCCCCGGAATGCTGTAGCATAAAATCCGCGGAAGAGTAACGCCATTCCATCCACCAGCATGATAGTATGCTGTTGTGTCGTCATAGATTCACCTCCTCATAGTAAGCCAGAATCGAGGTGAGCACCTCATGTTTTTCATTTAATGTCTCGCTATCAACTGACTGATCATTGATCATCTGCAGTTGATTCGCAATGTAGCTTTCAATCTGCTGTTTGATAAATTGTTTGACATGATCTATTATGTCATACCATTGCTGAAGGTAAGAGGCGCGCATCTTTTCCTCGTTGGCAGCAATGTATTCCTTAGCAAACGGGTATAAACGGTTGAACAACCCTTCCTTCATCTTCTCTTTTTCGTTTTTAGCAAAAAATGCTTTTGTCCCATTGAATTGCTTTAGCTCTTGATCAAATGTACCGGAATCAAGCTGTATAAACGCCTGTTCATAATTAGGTGTCGTCAGTTCTGGCTTCTCAAAATCAGGAAGTATAAACGTCCCGTCAATAGGACTGCTTTTATTCGTATAATGATGAAATAGCTCTTCTTGTATATCATCTATAAACGATTCAATCCGGAGAGAAACTGCCCTAAGTTCCTGTAATAGCTCATAGCCGGCATAATCCAGCAGATTTCTTAGGCTGTCTGCCAATTGCTGCTGAGCTTTCTTGCCCGAGTCGGTTATCGTCGTCGGGTTAAACGATTCTTTAAACAAGTCATGAAAGCGAATCGACAGGCGTTCCAGTACATAATATAACTGTTTTTCCATTTTTTGGCTGATTTTTTGTTCGTATACACCGGTATCCATAGCCTGAGTCAGCTGTTTCAGCGATTCCTCTTTTGTCAACAGCTCAGTACGGGCACGTTCTTTTTCTTCCACATCCATTTGCATTGAACGGCGATAATGATGAACAGATTGTCTTGCCCGCTTAATATCTCGGACAGCCGATTGAACCGTCATTGATGTCAACTCGTCATGAATGAACCGGTTGAATGCTTCTTCAAAAGCAGTCATTTGTTTATTTAATGTACGATTGTGCCTTTTTTCCTTAAGTGATCGTTTACTTGATACCGGAAATAAGCGTGGAAACCGAATGCCTAAAGCCGCCAATTGGTCTTCAATATATTGTTGAACCATGTTTTGTTCTGAGATCGTTTCCGCCAAGTCGGATGCATTCATAATAAAAAACATTTTATCCAGCTGAAAAGCATCCTTTACCCGTCCCAGCTGCATGAGAAAATCTTTGTCTGCTCGTGAAAAGGGGTGATTGTAATACGTAACATACAAAATCGCATCCGCCTGTTTAATATAATCAAATGCGACATTGGTATGCCTGGCATTGATGGAATCGGCACCAGGTGTATCCACCAGTGTGATCCCTTCTCTAGTTACGGAACAATCGTAATAAAGGTCGACGGATTCAAGATAACAAGCTTTCGTTTCATCCGTCACATAATCAGCAAATTCATGGACATCGATGGTGATATGCTGACCAATGTTGGCTTTGCTGTGCCGGTATCCATCCAGCATGGCAGTCAGAAAAGCCTGTTGTGTTTTCGCCAATTGGTCACTTTGATGGATAGCACGATCTTTAACCCACGCCAGTAATGACGCAAGATCATCTGCCTGAGGCTTAAACTGCCTGGTTAAGGACTTCAGATCATTGACCAGCGTCGCTTCGTCTTTCAAATGAAGAACCACTGTACCGTGAGCATGTTCTTCCGTTACCGGGCTAATACGATTAATGACGGCCGTTGTCGGATTCGGTGCAGATGGTAAGATGTCCTCACCGATTAACGCATTGGCAAATGATGATTTTCCGGCGCTGAACGCGCCAAATAATGCGATCGTGTATGTGCGGTTATCCAGCCGGTCATATTTACGTTGCAAATCGTTGCGAAGTGCTTGAAAACCAGGCAAATCTGCAATCGTTTCCCTGGTCTTTTCCAGGTGATCTAAAATATGCTGACCTGCGACTACTGGTTTCGCCATGACGTGTTCATTTGTCTCGGTGGCAGCAGATTCATGTGTTTCCTGGACAGGTAACGGTTCGGCTGCTTTAACTGATTTATGTTTTGCAACCAGTGCTTTATCTATTAAATCCGAATCATACGATACTGCGTTGGGATTTGTGAAAGTATTATCCACTTCCTGCCATTTTTCCTGTAACGCAACCATTTGTTTTTCATGTTGCTCGTGCTGCTCATAAATCCGTTCCAACCGCTCCCGTTCAGGCGCATAGGCAGACAGGTCATGAGTTATCTTTTCAGAAATTTTGTCATGAATCATATCCCATAGCTGTACTGCCTTCTGTTTAAATTTTTGCTTCACATCAGCACTGACATCATTGGTATAATGCAGGACATAGTCACCATTCACTTTTGCGCCTGGTTTAATCAATGCTTTGAGTGAGTTGGCGTCATACGTCAACGATAGATTTTGTATGCGCTGCATTAACTCCTGGTCATGCACGTCATAGGCCTGTAATAACTGTAGCCATTTGTCCCGGATTTTCCATTGAATGGCTGTTTCAATAGTTTGCTGCAGGCCGGTTAAAAAGGCATCGATTCGTTTCTGTCGTTCTTCTTTCGTTTTTTTCTTTGAGGCAAACAACCCGACCTTAAAATCAGATTGTTGAGACGCCAGAAATGATTGTGCCAAATCCCGTAAATCAGCCGGCATCAAGTAGGCATTTTTCATGGTTACGTTTAAAGCATCATAAAAATCGTGCTGCATTCTTTCCGGTATATGATTTAAATAAGAGACATGGGCGTGAAGTTCATCCAGTCTGGCTACAGTATCGGTAATTGGTTCACCTTCCTGGATTTCCGTCTGGACTGTTTCACCTTCATATAATTGCCGTAAATAGCCCTTATGCTCATTGATGACCTGGTTGACTGACCGGCTGATATGGTTGGACATTTGTTTGTCAGCCGTCATCATCGCCAGTAATTTCTTTTTAATGTCATCTATTTGATTAAATGGTGCAGAACATTCCATTAAGGAAGAATAATAGATTTTCTTCGGAAAGATCTCCCATTGATCAAACGTTTGTTTAATTTTGTCGGAGAATGTCTGAAACAGTAATTCCTGTTCATCGTGTTTATCAATCTGGTTAATAATTAAGTAGACGGGAATGGCATAGTCCTGGACTTTTTTCAGGAAGTATAGATTAACTTCCGATTGGACATGGTTATAATCCATCACATAAAACAAAGCATCCACCAGGTGCAGAGAAGATTCTGTAATGAGCCGATCTGCATCATCAGCCGCGTCGATTCCCGGTGTGTCAAAAATGACACTATCATCTGTCAGAATGGTGCCCGGCGTGTTAATTTCAATCTCTTTAATTGCGGCTTTATCTTTCGCATACGCTTTAATCATATCGATATCATAAGGTTCTTCATATTCCAGCTGTGAGCCATTTTCCAGGTGTATGCGGGCGAACCCATTGCCGGATCTTATTTTAACGATATTGGCACTGGTCGGTATCGGGCTTTTGGGCAAAATCGACCGTCCCAGCAAATGATTGATCATGGACGACTTGCCAGCGGAAAAATGGCCAGCAAAACTGATCATAAAATCTTGACGATCCCATTTTTCATAAACTTGCAATAATTTATTAGCACTAGTTGTGTCGCTGTTTTCGTGCATCAGTTGATAAAGGCTGGCTAACTGCAGCCGGCTGATATGTGTTTGGTTTCTCTCGGTTATCATCACACTGTTTTTCCCTTCCATACAAACATTTCTGACCGTATTATACCAAAGGATAGCTGCGTCGAACAGCCCTGGCAAACAACAATCAGTCTTCGGCCCGTGCAATCATTTGGTTGGAAATCAATCGGATAATATCACCGCGACTGATAACGCCGACCACTGCAGAGTCGTCATCAACAACCGGGACTTTCTTGAAATGGTAGCGAGAAAATATGGATAAGGCTTCTTCAATATCATCATCAGGAAGCACTGTATATATATTTTTTTTCATGATTTTCTCTGCATGGTCTTCAATGCGGGATACAACCTTTTGCTTCAGATTTTCTTTTTCGTTGACAAATACTATGGATAACGCATCATAAATGGTACGACCATGTGGCTGCAAGTAACGGATGACGTCACCATCACTGATCATACCGCTTAATCGGTTATTTTCACCAACGACGGGAACACCACCAATCCGATTGGTTACCAACGTTCTCAGCAGCTCTTTGATCGTGATATTTTTTTGCACTGAAATGACATCCGTAATCATGAAATCGTTTATTTTCATCGTTGCTCCCTCCTAGTTGATTGCCCAACATCCGCATAGCCGGCATGGCCTGTGACAGGTATTGGGACCTGTTAGCATTAACATTTGCAGTCATTTGTATATTTAGTTTATCATATTATGGCGGTTCAATCGCAATCTTTGCAACAGATTTACATAATAAAATTATCGTTAATTAATAACATGAATAACCCCCTGGCCTGATAAACAGACCAAGGGGATCGCTTTAAGTCTATACGGGATACACACCGTGTTTCCGTTCAGTGAATGTTGTGTTTTTTGCTTCATATATCGCATAGCGTTTGACCAGTTCATCCCTCAGTTGATCGGGATTAATCACGGCATCCACGACCATTTCCGAGGCCAAGCGATAAATATCAATGTTGTCCTTATATTCCTTCTGCTTTTCCTTGACAAACGCCGGCCGTTCTTCCTCCGGCAACTCGGCTATTTTATTGGCGTATACGGCGTTTACCGCCGCTTCTGGACCCATGACGGCTATTTGTGCTGTCGGGAGTGCCAGGCAGGCGTCCGGTTCAAAAGCGGGGCCGGCCATGGCATATAGCCCGGCGCCATAAGCTTTGCGGACAACGACTGAAATCTTTGGTACAGTAGCTTCACTCATCGCTGCCAGCATCTTCGCACCGTGGCGAATAATCCCTGCTTGTTCCACTTTTGTTCCAATCATGAAACCGGGAATATCCATCAAAAACAGAAGTGGAATATTAAACGCATCACATAACTGGATGAATTTGGCTGCTTTATCCGCCGAATCCGGAAACAGCACGCCGCCCTTCACCCGTGGCTGGTTGGCAATGATTCCAACAGATCTACCGTTCATTCTGGCCATTCCGGTAATCAGCTCCGGAGCGAATTTCTTTTTGATCTCACAAAAACGGTTTTCATCGATAAGGCGGTCAATTAAATCATACATATTGAATGGTGCATTCTGATTTTCCGGAATAATACCTGTAATGGATTTCTCAAAATCGTTAACGTCTTTTGATTTGGTTTTGGCCGGCTTTGTACGAAAGTTGGCTGGGAAATAGGCAAGGTAATCGCGGGTGTATGTTATGGCCTCCTCCTCAGACTTCACCAGGACGTCACCCACTCCGGAAACCGAACAATGCATATTGGCACCGCCCATTTCCTCGAGGCTGACTTTTTCGCCTATAACTTTTTCAGCCATCCGCGGTGATCCCAAATACATTGAAGCATTGCCATCGACCATGACGACAATATCACAGAATGCCGGTATGTAAGCACCGCCTGCTGCAGAAGGGCCAAAAAGAAGACATACCTGGGGCACACGTCCTGACAGTTTAATCTGGTTATGAAAAATACGTCCGGCTCCACGGCGTCCCGGAAACATTTCGACCTGGTCTGTAATGCGGGCGCCAGCAGAGTCCACCAGATAAAGCATCGGTATTTCCAGGTTTGCCGCCGTTTCCTGTATACGGATGATTTTTTCCACGGTACGTTTACCCCATGAACCGGCTTTCACAGTCGAATCGTTGGCCATGACACATACATCTTGACCATTAATCCGGCCAACCCCCGTCACCACACCATCTGCAGGCAGACTGTCGTCCATACAGTTGGCAAAAAAAGCATCTTCTATATCCATATCGTCATCAAATAACAGTTCCAGCCGTGTACGGACAAATAGCTTCCCTTTTTCCTCATTTTTTTGATGGTATTTTTCACTGCCGCCTTTTTCGACTTTTTTGATTCGTTCGTTTAATTCGTCCATGTAAGTCATTTTTGTTCCTCCTTGCTCCCATTACTTGCCCTGATACACTGGTTTGCGCTTTTCTTTAAATGCCTGAAGCCCTTCCAGCCGATCATCGGTTGCCAGTGTTTCTTTATAGCATAAGTGTTCAATGGACAGACCTGTCATTATATCTGTTTGTGCGCCTTGATTAATGGCTGTTTTTGCCTGTCTTAAAGCTACTGGCCCATTTTGCATAATGGCTCGGGCGAACTCTATCGCTTCCGGGAGTAAGTTTTCGGATGGTGTCACCTGTTCAACCAATCCAAGCCGCCAAGCCTCTTCGGCCGTAACCCGCTTTGCCGTGAAAATCAGCCGCTTCGTCTGCCCCGCCCCGATTAATCGCGTCATCCGCTGGGTCCCCCCGGCCCCCGGAATAATAGCCAGTGATGTCTCGGTCAATCCAAGTTTTGCATGGTCCGCAGTGATCCTTATGTCGCACGCCAGTGCCAGTTCAAGCCCACCCCCAAATGCCGCACCATTTATAGCCGCTATAACAGGCATTTTCATATTTTCGATGGCTGTCACTGTGCTGCCAATGTATGTAACTGCCTCAATCACCTGTTCCTCCGTCATGCCCTTTCGCTCTTTAAGGTCTGCACCCGCACAGAACGCTTTTTCATTGGTCCCCGTGATAATTGTGCAGCGGATGGTGTTACTCGCATTAATCTTTTCGATGTGCGCATTTAATTCATCAAGCAGCCCTTTGGACATGGCATTCATAGCTCCCGGCCTGTTGAGTGTTAAAACGGCAATATGATCATCTTTTACGTCATAATCGATAAGTGCTGCCACAGCCATTCTCCTTTCCCTGGGTCGGTCGATAGATATACCGAAAATGTTCCAGGCCTGCGTCGGGGACTGGAACACATCATTTATAAATCATGCAATAATGGCGATCACATCGCCTTCATTAACAAAGTCACCTTCAGCAACCTTCAGTTCTTTCACTACCCCGCCTGCTTCAGCTGTAATCGGTATTTCCATCTTCATCGATTCCAGAATGACAACGTCCTGGTCAGTTTCCACGCTGTCTCCTTCACTGACCACTATTTTCCATACACTGCCTGCCATAGATGCTTTTATGTTTGTCATATTTACCGCCCCCTAGGTGGTTTTTTCTTTTGTTACATAATAATTGTCAACAAATGCTGTTGATGAACTGTCAGTTTTCAGCACCCTAATTGTCTTGCAATCACCATGCGCTGGACTTCGGAGGTCCCTTCCCCTATTTCCAATAATTTGGCATCACGTAAATACCTTTCTACTTCATATTCACGCATATAACCGTAGCCACCATGAATTTGAATAGCCTGGTTCGCTGCCCGGAATGCCGTTTCCGTTGCATACAGTTTCGCAAAGGCAGCTTCCTTGGAAAAAGGCTTTTCCTGATCTTTCAGCCAGGCCGCTTTGTAAACCATATTCCGGGCGAGTTCCACTTCCATAGCCATATCGGCAAGCTTGAACTGAATGGCCTGGAAATCAGATATCGGTTTGGCGAATTGTTTGCGTTCTTTCGCGTAGCTGAGTGCCTTATCCAATGATGCTTGGGCAATTCCCAACCCCAATGCCGCAATCGATATCCGCCCGCCATCCAGCGTATATAAAAATTGCTTAAATCCTTTTTGCGGATCGCCGAGCAAATTTTCTTTCGGTACCCGGACATTATCCAGTACAATCTCAGCTGTGTCCGAACCGCGGACCCCCATCTTATCGTAATGGGATGTAATGGTAAGCCCTTCTGTGTCACTTGGAACAATAATCGCTGAGATAATATTTTTACCCTGATCATTTTTACCGGTGGCAGCGGTTACAATAATGGTTTCAGCATAGCTGGCATTGGTGATGAAACATTTTTCACCATTAATGATGTAGTCATTACCATCTTCTGTTGCGGTTGTTTTTGTTCCGCCAGCATCCGATCCGGCATTCGGTTCTGTCAAACCAAATGAACCCAGCGCTTTTCCTTCGGCCATCGGAGTCAAAAAGGTTTCCTTTTGTTTTTCTGTGCCAAAATAATAGATAGGACTGGCGCCAAGTGAAACAGTTGCTGCAAAACTGAGGCCTGTGCTGCCGCACACCCTTCCGACTTCTTCTACAGCAATAGCATAAGAAACAGTATCACCGCCCGATCCGCCATATTCTTCCGGAAACGGGATGCCCAATAGCCCTAATTCTCCCATTTGTTCAAAAATATCAAGCGGAAACGTTGCTTTTTTATCAATTTCGATAGCCCTCGGTTTTATGGTATTTTGAGCGAAATTCCGTACCATTTCCCGGATCATCATTTGCTCTTTCGTCAGTTCAAAGTTCATGACAATCCCCCCTTCATGTGTAGCTTCTGATAAAACCGACTGATTGGTCTGTTCATATGATAAAAAAAGACTTACCAATAGATATCTTTTTTGACGCTACCGATCAGTAATTCCTGATATGTGTCACTCATAAACGAATCCGCTTTCAATACAGTGTGAAGTATTAAATCAACATAAATTGAACTAATCTCATCAATTGACTTTGCTCCGGATTGGTTATACCATTTGTACGTCCAGTTCACCATCCCCAATATGGCCATAGTCGTGATATCAACGGGGACCTCTTCACGGAATTCACCGGCATCTTTGCCTTCACTTAACACATCCATTATGATTTGCTTAAACTGGTCCCGTTTTTTCTTAATTTTTATTTCGTATTCCGGTTTCAAATAAATATTTTCCTGGTAAAAAACGGTGATGTGCGGTTTGTAAAGATCGAAAGTCTTAACAAAATCTTTAATGATGGCCTGCAGTTTCCTTGTTGGGTCAGGAAACATTTCGTTGGCAGCCGCTGCCTTCTCCAATACATACGTAATAAACGCATCATGAATAACAAACAATAACTCGTCCTTACTCGTAAAATGGTGGTAAAAACCGCCCTTGGATGTGCCTGTTTTCAACACAATCTCATTAACCGTGACACCGTGAAAACCGTATTTGTCAAACAACATTAAAGCGTCTTCTATAATCTTCTGTCGTAAGTCCGTTCCCACCGCTCCCTTCATGATAATACTGACAGTATATCATATTTTTCTGAAAACACAAAGAAAAACAGCAGACAGGTAACGGAAACTGTCTGCTGTTAACACTCAGTCGTCAAAAGGCGTCTGATACACCGCCTCTTTCCACACTCCGGTTACATCACCCTGATGATCACTGTCAATAACAAAGGAGCCGTTGCTGTAACGGTCACTGGTTGACAGTTCAAGCGGGAATAAATGGTGTGTTTCACCTTTACTGGTCCGGAAATAGATCGTATCGTGTTCATTAACCGTGTATAGTCCTCTGAGCCGGTGAGCTTTTGTTTTCAATTCACGCAACATGATCAATCCACGGTTTGCACGGCCGGATTTCTCAAATTCACTCAGCTTCATCCGTTTAACGGCACCACGGTGAGTCACAGCTACAATGGATGGTTCCGTTAGCTCATCGAAAACCTGGCCGCTGACAACATATTCATCTGCTTTGAGCTTAATCGCCTTTACACCTGCCGCCCGCTGTCCAACCACGGATATTTCTGATTCGTGATACCACAGGCCAAAACCTTTGTCGGAAGCAATAAACACATCGTAATGGCCATTAGTCTGGTAAACATCAATGACTTCATCATCATCTTTTAAATTCAGGGCAATCAGCGCCTTCGAATAGCGCTGCGCTTTATACAAGGCTAATTCACTGCGTTTGACCATACCATTTTTTGTAAAAAAGACAAGATATTGATCATCTTCAAATGTTCGTATCGGGATACTTTGAATAATTCTTTCATCTTTGCCGATGGAGACAAGGTTGGAAATATGCTGTCCGATGTCTTTCCACCTGATATCCGGCAATTCATGAACGGGCAGATAAATATAGTTGCCTTTGTTCGTGAACAGCAGGATATGATCTGTCGTGTTCAGTTCCATTAAACCAACCAGGTGATCGCCGTCTTTAATTCCGGGGTCCTCACCATTGGAAGCACCATAGGACCGGGTGCTCGTCCGTTTGACATAGCCGTCCCGCGTCGCTGAATAAACCACATCTTCACTTGCTACCGTTACCTCAATGTTAAACGTCAATTCTTCAATCTTATCTTCTATGGCCGTCTTCCGATTATCCGTAAACGTTCGCTTGATTTGACTTAAATCTTTTTTGATGTGCTGCCGCAGTTGTTTCTCGCTGGACAGTAATGTTTCCAGTGCCTCGATCCGTTTCTTCAATTCTTCAGCTTCTTCCTCAAGCTGAGTAACATCCGTATTCGTCAGCCGATATAGCTGCAGTGTGACAATAGCTTCGGCCTGCTGTTCCGAGAAGTCATATTGAGCTATGATTTGTTTTTTTGCATCCTGTTTATCCTTAGAAGCACGGATGGTTGTAATTAAATCATCTAAAATGGAAATGGCCTTAATGAGGCCTTCTACAATATGTTCCCGGTCTTTTGCTTTATTTAAATCAAAAACGGTTTGTCTTGTGACAACTTCTTTTTGATGCGCAATATAGGCGTCAAGTATTTGTGGCAATGACAAAAGGTCAGGTGTTTTATCATGGATGGCTACCATATTAAAGTTATACGTTATCTGAAGATCCGTATTTTTATATAAATAATTCAGGATGCCTTCACTGTTGGCTCCTTTTTTCAGCTCAATGACGACCCGCAAACCGGTACGATCCGTTTCATCCCGAACCTCGGCAATGCCTTCCACTTTGCGGTCAATCCGCAATTCATCCATTTTTTTAACCATCGTCGCTTTATTAACGTCGTACGGGATTTCGTCGATAACAATTTGCTGTCGGTTGCCGCGAATCTCTTCAATCGCTGCCTTCCCGCGGATGATAATTCTGCCTTTTCCCGTTTCATACGCCTTCCGGATACCATCGACACCTTGAATAATGCCACCTGTCGGAAAGTCTGGCCCCTTCATAACCTGCATTAATTCATCTACTGTGACAGAAGGTTTATCAATTTTC
Organism: Lentibacillus salinarum; assembly: GCF_042679865.1. NCBI lineage: Bacteria > Bacillati > Bacillota > Bacilli > Caryophanales > Bacillaceae > Lentibacillus > Lentibacillus salinarum. Next base: position 282,134 of record NZ_JBHTNH010000002.1, on the reverse strand, counting down.
TTAATGACGGCGTCAATGACTTCACCCAGATTGTGCGGAGGTATGTCAGTGGCATACCCAGCCGATATGCCTGTTGATCCATTTACCAGTAAGTTCGGGAATTTTGCCGGCAGGACAATCGGCTCCATAATCGTATCATCAAAATTGGGAACGAAATCGACTGTTTCTTTTCCGATATCCCGCAACATTTCTGAAGCGATCTTTGACAGCCTTGATTCTGTATAACGCATAGCTGCAGGCGGGTCACCGTCAATACTTCCGTTATTTCCGTGCATTTCCACCAGGCTATTGCGCACTTTCCATTCCTGACTCAGCCGGACCATGGCATCATAGACGGACGTATCCCCATGTGGGTGATAATTCCCGATAACCGTCCCAACTGTTTTGGCTGCTTTGCGGAAAGATTTATCGTGTGTATTTCTCTCCTCATTCATGGCATATAAAATCCTGCGCTGGACAGGCTTCAGGCCATCCCGGACATCTGGCAATGCCCGTTCCTGAATGATATATTTACTGTATCGTCCAAATCGATCACCCAACACTTCTTCAAGTGGCAGGTCCAAAAAGTTTTCAGCTTTTGCCAAACCAATCCCCCCTGTACAACGTCACAACCGTTTCCTTTATTTTTGCTTAGTCTGAATGAATTTTATCATTTTCCAAAATGTTTGCATCTTCCGCCATACCAAATTCGACATGGCCTTCAATCCATTTTCTCCGCGGTTCGACTTTGTCCCCCATTAATGTGGTCACCCGTCTTTCGGCACGGGCAATATCATCAATCGTCACCCGGATCAGGGTTCGGGTTTCCGGATCCATCGTTGTCTCCCACAATTGATCTGCATTCATCTCACCAAGGCCTTTATAACGCTGAATGGTATAACCATTTTTAAATTCACTGATGGCTTTTTTCATTTCATCGTCATCCCATGCATAAACTGTTCGTTCCTTTTTGCCTTTTCCCTTCGTTATCTTATAAAGCGGCGGAAGAGCGATATAAACCATGCCAGCCTCAACAAGCTGGCGCATATACCGGTAAAAAAAGGTGAGGAGCAATACCTGGATATGGGCGCCGTCTGTGTCAGCATCGGTCATAATGATAATCTTATCGTATTGAATATCTTTTAAGTCAAAATCACCGCCAACACCCGCACCGATCGTATGAATGATCGTGGATATCTCTTCATTCTTTAAAATGTCCTGAATCTTGGCCTTTTCTGTATTAATAACCTTACCGCGTAATGGGAGCACTGCCTGGAACTTACGATCGCGGCCCTGTTTAGCTGAACCCCCGGCAGAATCACCTTCCACAAGATATAACTCATTTTTTTCCGGATTTTTCGATTGGGCTGGTGTCAATTTTCCGCTTAAAAGGGTATCTTTCCGTTTTTTCTTTTTTCCGGATCTCGATTCTTCTCTTGCTTTTCGTGCTGCTTCACGTGCCTCTCGTGCCCTGATGGCTTTACGCACCAGCGCTCCGGCGCCATCCGGGTTCTCCTCCAGAAAATAAGAAAGTTTTTCAGATACGACGGAATCAACAACTGACCGGGCTTCAGGTGTACCCAATTTATCCTTCGTCTGACCTTCAAACTGTAGCCATTCTTCAGGTATGCGAACCGAAACAATTGCCGTCAGACCTTCCCTGATATCCGTACCTTCAAGGTTTTTGTCTTTTTCTTTAAGGAACGATTTTTCTCTTGCATAATCATTAAACACCCGCGTTATGGCCGTTCTCGCGCCGGATTCATGCGTGCCGCCATCTTTTGTCCGTACATGGTTCACGAACGACAGCATATTTTCAGAAAATCCGTCATTGAATTGAAAAGCAAAATCCGTTTCGATGTCCTGCTGCTCACCTTCAAAGAAAACGACCGGATGCAATGTGTCTTTTTCTTCATTCAGGTATGTGACAAATGATTTCAGTCCGTCCGGGAATTGATACACGTCTTGCACCTGATGCCGTTTATCGGTCAGTTCAATCTTTAACCCTTTCAATAAAAAAGCTGCTTCTCTCAGCCGTTCGGACAATGTTTCAAAATTGTAGGTGGTTGTCGAAAAAATAGAGGGATCCGGTTTAAAGTGAATGATCGTCCCTTTCTTGTTTGTTTTACCCACTTTTTCCAATGACTTGACAGATTTACCACCGTCTTCAAACCGCTGCTTGTATTTTTGGCCATCGCGGAAAATGGTCACTTCCAGCCATTCGGACAGGCCGTTGACAACGGACGCACCTACGCCATGCAGACCACCGCTTGTCTTATAGCCGCCCTGGCCAAATTTTCCACCGGCATGCAGGACCGTAAAAATAACCTCAGTAGTTGGTCTGCCGCTGCTATGTACACCGGTTGGAATACCTCTTCCCGCATCTTCCACTGAAATACTGTCATCCTGATGAATGGTCACTTTTATCACGGACCCATAACCGGCTAAAGCCTCATCAACAGCATTATCAACAATCTCAAAAACTAAGTGATGCAGGCCGCGCTGATCGGTACTGCCTATATACATGCCTGGTCTTTTTCTTACCGCAGCAAGACCTTCCAGTACCTGAATGGAGTCATCTGTATAATGTAACGATTCGTTAGCCATGCAGTCCTGTCCCCTCTCTTTCTTTCCTAGGATACATGTTTTACGTTAATGATTTCAATGATAGAACAAACGTTTCAAATTGTAAACTTTATTCGTGTCTAAGGACGAGTGTTGCCTGCCATACATGTTTATCAGTATACTATAATATCAAAGAAGTACAAAAAAATAATGACCTGAACAGGCCATTCAATCAATTATTTTGATTTTATAACCCCTATCCTGCATGATTTTTGCAATTTGATAAGATGTGCGCCAGGGTTATTGGATAAACGACAACAGCGATCGTCTCAGCTACTGCAGAGCCTTTTAATCGTCTCGTTTGTCGGATTTTCCCACGTCATTCAGTATACCCTCTTTCGTTTTCAATCAAGCCTTCTTCCGCCAGATATTCACGGGCCACATCCACCGGATCCAGATCGTCATAGTCAACAGCGTAATTCATCTGGCGCATTTCTTCATCGGTTATACGGCCGCCAAGCTGATTCAACAGATCGGCCAATTCCGGATGTTTCGCCAACGTATCTTCACGTAATAATGGGGCACCTTGGTACGGTGGAAATAGATTCTCAGGATCATCCAGTATTGTCAGGTCCATATCGACCATGTAACTGTCCGTTGCATACGCATCGATAACATCCACCTCCTCATTTGCCAGGGCTTCTTGACGAATACCCGGTTCCATTGTTTGCACATCGGTAATAGCCAGATTATAAACGTCCTGCATGCCAACATAACCGTCATAACGATCTTTAAATTCCAGTGTAAAACCGGCCGTGATATCATTTTCGACCTTGCCCAAATCACCTATTGACTCAAGATTATATCTTTCGGCCAATTCTTCTGTCGTTGCAACAGCATACGTGTTATTGAATGCCATTGGTTCTAACATAATCATACCATATTCCGCTTCCATACCTTGCCTTGCCTGCTCATATACATCCTTTTTATCATTACTGTCCGTTTCCTGTTCCAAATGGGTCACGATAGCTGTGCCGGTGAATTCAGGATAAATGTCGATACTCCCGCTTTTCAAGGCGCTGAATACAAAGGCCGTTTTACCTAGCCCGGGTTCGAGCTCAACCGTCAGATCGGTCTCTGATTCAATCAGAAGCTTATACATATTAATCAAAATCGCTGGTTCAGAGCCAAGTTTCCCACCAATTGTAAGATCCGCCTGTTTTGCCGGCGAAACGAGAAACGGTGCAGCTACAATTAAAATGGCTAGTACCAGCATAGCTGTAAATGATTTAAACCCTGCCCATCTGGAAATGCGTTCAAATCCACGTAAAATAAAATCCAGTAGTACGGCCAATAATGCCGCTGGAATCGCACCAAGCAGAATAAGATTCAAATCGGCACCGCGGTCAATCCCTAGTAGAATCAGCTCGCCTAAACCGCCGGCCCCGATTAATGCCGCAATCGTCGTTGTCCCCACGATCAACACCATGGACGTCCGGATACCTGCCATGATAACCGGCATGGCAAGCGGCAGCTCTACTTTCGTCAGGCGTTTAAAGGAATTCATACCCATTCCTTTCGCTGCCTCTTTTAAAGCCGGCTCCACTTCCTTAATCCCTGTATAGGTGTTGCGTAAAATCGGCAACAGTCCATAAACGGTTAAGGCTATAATAGCCGGTGTCGTTCCAATCCCAAAAAATGGAATAAGAAAAGCCAAAACAGCCAGACTAGGGATTGTTTGCATAATGGCGGATATCCCAATGATTGGTTCTGCAACGCGCTGATATCTGGTCAATATAAGTCCCAACGGCACGGCAATCAAAATGGCTATAACCAATGATAACAGTGACACCTGCAAATGTTCCCAAATGGTCTCCAGCAGCAATTCCTGTCTGTTTTGAAAAACAGAAATGAATGCCTCCATTACCAGATCACCCCATCTTGCCTGGCTGTTTCCCGCTTCAAGTGTGCCACAACATCTTTATAAGTCAATATGCCGACAAGGTGGTCATTTTTTAGCACCGGAAAGATGGACTGGTTGTTTTCCTGTAAAATATCTGTTGCCTCGTCCAACGACAAATGATTCGCAAGTGTAACTACATCATCCGTTCTTTGTCCGTCAATGACAGCACCGACAAATTTATTTTGTTCATTTTTAATCATATATGTCCCATGTCCAGGAAAGGCGTTTTCTGTATACGCGGATGCTGAAATGATATGGGATGCCGTTTGATCTGCTATCACGTCAATTGCTGTCTGCCATGGCGATCGACGCTCACCGATAAAATCTTTGACAAAGTCTGTTTTGGGGTTTAGAACTAGCTGCTGGGGCGTATCCACCTGAACGATCCGGCCCTCTTTCATGAGACAGACGTGATCACCAAGTGCCAGCGCTTCATCCATATCATGGGTCACAAAAACAATTGTCTTCCTGATTTCCTGCTGCAGCTTTCTGATATCACGCTGCAATTGTTCACGGCTGATTGGGTCAATGGCACTGAAAGGTTCGTCCATTAAAATAATATCCGGATCAGCGGCCAGCGCCCGGATTACACCAACACGCTGCTGCTCACCACCTGAAAGTTCACTTGGTTTCCGCTGTCTGTATACGGACGGATCGAGCCCGACCATATCCAACAGTTCATTTGTTCTTTTTCGGATGTCTTGTCGTTTCCATTTCTTCATGTCCGGTACAATGGCAATATTTTCTTCAATTGTCATATGCGGGAATAAGGCAATTTCCTGAAGAACATAGCCAATATTCCACCGTAGTTCGTGAATATTGTAATCATTAATAGCCATTTCGTTTATGTATATCATCCCGTCCGTCGGTTCAATTAATCGATTAATCATTTTCATCGTTGTTGTTTTTCCACAGCCGCTCGGACCGATTAATGTTACGAGTTCGCCTTCATTAATTTTCAATGAAAAATTGTTAAGGGCTTCAGTTCCATCCGCGTAAACTTTTTTTATATTCTGGAATTCAATCATCCGTTTCTCCTTTTCGATAGTTTTCTACAATATAATGATCCATAACCGTTTTCATTATGTATTAAACGTTTTTTGACGCACCTTTTAATAAAGGTTCTTTGAAACGTCAATTCGTGGTAAAATAGACTAAAGTTATTTTGCACTGGAAAGTGGGAATGTTATGGAATTTTTAGCCTTTGCTCTGATCGCTTATTTATTGGGTTCCATCCCCTCAGGCGTCATTGTTGGAAAACTTGGTTACAATATGGATATCCGGGAACATGGGAGCGGTAATCTTGGTGCCACCAACACATTCCGTATCCTAGGTTTAAAAGCCGGTATCATTGTGACATTGGCCGATATCTTGAAAGGCACAGCCGCAACAATGGTTCCATTATTATTTGGTGCAGATGTGTTTCGTCTGGCAATCGGATTGTTTGCTGTTCTCGGGCACACGTATCCGCTGTTCGCCAAATTCAAGGGTGGGAAAGCCGTTGCCACGTCAGGTGGAATCATTCTCGGTATCAATCCTATTTTATTTGCTGTCATGGTGACGTCATTTCTCAGCACATTGTACATTTCCAAATATGTTTCCCTGTCATCCATGGTTACCGGATTCGTTGCCGTGATCGTGTCTGTTATTTTCCGCGATTGGGGACTGGTTATCGTAACAACCGCTTTGACCATTTTTGTGTTTTATCGTCACCGGGAAAACATCAGACGGATAAAAAATAAAACCGAACCGAAAATTAAATGGATGTAAGGTAATAAAGTTTAAATTTCATGGGGTTACTATCCGTTATATGCGGGATAAAGCCGATAAATTGAATCCTGATTCGAACGTTTAGTATACTATGGTAGTAATAGCTACTAATTGGAAGGGGTCACAGATCGTTATGGACAAAGCTAAGACAATTGCAACGAAACAGTTACCGGATAAAGCTGAACGTCAGAAACTATTTGGTTCTGTCGAGCCCGGTCCCAGAACAAAACCAAGCGAAAAAAGCAAAATGGCCGATTTACAAAATACAAAAAAAGACTTTTTATTTGACCTCGATGCTGTGGGTATTGCCAATGTGAAACATCCGATATCTATTGCAAGCAATCTGGAACCGAAAACACAAACGACGATCGGTACATTTGAGTTTTCCTCCAGCATTGAAAAATCCAGCAAGGGAACAAATATGAGTCGTTTCACAGAACAGCTTCAGGCGTTTCACCAAAAAGGATTTGTCATCGACTTGAAAACACTCAAGACATTCGCAAAAGACCTGGTCGAACGCCTGGATCAAAAAGATGCGGAAATCACGGTGCGATTCCCGTGGTTTTATGAACGCCGCGGGCCGCAATCGGATCTTTCCGGCATGAACCATGCGGATATTATGATCCGTGTCAACTATGATACAACAGCAGGCTATACGATGGAAGCTTCCTTAACATCACTTATCACGACGCTTTGCCCGTGCTCAAAAGAAATCAGTGAATACAGTGCCCATAACCAGCGCGGGGAAGTGACCATGACGGTCGGATTGGCAGAGGACTTTGATGAGGAGGCAACGGATTGGAAGGAATGGCTGCTTGAAGCGGCCGAAAGCAATGCTAGTGCCAGGCTGCATCCCGTACTCAAACGCCCTGACGAAAAAATGGTGACCGAACAGGCCTATGAAAATCCCCGTTTTGTTGAAGATTTGGCACGTCTGGTTGCAGCTGATTTATATGAAATGGCGTTTGTCACTAGGTTCCAGGTTCAATGCCGCAACGAGGAATCCATTCATATGCATGATGCCATCGCATCGATCACGTATGATAAACGACAGGATGAATCACCCCAAGAAGAAGGCTAAGCGAATATGACATATATTTTGATTGGTCTGATTAAATTTTACCGAAAAGCGATAAGTCCATTTAAACCGCCGACATGCCGTTTTTTTCCGACATGCTCTGAATATGGGCTGGAAGCTTTTCGACGGTTTGGCCTCTTTAAAGGTGGCTATCTGACAATCCGCCGCATTAGTAAATGCCACCCTTTCCATGCGGGCGGCGTGGATCCCGTACCGGAAAAACCTGAAAAATAAACAAAACCCACTCAGGGAGTGATCTGTTTGAATTTGTACGTCGCGCATGAAGCAGCCGAATGGTATAAAGCGGAATTCGACCTGAACGGTCAGTCTTATGTAAGGTTTTACGTCCGATATGGATTTGGCGGGAAAGTACCCGGTTTTTCATTGGCGGTCAGCCGTGATGTGCCGGATGATATATATGCTTCCACCAAGGTTAAAGGTGTGACATTTTTTATCGAGCGATCAGATGCTTGGTATTTCGATGACGAGGACTTAACCATTCAGTTGGGTAACGACAAACAAGAACCTGAATTTATCTACAGTTAAGAGGGGCTGACGTAACCAGTGCCCCCTTTTTTACGTTTCTATAATTATTGACTCTTTTCACAGATCAAATCGGTTTATTTGTTCCCATTGGGCTTCCTGCCTTAATATACTGGCCTGTGTCTCGCCGAAAAGATCAAAGTGCGGGTGTTCTCCATCCATATGGATCCAGGTAGCTTTCAAGTCGTACTTCGCGCCCCATTCAGTTAATTTCTGCAGGTCACGACATCCGACTTTTGTAACCGTATTACATCCGGGAAACCGTTCATCAATCCAATAATGGGTCAAAAAGCTTATATGGCCATCTGTCACTTCTGTTTTCCATTTTTCTAATTCATACCTGTCAATTCCAAAAGCCATTATGATTCTCCATTTACTTGCCGTAAATAAGCTTGGTGCCATTCGGGATATGCTTTACGCAAAGATAATGGACGAAAGGACGTCTTATGAACGATGACATGTGTCGTTGTCCCACTCACAGCAACGTCACCATTTTCCTTGAGGATATGGTAGCCGTAAACAGTCCGGATACCGTCGTATGTTTCAATCCATGTTTCAACCGCTGCCTGCTCACCATAACGGACCGGTTTTTTGAAACGCACCTGAGCGTCTGTTACCGGTGAAACAATTTCGTTTTTTTCCATATCGGTATATGTAAAACCAAGGCTTTCGATATATTTAGTCCGGCCAATTTCAAACCAGACGAGATAATTGGCGTGGTAAACAACGCCCATTTGGTCTGTTTCCTGGTATCTTACGTCAATCGGTGTGTTTGTTTTATGCAATTCTGCTTCCCCCTATCTGTTTGTATATAAAACAGTTTATCATATATCGGTTTTGAAATTGGATGATTTGCCCATACCGATTACACACGAAAACCTCAAACCATTATGTTAATGGTTTGAGGTTACTCTTATTGCTTCGCTTCATCTTTAATTTCCTGTCGCATGCCCTCGATCGCTTCTTCACGGCGTTTATTCTTTGCCTTGATCTTTTCTTTATCGTCTCCTGAGGCGTGCTTCATCGTCTCATGAGCTTCTTCGATATTTTGAATGGTATCCTGTACCATGTCCTGCAGCTTTTCAACATTGTCACTCCGGTCATCCGGCTTCGGCTCATAAGGATATTTGTCAGTCACTTCGATTCCCCTTTCCAAATTTAATGGTACTATTAAAGGTGTACCTGATTAAATTTTTTGCGGATAACGGAAAAATATACACTGGAAAACCGTGAGGCTCGTCCCTTACCCATTCAGCGGGGGCGAAAGGATCTCTTATCCTTTGACTTTTTGCCGTTTATGATTCCCCAATGTGAAACAAAAAAGCCTGTCCATAAACGTCAGGCTTTACCGTGAGCAGTCCTACTCTGCAGACTTCTGATCCAGGGACTCGTGCATTTTCGTTTCAACATTCTGTTCAATCCTGTCCAGTAGTGACGCATCCTGCAAAATCTGGTTGCGGTTTTCCCGTACAAGTTCATCAAACGACAATCGCTTCTTCAACGCCATCGAAACCACCCCTTTTTAAAGCTTATCCGAAATTATTATGGATCAAGCGATGTTTTAGGAGTAGTATTACCATTATTTTAAAAATTTATCCTGGTATTATGTTAATTTTTCCAGCATATCGACCATAAAATCAAACGTCATTGGTCCAAGCTTTGGTGGTTCCTGGACTTTTCCATCCGTTCCGATAAAATAAGACGTTGGTACGTTATAAACGTTATACTGCTCCTGGATTTCCGAGTCCCGATCCAGTGGAACGGGATACGTATAATCATGTTCATCAACATATTCCCGTACAGCATCGACGCTTGAATCATTACCGGTCAGGTTAACCGCAACGACTTGTACCTGATCACCATATTCCTCATGAAATTGCTGCATTTCCGGCATTTCCTCTTTACATGGACCGCACCATGACGCCCAAAAGTTTAGGATTACTTTTTGGCCACGTAATTCTGATAATCGGAACGTGTCCCCCGACAGTGTGTCGACCTCAAAATCCGGTGCAAAGTTTCCTTCCTCCACGCCTGTCTCCCCCGGTGGAACAATCGCTGCACCTTCCGTGTTTTCGTTATCATGCTCAGTATAATCGTCTTCTCCAACATCGATAAAATTTATAACGGTCAGGCCAATTAAGGCAAGAAGCAGGGCTATACCAAGTAATCGTTTAATCATGACTATTCTCCTTGTCCTTTACAATTGATCTGATTCAATCGTATAGACCGCCCCAATCAATGTAAAGCTAAATGCGCATATTGTTATAAATTTTTCAAAAAGACGAGCACCCTACTTAACATTGTAGAAATGCCCCTTTTTAGGACCTCCATATGATAACGAAAAAAGCCAATACACCGGAATAGATCCGGAGTATTGGCTCCTGTTTGGCAGCTTATTGCACAACATTACTGGTAGATTCCAGCTTATTGCGTAATACCATTTGCAGAATACCACCGTGACGGTAGTAATCAACCTCAACGTCACTGTCGAAACGTGCAATAACGTGAAATTCCGTTTCATTTCCTTCTTCATCAATGGCTGTTACTTTAACACGATCATGCGGTTTGACATGTTCGTCAATTTCGACATTGAATGTTTCGTTACCAGTCAATCCGAGTTTATCAGCGCTGTCACCCTTTTCAAACTGCAGCGGCAGCACACCCATCATAACCAGATTGGAACGGTGAATCCGTTCAAAGCTTTCAGCGATAACTGTTTTGATGCCCAACAGATTTGTCCCTTTGGCTGCCCAGTCACGTGATGAACCCATTCCATAATCTTTTCCGCCGATGACAAGCAGTCCTGTATCATTTTCCTGATACTTCATGGCAGCATCATAAAACGGCATAAGTTCACCAGTTGGCCAGTATGTGGTATAGCCGCCTTCTTTACCTTGTGCCAGTAAGTTACGGATGCGGATATTGGCAAACGTACCGCGCATCATAACTTCATGGTTGCCGCGACGTGATCCGTATGAGTTAAAGTTCCGTGGTGATACGCCTTTTTCCTGCAGGTACTGGCCGGCCGGCATATCCTTGGCGATAGCGCCTGCCGGTGAGATATGGTCGGTTGTCACGGAGTCACCAAATTTACCAATGACCCGCAAGTTGTTTAATGATTCAACTTTCCCGGCTTCTCTTGATAATCCTTCAAAGAATGGCGGGTTTTGAATATAAGTTGATTCACTGTCCCATTCGAATAAAGGTTCATCAGTTGTTTTGATTTCATTCCATTTTTCATTGGAATTAAATACACTTTCATATTCTTTACGGAAAATCTCCGGTGTAACAACACTTTGGACAGCATTTTTAATCTCGTCCATTGTTGGCCAGATATCCTCTAAATAAATTGGCTTGCCGTCAGCATCGGTTCCAAGTGTATCGTTTGTCAAATCAACATCGACAGTTCCTGCCAATGCGTATGCCACAACTAATGGGGGTGATGCTAAATAGTTAGCTTTTACCAGCGGGTGGATACGTCCTTCAAAGTTACGGTTACCCGACAAGACAGAAGAAACCGTTAAATCACTTTCCTCAATAGCTTTTTCAATTTCCGGGCGTAGTGGTCCGGAATTTCCAATACATGTCGTACATCCGTAGCCGACAAGGTTAAAGCCAAGCTGGTTCAGGTATTCCTGTAATCCTGAATCATCCAGATAGCGTGTCACGACTTTAGACCCTGGAGCCAGTGATGTTTTAACATATTCCGGTACTTTCAAGCCTTTTTCAACAGCTTTTTTCGCGAGCAATCCGGCACCGAGCATAACATACGGATTGGATGTATTGGTACATGATGTAATCGCTGCGATCGCAAGTGCGCCAGTTTTCATCACGGATGTTTCGCCGTTTGGATGTTCAACAGGAGCTTCCTTTTCAAACTCCGATTCATCCATACCTAACCCCTGATTGCCGGCTGGTGCTGTGACCGCTTTATTGAATTCTTTTTTCATGTCCGACAGCGCAATTAAATCCTGCGGGCGCTTTGGTCCTGACAAATTTGGCTCAAGTTCGGACAAGTTGATTTCGACAAGCTCTGTATACTCAGGATCTTCTTGATCAGCTGAATACCACAGATCGTTCTCTTTGCAATACTTTTCAACAAGTGCAATCTGTTCCTCACTGCGGCCGGTTAACCGGAGATAATTCAGTGATTCGTCATCAACCGGGAAGAAACCGCATGTTGCGCCATATTCAGGTGCCATATTGGAAATGGTGGCACGATCGGCGAGCGGCATATCTTTCAGTCCAGGGCCAAAATACTCCACAAACTTGCCGACAACATTTTTCTCGCGTAAAACTTGTGTCACTTTTAAGGCCAAATCTGTTGCAGTCGTTCCTTGCGGGAAGCTGCCGGTAAATTTAACACCAATCACTTCCGGTGACGGGAAATAAGATGGTTGCCCCAGCATACCTGCTTCCGCCTCAATACCGCCGACACCCCAGCCGAGAACACCTAAACCGTTAATCATTGTCGTGTGAGAGTCAGTCCCGACTAACGTATCTGGAAAAGCATCATATGTGCCATCTTCATGTTCAATGCCATGAACAACATTTGCGATATATTCCAGGTTTACCTGGTGAACAATACCTGTTGCCGGCGGAACGGCGCGGTAGTTTTCAAAGGCTTTCTGTGCCCAATGCAAAAATTCATAACGTTCCATATTCCGTTCAAATTCCAGTTCCATATTCGCTTTCAGTGCATTCGGTGTGCCATATTGATCCACCTGTACCGAGTGGTCAATAACCAAATCCACCGGTACTTCCGGATTGATTTTATCCGGCTCACCGCCCATGTCAACCATGGCTTTACGCAATGAAGCAAGATCAACGACAGCTGGTACCCCGGTGAAATCCTGGAGAATGACACGCGACGGTTTGAAAGGTACATCGACCCCTTTTCCGTCACTTGTTCCCCATTGAGACAAGCCTTCTACATGTTCATCCTTAATGACATGACCATCCTGCTGGCGCATGAGTGATTCCAGCAATACGCGAACAGAAAAAGGAAGACGTGAAACCTTACCCACACCAGCATCTTCAATGGCTCTTAATTGGTAAAAGTTGTACGTTTGCCCATTTAAGTCAAACTGCTTTTTCGCATCAATTCCCATAAAAGCTTTACTCCTTCCTATCGCCTTTTTGTCAGCACATCCATTTTGACAAAAAATTACCTACAAATATATCTTATATCAAAAAAATCTATAAAACAATCGTTTCCCGCCGAATGCTATATATGGATAAATTATTAAAAGTGATAAGTAAATATTATATCAATCTATGTATAAATCAAGTATTATTTATCTTGGGATTGCGGCAAAATAACTCTAAAAGTGCTGCCTTTATCTTCATTTTGTAAAATGTCCAGTCGCCCACCATGCCGTTCAAGAATTTGTCGGCTAATCATCAGACCAAGACCTGTACCATTCTGTTTTGTCGTGAAAAAAGGTTCTCCGAGCTTATGGATAACATCTTCAGGTATCCCTGGCCCCTCATCGCTAATATCAATTTCAATTTCATCTTTATGTAACCGGGTGTTCACGTTTATGAAGCCGGGCTCGTCCATGGCCTCAACCGCATTTTTGAATAGATTCGTAAAAACCTGTTTAATTTGTGATCGGTCACAATTGACAACCTGAGTTGTATCCTGTTTCTGCTGAATGTTAATGTTTTTTAAATCGGCTTGTGGTTTTAACAGCGTCACAACATCTTTAATCATTTCCGATAAATTCTCCACTACCTTATGATCAGTCATTGGTTTGGAAATGAACAATAGTTCCGATGTGATGTTCTCCATTTTCTCAATCTCATCAACCATGATTTTATAAAATTCATCTTCTTTATTCACTCCGGCCTGCAAAAGCTGCAAAAAACCTTTCAGCGATGTAAGTGGATTACGGATTTCATGGGCAATTCCCGCAGCAAGTTGACCGGCAACAGACATCTTCTCGGACCGGATCATCATTTCTTCCGCTTCTTTCTTGTCTGTGATGTCCTTTGTCGCCGCGATATAATATAAATGGCCACTGGCATCTTTAACCGAGGTTACCAAATTCTCTGTCCAAATACTTTTACCATCCAGGTTGTGTATATGAATGTTAAATATTTGCTGTTTATGAAGTGTTGAATCAAAGTTCTGTTTTATATACGAGGTATCTTCCGGGGAAACCCATTCATGCCACTTCGTCCCCATTAAATCTGTCACACGATAACCAAGTAACTGCTCTACTGTTTTTGAAATATAGATTATAACACCATATTGATCCCATACAGTAATAAAACCGGTCATATTCTGATCGATCCATTGAAGGATGGGGCTAGGTAACGAAGCCAAATTACGCAGTTCGGGAAATTCCGGGGATGGTGGCGTATGGAGTCCGTTTTTATTGTTTTCTGTCGTTTCCTCGCAATGATTGTTAGCCATCCTATTGCCTCCTTACCTGTTTAATGTTTCTGTTGTCAGTCATTCATATGACAAATTAACAGCAAATATGCTAATATAATGTATATAGAAACTATTTAATTGTAATAAATTATAATATAGTTAATGTCGAATGTAAAAAATTGCTGAATAAATTTATTTCATGACAGGCAAGTATCAGTATGGTACTATAATAGCCTATAAGCATTAAAAGTTAAAGGAAAATTTTGTTACTAGTGATAATGCAAACACAATACAGGTGATAATATGTCAGTCATAGGTGATGCTCTGATTGTTTTATGGGGATTTTTGCTAATCATTTTGATGGGTATCGGCGGATTTTTTATGTTTCGCAAGTTCCTGAAACAATTGCCGAAGGAAGACGGTAAATCAAACATGGACTGGGAAGCGTACTATGTGGAAAAAACGAGACATATGTGGCGCGAGCAAGAAAAATTACTGCTGGAAGAATTAGTCGCCCCTGTTCCCGAATTATTCAGGGATGTAGCAAGGCATAGAATTGTTGGCAAAATTGGGGAAGGAGCTTTAAAAAAAGAACACGAGATAATCACAGAGGACATATTAATAAAAGGCTATATTTTAGCAACACCAAAACGGGACCATAAATTTTTAAGAAAAAAATTAAAGGAAAAAGAAATTGATGTGACCCCTTATGAACACTTATTTAAGTTATCCCGTAACAATTATGCCCAAAATTGGAAGTCTCGCTATGAAAAAAATTAATTAAGAAAACAATGGAACTGAAATCAAAATCGGCTAATCAGCTTAGCCTCCAACATTATAAAAAATGGCAACTGACCCGGCTGAATAAGGGGCGTTGCCATTTTTTGCGAAAACAGTTATTGGCGGACATTTTCCGGGCCGCGCAAAATCAGGCGACAGAATCCGCGATGTTACTTTATGTGGGACAGATACTTCAAACTGGCTGCTGGAATTTGTATGTATTCAGACCAATTTATGTTGGTTCAGTGTATTTCAGTTCCTTTTCCAATTTTTTGAATTTATACAGCATAGCCAAGCGCCATGACACAATCATGCCAAATGCCAGCAGGAAAAACATACCGCTCGTTTCCCCAACGGAAACGGTCGCGCCAATGATCAACTTAATGATAATCCTAAGCAGCAACAAGCCAAATAACACAAAAACAAATGCCTTGGACGGGATCAAATATATCTCCCTATTCTTTATTTCAAATTTGGATGTTTTTATCAGTAAAACGGAAAAGATCATACCAACCAACATTGCTTCCAATACCTGTAATATATCGACCCGGAAGACAGGGATTAAAAACATAAGTGCGCCTGTACTCATAAATAACGGCGGCAATATAATTTTTTTGACAGATGCCGGTTTTTGGGATGCTTTTAACCGGACAAATATCATGGTAATCGCCATAAACGCTGCAACGATGGTGCTTGCTGTCAGCCAGAACATTACTCACCAACTCTTTCTCAGCTTCTGGTTAATCGGTTCCAAATCATGGAACGCTTGATCATAACTGACAGGACAATGAAACGTTCCCGCCATTTTAATGAGCTTATCAACCATAATTGTCCAAGCAGCATTATTGATCTTCTGCAATTGTTAAAATAATGGTGAGCGTAACCCCCAGAACGGTAAGGTAGACACCAAGGTCAAATAACATGGCAGTTGCCAGTTCCAGTTCCCCTAAAATCGGGAATTGAAAATGACCAAATGTTTGCGATAAAAATGGCTGTTTAAACAGAAATGAACCAATACCTGTTCCGGTAGCAACCAACAGCCCAATCGGCACCATTGTGCGATAATTTATCGGCAAAATTTTTTCCAATACACCTACACCATAAGCCATGTACATAAGTACTATAGCAGCTGATGTCATCAAACCGCCGATAAAACCGCCACCTGGTGAATTATGACCAGCAAAAAGCAAATAAATTGAAAATCCTAGTAAAATAAAGGCAATCAACGATGTCGTTGTTCGCAGGATAAGATCGTTCGGTCTGTACATGTTACATGAAACCCCTTTTCCATAATGGTACCACTCTAGTGACAGTCTATTACAAAACGATTAAAATTCCAATTGATAACATATTAAAACCCGGTGAAACCAAACAGACTTGCCAAAAATGAGGTCAGATCCGCCATCCAGTTAAAGTATAACGCAACGCCCATGAAAATCATAATATAGCCGCCTATTTTGACAATCATGGAGCTGTGGCGCTTGATCCACGCCATTTTTCCAATAAAAAATGACAAGACGAGAAACGGGATTGAAAACCCGAGTATATAACTGATCATCATAATCATGCCAATATCAGGATTCGTTGCCGCCAGCGAAATGACGATCACCAAAATGGGGCCCATACAAGGCGTCCATCCCAGCGAGAATGCCAGACCAATGAGAAAGGAGCCGACAAAGCCCGCCGGACGGTTTTTAAAGGTAATCTTCCGGTCTTTCATGAGAAATTCAAAATTAAACACCCCGACAATCACCAGTCCGAAAAACACAATCAAAATAGCCCCAATTTGCCTGATGATGTCCCGGTTTGTTTCAAGGAATTCGGCAATGAAGGACGAACCAAATCCGAGCATTATAAAGACGAGCGAAAAGCCGAGCAGGAAGAAAACTGTGTGCAATAAACTTTTCCTAGTCAGCATTTTATTTTCGTTTTTTAATTCATTAACACTCATCCCGGTAATATATGAAAGAAATGCCGGATATAATGGTAATACACAGGGCGAGATAAACGAAAGGAATCCCGCTCCGAACGCAATGAAGACATTAATTTCCTCTGACATGATAACCCTCCTACACGATACCTTACCCGCATTTTACCAGAAAAAATACAGAACACGCTTCTGCTTTATGACAATAATCCAACAGTGAGGCTCACCCGGATTCCCGGTTGTAACGTGTACGGTCAATCATGCGAATGGGGTTGCAAAGGAAAACCCCTGCTGAACCGTCAAAAAGCAGGGGGGTGTTGTGACATCGTTTCACCTTTTATGATTGACTTCCATTATTTTCCTTGTTGTTGGTTATTCATCTGGCGCATCATCTGATTAATTTTTTTCTGTGATGGTTTTTGTCCCATCTGCATCATAAGTGTACGCAGCATTTGTTCATTGATCGGCGGGTTTTTCTTTAAGTAATTCATCATATATTTTCTAGCTATAAAAAATCCGAGTGCCACTCCGGCAATTAACGCCAGAATGGCAATTAACACAACCCAAATGACGTCCATTAAAGCTTTCCTCCTTCATGTTGTCTCTCATACAGTATAGTAAATCAAAGATGAGAATACAATACTTGTTCATGCTTGTCCATATTCCTTTCAAGGGTAACCGGCGCAATCCAGCCAAAATCATATGGGTGAGCACCAACTACGAAAAAATATGGATGAATGGACCGTAAAGCAGGAAAAAGTAAATCTTCGGCATCATAAATGATGTTACCACGAAAGTTTATACGTTTTTGCTCGATATGTAAAGAAATACAGCGCTTTTCCTGATAAATTTTGATCGAATTCCCTTCTGTTATAAGGTTGGCATGAGACGGATGGGATTGCATTATGTTGGATATGAGCATGTCTTCCGGGATATCTAGGGTAATATAATGGAACTGCCTGGCAATAATTTCCCGGCTCTGGTGCTGTTCATAACTTTTCAAAAATCGGTATAACACGTCACTTCGATAATAAAAGAAGCGGGCAAATTCTTCTTTTACCCAGTAAATAGTGTAATGATTCAACAAAACCCCTCCTCTTTTATTGCCTATTATACCGATTTTTATTCCAAAGTTTGTCACACACCGAAGCAAAGATGGACTAATTTTGTCGAAGCAACAGAAAAGGTGACTTTGCGAGAAAGTCACCTTTTCATGGCCATTTATTTTAATAACGCTTCAACACGTTTAACGACGTTGTCAACATTAAAGCCATATTCTTCAACAACTTTATCACCTTTGGCAGATGCACCAAATTGCTCAATTCCCAGAATGTCACCTTCGTTACCTGTATACCTATCCCAGCCAAACGGGGAGGCCATTTCAATAGCAAGTCGTTTCGTGACATCCGGCGGCAGCACCTGATCCTGATAGGCCTTGTCCTGTTCGTTAAACTTGTCCCAGGAAGGCATACTGATTACATTAACATGGATACCTTTTTCATGAAGTGCTTCTTGTGCTTTGACAGCCAGTTGAACTTCCGATCCTGTTGCCAGCAAAAGTGCATCCGGTGCTGCTTTGGCTGCCCGGCTAACAACATAGGCACCTTTTTTGACGCCTTCATATGCGTTGTCCTTTGTCCCTTCCAATACCGGAAGCCCTTGCCTGGTTAATACGAGCGCTGTCGGTTTATCCCGGGATTCCAAAGCCAATCGCCATGCGGCTTGTACTTCATTGCCATCTGCCGGCCTGATGAGTGATAGACCGGGCATCGCTCTGAGTGATGGCAGCTGCTCGATTGGTTCATGTGTCGGACCATCTTCCCCGACCGCAATGGAATCATGTGTAAATACGTACGTCACCGGGTTATTCATGATAGCTGATAGCCGTAATGCCGGACGTAAATAATCACTGAAGACAAAGAAAGTGCCTGCATATGGTTTGATCCCGCCATGCAAAGCCATACCATTTACTGCAGCGGCCATGGCAAATTCACGGACACCGAACCAGATATTTTTTCCTGCGTAATTGTTGCGGGAGAAGTCTTCCTTATCTTTAATGGTTGTTTTATTGGAACCTGCTAGATCGGCACTTCCCCCAAACAAGTATGGTACAGCCCTGGATACTTCATTCAGCATATCTCCTGAGGATGCACGAGTTGCTTTCGCATCATCCTGCGGGTCATATACGGGGAGGTTTTTGTCCCAGTTCTCCGGCAATTCACCTTTGATAGCTCGCTCCAATTCATTACCCGCTTCCGGATATTTTTCTTTATAAGATGTGAATAAATCATTCCAGTTTTGCTCCGCTTTTTCTCCATCATTTTTAATTTTTGCCCGGAAATCAGCATAGACCTCTTCCGGTACGTGAAAGTCATCATGGGTCCAGGCATAATGCTCTTTTGTCAATTTAACTTCTTCTTCGCCCAGCGGTGCACCGTGAGAAGCGGCTGTTGCAGATTTATTTGGTGACCCATACCCGATAACGGTTTTCACTTCAATCAAGGTAGGCTGGTCACGATTGTCTTTTGCTTTTTTAATGGCTGCCCGGATTTCATTCAAATCATTACCATCTTCAACACGTATGACCTCCCAGCCATAGGCCTTAAAACGCTCCTCAGTATTATCAGAAAAGGCACGATTCAACTCCCCATCGAGTGAAATATCATTGGAGTCATATAAGGCGATAAGTTTGCCCAGTTTCAGGTGACCAGCAAGTGAGGCTGCTTCATGGGATATGCCTTCCATCAGATCTCCGTCACTTACAAGGGCGTACGTATAATGATCGATGATGGAAATATCCTCTTTATTATACGTTGCCGCAAGATGGGCTTCAGCCATCGCCATCCCCACTGACATGGCAAGCCCCTGTCCAAGCGGTCCTGTCGTCGCTTCGACACCGTCCGTATGATGCACTTCCGGATGACCTGGTGTGCGTGAACCCCATTGCCGGAAAGACTTCAAATCGTCAATCGTGACATCATACCCTGACAGATGCAAGAGGCCATATAAGAGCATCGATCCATGGCCAGCCGACAATACAAAACGATCCCGGTTAAACCAATTGGAATGACTCGGGTTATGTGTCATAAAGTCCGTCCAGAGTGTATAGGCCATCGGCGCGGCACCCATTGGGAGACCGGGGTGTCCGGAATTTGCATGTTCAACTGCGTCAATAGCCAATGTTCTGATTGTATTAATCGATAACTGTTCAACTGATTCTGACAAAGCCAATACCCCTTCCTTTGTTAGCATTCATATCCTATCTAATTCTATAATGAAAACGCAGATGGAACAAGCTATAACATGCCTGTCTAGCGTTTTTTATTTTTATTCTGTAAATCTCGTACCTTTTGCGGTGTGACATCATTTCCGGCGGGATCCCTTACCGTCATTGACTTAAACTGATTTTTAAAGGATTTGCGTACATTTTGCAAATATTCTTCGCGCAATTCTTGTTGTTCCGCTTTCTCCTCCTCGGTTAACCCTTCCTTTTTTGATTTGTGTGCCAATTGATTTATGCGATTAAGTTTTTCGTTTGAT
Source organism: Lentibacillus salinarum (assembly GCF_042679865.1). Lineage (NCBI taxonomy): Bacteria > Bacillati > Bacillota > Bacilli > Caryophanales > Bacillaceae > Lentibacillus > Lentibacillus salinarum. The sequence goes on along the minus strand of NZ_JBHTNH010000002.1, from coordinate 261,607 downwards.
ATCATTGATGGACCTCCTGAAAACATTGGAAAAACCGGCAAATTCCGCGTTTGCAGTTTTTCTTGTCTTTTAATTAGCGGATTTTATTCTAGCTTAACGTAATAAAAAGACACGAACAACATACGTGTTCCTGTCTTTTAATATTACATGGCCACAGACGTATATTCAAGTATTGAGGTATTCCCGGTATCTGCGGTGGACCGTGGCCTTTGAAACCGGGTAGCCCAGCCCATTAAGCGTATCGGCAATTTCCCGGAACGTCATATTATTTTGCCGCAACCGGACAACTTCTTCAACCGGAAAGGATTTACGGTCTTTTCCGGGTGCCTGATGTCGATTCGACAAGTTCCGTCCTGGTTGAAACCCGTTATCAACCGCCCGTTTCATTCCCCGCTTGATTTTGGCATTATGGATCTGCCGCTGATATTCTTCTACAATACTGACAATCTTAAGCACCATTGAGTCTGATTCAGACAGTTCCAGTTCACCACTCTGCAGTGCTGTATAAATATGGACATCCAATTTTTGCAATTGATGAAACAGAGCAATTTTGGTATTGCCGCGGCCCAGTCTCGTTTCATCCTGAATTAGTAAACAGTCTGCCTGTTTCCCGGAAAAGTAATCCAGCATGTGAAAAATACCATCCCGATCGATGTCATAACCGCTTGCCTGTTCCTCAATATAATCGACGATGGTAAACCCGCCATTTTCGGCAAGTTTCATCAGTTCTTCTTTTTGTCGCTGTAATGATGTTTCCTGTGTCTTTTTGTCTGTACTCACTCTGCAATAAATAATAGCTCTCAAGCTAAAGTCTCCTTACATTATGCACTTGTTACCATCGAAATATATAAAAATATCAGTGCTGAAGCAAAAGCCACTAGGTAAAATAGGTCTGTTTTCGTTAGTTTATCGAACATATGACCAGCCCCCCCATTCGCAAGAACCTTTGTTCGCTCATCTATCTATAATTATAAACGAACACGCGATCTTGTCAACCATTTTTTCGAACGAATGTTTGTTTATTTGGCACGTACATGATATACTAGCTTTAATAAATTGTATGTGCGAGGTGTTTAATAAATGACAAAACTTTCAAAACGACAGGAAGCCATACTCGACTATATTAAGGAACAAGTCATCGAGAAAGGGTATCCGCCGTCAGTCCGCGAAATTGCCGAGGCCGTGGGTCTTGCCTCCAGCTCAACTGTGCACGGACACTTGGCAAGATTGGAAAGTAAAGGGTTTATCAGACGTGACCCGACGAAACCGAGAGCAATTGAGGTATTGAATCAATCTGAAGAAAGTCATATACCACGGGAAGAACCGCGGTATGCGCCGCTCATTGGAAAGGTCACAGCCGGACTGCCGATCACTGCAGTGGAAAACATCGAAGAATTTGTACCGTTACCAGGCTCTGTTACCGGGACCGAGGAGAATCTGTTCGTACTGGTCATTGAAGGCGAAAGTATGATTGAGGCAGGTATACTGGATGGAGACATGGTCATTGTTAAACAGCAAAACACAGCGCAAAATGGTGATATTGTTGTGGGCATGACGGATGAAGATGAAGCGACTGTCAAACGATTCTTTAAGGAAAAGGACCATATCCGCCTGCAGCCGGAGAATGCAACCATGGAACCGCTCGTTTATCAGAACGTGACGATTCTTGGTAAAGTGATTGGATTGTATCGTCATATTGATTAAAAAACAAGGCTTTCGTCATTATTGGTATGACGAAAGCCGTATTTCTGCTTAGTAACTTGTAAATCTGTTCGTGCTTCCATGGGTGTATGGTTGATTGATCAATATTTAAACGATCATAATCCTCTTCCGTAACTTTTGTCGCCAAACTAGGGTTTTAAATTAAATGATTTCATTTGAGTTAGTGTTTGTTATATCCTTTATCTTTAACAAATTGTGTAATGTCCATCCTGACTTCTTCACAGTACTTACGGATCATTTGTTCCGTCCATGTATTTGTTCTTGTATTTGTTGAACGTTTTTGATAATAGGATCTAATTTGTTGATCAAATTCCGATATTAATCGCTTAATCTGTTCCAAATTATGGTCATATTTATTTTCATGATAAACAACATCTAGTGGTAAACGGGGTTTTTGTTCTGGTTTTTGATCAGGGTACCCAACAGCTAGACCGAATAAGGGGATAACGTACTGAGGTAATTGCAAGATTTCGTCTACACGTTTGATGTCATTTCGTATGCTTCCGATAAAACAAACCCCTAATCCTATTGATTCGGCGGCTATTGCTGCGTTTTGCGCTGCGAGAGCTGTATCCACTGTTGCAACAATAAATTGCTCTGTATTTTCCATATTTACTTGCATTTTTTCCTGAACTGTTTTGGAAGCTTGGTTATAAACACGATGCAAGTCAGCGCAAAATATGAAAAAGTGTCCATTGTCTTTTACATAGGTTTGTCCAGTTATAGTGGCTAATTTCTCTTTTGTTTCTTCATCGTCTATTCCGATAATCGTATATGCCATCATATAATTTGATGTGGAAGCTTTCTGCGCCCCTCTGACAATGGTGTATATTTGTTCGGTCGTTAATTTTTCTTTCGTGAATTTACGGATTGATCGATGATTGAAAATAGTTTGTAATGTGTTATTCATTGAAAAGCTCCTTTTCGTGATTGTGCATTATTAGGGAAAAAACCACTAAGTATAAGGGAAATTATAATGAATATATTACATTCAGGACATTTGTCCTCAAATTATGATGGATTATGGAGTTTTAGAATCTCAATGTAATGGTCAATGACTTTTTTGCTACGTTCGGTTAAATATAGCCCCCTTAATCGCGGGCCATGCTTAGCATTAGAGGAGTATCCTGAATTCCAGATTCATAATAAGACCTTAGAATTAAACAGTTCTAAGGTCTTTTTTAAATGTACTTATAAATGCCGGTAAGTGCGAATATTTTTATCAACTATAAGTAATGCCTTCATCTCTATTACAATAAATTAACATATTCGAAATCCATACAATGCAAGGAACTTACAAAATAGTGTTTATAGTGCTTCATTCTAGTTTTGTGCGCTGTTCAATGTATGTACAATCTATGCATTTGTTCAATTGTAATTTCATAATTGAAGTAAGGGGTGCATCATGACGGCACTAGTTGTTATCTACAAAAAATCAATGATATTATAGATTGTAAGCTCCGTCTATATTACATGAAAAAGTGAATCATAAATGCTGCAGAAATAAAATACATAATTGGATGGATTTCATTAAACTTTCCAGTACCCATTTTCAATAATGTATACGAAACAAAACCAAATGCAAGACCTTCGGCAATACTGTAAGTCAACGGCATCATAATAATGGTTAACATAACAGGTATTACTGTTGTAAAATCACTAAAATCAATATTTTTAATTTCTGGTAGCATGAATGCTCCAACAAGGATTAACGCTGGTGCAACAGCTTCTGTAGGTACAATCTCAACCAGTGGTCCAATAAACAATGTACAAGCAAATAGAATTGCTACAACAAGCGCTTTTAATCCTGTTCTCCCACCTTCAGCGATACCAGTGGAGTTCTCGGCATATGCATTTAAGGCTGTCCCACCCATCGTTGAACTTAAAATGGTACCGGCAGCATCAGCTTGTAGCGCACGATCAATTCCATCAATCTTGCCATCTTTTTTAACAAGTCCAGCCTTTTTAGCAAATCCAATAAGTGTACCAGTGTTATCAAATAGCTCAACAAGTGTAAACGAAAGAATGATTGAGATAACGCCATATCCAATAGCCCCGCTAATGTCTAAGGCAAATAATGTTTCACCTAAACTCGGCACATTTATGGAAAATATATCACCAATACCACCTGGTGTTTCCGTATACCCTACAATCATAGAAAGTGCTGTTGTTGAAAGAATCGCGATTAATAAACCACCTTTAACATTTTTTGCAGATAAAATCCCCGCAAGAATCAGACCAAATAAGGCAAGTAATGGACCAGTAGCGGCTACATCTCCTACTCCAACAATATTGGATTCATCGGCAACAACAAGTCCGGCATTTTGAAATCCTAAAAAACTAATAAAGAGTCCGATACCAACCGTTATGGCCGACTTCATTGAATCCGGTATACCATATATAATCATTGTTCGTATACCTGTAATGGTAAGAATTAAAAATACGATACCTGATATAAACACGGCACCTAAACCGGCTTGCCAAGTTAATCCTTCACCAATTACAACAGTGTATGTAAAAAACGCAACCAAACCCATTCCTGGGGCAGTAGCAGCTGGAAAATTTGACCATAACGCAAACAGGATTGTAGTAAATACAGTAACAAAAATTGTTGCAGCAAGTGTAGCCTCATGTGGCATTCCTGCATCACCCAGCATGGTTGGAATTACGAAGATGATATAACTCATAGAAATAAAAGTCGTCAAACCTGCAATGAGTTCAGTTCTTACGTTTGTTCCACGTTCAGTTAGTTTAAAAAATCTGTCTAAACCCGATGATTTCAGTGGTTCAGGATTCTTATCATGTTCAATTTCTTGTCCAAGATTCGACATATTATATTCCCCCTAAAAAAATAGAATTAATTTCTATTGCATCCTGGATAAATGAAATAGAAGTAAAACTAAGATACGTAAGGCCTTACTTTACCTGCATACCACCCTTTTCAATCTTTCATTTGTTAAAGTAAATAATCATGGTAATTTTCTGATATTTGTTGCCATTTAATTCGTATAAATACCGATAAATTTCTCTGTTTGGTAAGCAGTGTAAATCGCTCTACTATATTATTAGGACCAATGACATATTGATTTATCCTATATTGGTACCAAATACCTGTAAATACCTGCTCTATTAAAATAAAAAACCACAGCAACCTAACTAAAGTGGAAGGTTACTGCGGTTCAATACTTTTCCAATAAATAGAAAACACATGACACCGCTTTCAAATTGATTGAAAATAATAGCTTTCAAATGCTTTTATTTCCATAATTGAATAAGTTGTTTATTCAATTAACACTTTAAACCTTTCGCCCTCTTTTGTCAAGTAGAAATTTTCGGAACTTAGTGGATATGATATTGCCTAGTTTTTTAAAATATATCCTGAATTATTCATAAATTAAAGCTTAGCTTGGAATCATACCTTAACTTTTTTTTGCTTTCTTTCTGGGATTGAAAGGTCTGTCATGTTGGAAATATTGAAGGAAGAACCTCCTACGAGATCAGCTACCTTTATTATAACGTATTGTCCGGTTTAGTTGGCGATCGTCTTAGACCTTTTGGGTGAGAATCTTCCAACTGTGATCTCCCCAATAAACTATAAACCGGCTAAGCTTTCGCCTGAAGAGGTTCCCATTAAACATCGGATTGATGAGATATACACAATCATCCATTTTATGTTTCACGCAAGATTGCTGAAACCGTACGTACGGTGGTGTGAGAGGATAGGGACTAATCACCCATTCCAAATCGATTTCATTTACTTATAGCTACTTTATTAATTGGTTCAATAAAAATATCCATAATTCCGCCACAGATGCCCCCGTCCTCATAAAATAATCCCTCTGTTAAGTCTACTTGATGCTGAGAAGGAATGCCTTTTTCAATTACTGAAAAAGACTTTTCAATTACTTCACCCTCACCACAACCGCCACCAATGGTACCAAAGATTTTGCCATCTGGATAGATGATCATCTTTGCACCCGTTCTTCTCGGTGTCGATCCTTTCGTCCTAATAATTGTGGCAACAGCGGCACTATGACCTTCCTGATGAAGAGTCATTACTTTTTTGTAAAAGTCTATGGAATTCATTCTTTAACTCTCCTCTCCCTGAATTTTAATTGTGAATAGCTGGGGATCTTTTCTTTTAAGGAATGACCACTCGTTGCATTTTTTATTTTTAAAATTTCTGCCATAATACTAACTCCAATTTCAGTGGGTGTCTGTGCACCAATATCCAAACCTACGGGGGAATATATATTTAAAAAATTATGATCTGAAAATTCACTTTTTAGTTGTTCAAATACACCAGATATTCTTCGCCTACTGCCAATCATACCGATGTAAGCGGTACGTTCTTCGAGACTCATATTTTCTTCCCGTTTTAATAATTCTTGTAAGCTAACAACATCAAATTTATGTCCCCTCGTTAAAAGTAGTATATATGTTTGTGGGGTAATACGGACATTTCTGAAAAAATCAATATATGATGTGCATACAGCATCATCTACGTAGGGAAATCGTTCACGATTGGCGAACTCTTTTCGATCATCGATGACGGTAACGTAAAAACCGAGCATCTTTCCAATTTCAGCAACTGGCTCTGATACATGCCCAGCCCCAGCCACAATCAAATGTGGGGGAACTGGGAATATTTCAACATAACATTCAATTTGTATATTATCATATGTTATTTGAATAGTTTTTGGTTTATTTTGCTTTATTAATGGTAAGCAGTTTTCAACTATTTCCGCCTGTAACTCCTTTGAGAACGCCTGATCATCAAATATTTTTCCATCTCGTTTTAGAATACAGTTTGTGCCAACAATAGATATATCAGGATGGTTTGTTATCGTAATTAGAGCAACATCTTCATGCTTACTAACAGATTCAGAAAGCTCTTCAAACAATTGATGGCTCATCAATTAGTATCACCTCGAAGCTAGCGTCTGTTTTTTAGTTTCTTGAATGGCCTTATGGATACGTTCTGGTGTAGCTGGTAAATGATTAATTCTTACGCCAACTGCATCATAAATTGCAGACATAATTGCTGGGATTATTGGAATCATTACCACTTCAGCAATTCCTTTCGCTCCAAATGGACCAGATTCTTCATTCGATTCAACTGGTATCGTTTCAATAATAGGCGTTTCTCTAATAGTAGGAATAATATAATCTGTAAAGTTTTTCGTTTTATGATAACCTCCTTCAATTAGGACATCCTCATATAAAGTATAACCTATCCCCATAACAGCTCCGCCTTCGGTCTGCCCTTCCAGCCCTTGTGGGTTTAAAACCTTTCCAGTATCCGGGATAGAGACAACCTTTAGCACATCCGTTTGTCCCGTTAACGTATCAACCTCTACCATAACAACATGTGTCATATAGCCGTACAAATGATGTGGCGCCCCTCCAGAACTTTTGAGTTCTTCTTTTTCTTTTGGTAAATAAAAGTGTCCTTCTACACGTTTTGTTTCGTGTTTGTCATGAAGGAATGCATAAATTTGTTGGTACGTAACAAACTTAGAATCATCACCAGCGACAATCAATTTATTGTCTGCAAGTTCGATATCTTCCCTTGGTACATTTAGTAGTTCAGCAGCAGCCTCTGATAATAAGCTGATCATATTTGGAGCAGCCGTTGCTATTGCGCGTCCACCAGTATATGTCGATCGTGAAGCTGAGATAGTACCACTATCAAGCGTTTCCTTTGTATCACCTTGAATAACTACGATATTATCAACATTGCATTTTAAACATTCAGCCGCTACTTGTGCGTACACAGTCCCATTTCCAGTTCCTATTTCTTCAATTGCAACCCCAACTTTAAAACGTCCATCTTCAAGCAATTCAATAGAGGCTGCACCATAGTCAGGTGAACCGATACCCATACCAACACCATGAAATGATGTTGCAACAGCAACACCGCGTTTTTTCCATGGCTCACTGACTTGGGTTTTATAAAGATCCCTATATACCCATAAGTCACATTCTTCTGCCTTCTCAAGAGTTTCGGTTGTTCCGACACTTGATTGAACAACATGACCTAAACTTGATATGTCACCTTGGTGATACGCATTCTTCATTCTTATTTCAATTGGATTAAGTCCCGTTTTTTCAGCCAACATATCAATATGTGTTTCAATGCCGACACATACTTGGTTTACACCAAATCCACGAAATGCCCCCGCAATTCCATTATTTGTATAAACACAAAAACCTTCCATATCAACATTTGGTATTGAATACGGTCCTGACGCATGTTCAATTGCCAGTGAAATAACGGCCCCACCAAGGGATGCGTATGCACCAGTATCTGCAACTGCACGAACTTTGTTGGCAACAAGGGTACCATCCCGTTTTGCCCCTGTTTTAACTGTTACCTTGAAAGGGTGACGCTTGATACCAGCAATCACAGATTCTTCACGGCTCAAATGGATTTTAACTGGTCTACCATTTGTGTTCATCGCTAAAAGTGCAAGGTATATTTGTACGGTAATTTCATCTTTGCCGCCAAACCCTCCTCCATTTGGGCTAGAATAAACATGAATACGCTCGGGATTTAATGCAAGCGCTCTAGCGATTTGTAATTTATCTCTATGTCCATATTGGGCTGGACACTCGATTCTTAGTGATCCATCAGGTTCGAGCATCCCCCAGCCACCTTCTGTTTCGATAAAGGCGTGCATTTGTCTGGGGGAATAGTACGTATTTTCAAAAATATAGTCAGCTTCTTCAAAACCTTTTTCCAAATCTCCATTTTTAATGGTTACATGACTATGAATGTTTCCATCTGGGTGAAGCTCTGATGCCCCCTGAATCATAGCTTTTTCAGCATCTGTAACTGGCTCAAGAGGTTCATAGTCTACCTCAATCAAATCTTTGGCCTCTTCTGCATCTTCAAGCGTTTCCGCAGCAACCAGTGCGACCGCGTCAGCCGTACATCTTACAATATTTTCACACAACACAGGTTGATCAGGCGTTACAATACCAAACCCATTAAATCCAGGAATATCTTTATGGGTTAAAACACAAACAACCCCAGGGTGCTGCTCTGCTTTTGATGTATTAATTGACTTAATTTTGGCAAATGGATATTTAGAGTGCAGCACCTTACCCCATACCATGTTTGGGTAAGTGTAATCTGTTTTATATTTCTGTTCTCCTGTCACTTTTTCAGGACCATCAATTCTTTTTACTGATTTACCAACCCATTTTAACTTCTCTTCATTAACACGTTTTTGAATGTCTGTTTCCAGTTTACTCATCTTTCATCCCACCTTTTAAGTAAACGGTATAAACCACGTTCTAATAAAGCACTGGCCATACTTCGTCTATATTTGGCACTGGCTCTGCCATCTGAAATTGGCATAACCTCTTTCCAAGCTGCACCCGCAATATCCTGGATTACATCGTGATCAAGTGGCCCCAGCGTAAGCATATTTTCACATTTCTTTGATCGGATAATTGTTGGTGCAACAGAACCAAATGCAATTTTTCCACCAAGACACTCCCTGGGTTTGCTGCCCATTTTTAAAGAGATTGCCACATTAACGATTGCAATGGACTGTGCCTTACGAGGACCTAACTTTTCAAAAATTCCTATTTCATTTTTATCTTGGGGGTGTATAACAATATTTGTAATCATCTCCCCATGTTTTTGAACAGTTTTCCCTGGTCCAGTGAAAAATTCATTAATCGGCACTATACGCTTTTCATTTAGTGAAGTTAGCTCAATTTCTGCCTCTAATACAAATAGAGCTGGAATCGTATCGCCCGCTGGTGAAGCAGTTCCGATGTTTCCCCCAAGTGTACCCATGTTTTGCAACTGGATTGCACCGACTTCTCTAGCGGTTGCTGCTAGTACATCCGCTTTTTCTTGAAGTAATTCCGAGTGAACAATGTCAGTATGTGTCGTCAAAGGCCCAATATGGATCCCATCGTCTTCTTCACGTATATACCGTAATGATTTCATTTGTTTTATACTAATCCATGTATCAGGACGCCCCACGTCATCTTTCATACCGACAACAGCGTCTGTTCCTCCCGCTATAAGACGGGAACTTTTATCCTTGTCAGAAAGAAAATATAAACATTCTTCTACAGATGTTGGTGAAATCAAATCAATATCTGAAACTCTCAATTGTAAGCCCCCCTTGTAAATTTTATAAATGACATCCTTCCCTATTATCATTCCTACGTACCGTGCTGCATGTAATCATTAAGTTTGTTGAAATTGTATAAAATCGTTGGATCATTAACCTTTAAATACGCAATACGTTTATGATATTTTTGGATAACGTGTCGTAGTCCTTTTGTGTTTTCATTGACAGCAAGTAAGTCATTTCTGATGGTTCCATTAAATAGTATTGGGTGACCACGCTTCTCATGATAAACGGGGATTACTGCCACATCTTGGGTTATATTTAAATGTTTCATTAACTTCTGTAATGTGTTGCTTGGCACAGGTTGATCAACGGCAGAAACAAAAATCCCTTTAGCATTATGTTTTATATGGGATGCCCCTTTTCGAATAGATGAGCTTTTTCCTTCGCTGTAGTTTTCGTTAATGACTGTTTTTACATCAAAAGGCGATACAATTCTTTGTAACAGTTGTGCTCGATAACCAAGTACAACGATAATTTCATTTACACCAGCTTTTCTCATCTGTTCAATTTGATATTGGATCAAAGGTATTCCCTGCCATGGAAGTAGTGCTTTTAATTTTCCCATTCGACTGGAGAAACCAGCTGCCAGCAAAATTGTCGAAATTTCGCTATTTATCAATTAGTTGCTCCTTCAGGTGATAGTTGTCTTTTGGCTGCCGTTTGAACAGCTTTAATAATCTTCGTATAACCTGTGCAACGACAAAGATTTCCACCGAGTGCAGTCATTATTTCATCAACCGTAGGAACATGATCAATATCGTTTAAAAATGATCTAGCTGTTACAATAAAACCGGGTGTACAATAACCGCATTGCGTTGCACCTTCATCAGAAAATGCTTGTTGTACAACATCCATATTATCCGTTAATCCTATACCTTCGATCGTGGTAACGGTTTCATTTTCTACTTGTCCTACTAGGATGAGACATGAACAAACGGATTCGCCATCAATGAGTACGGTACACGAACCGCATTCACCTTTTCCGCAGCATTCCTTACTACCTGTTAAATTAAACTCATCACGTAGCACGTCTAATAACGTCTTTGATGGCGGACTAGTAACAAAAACTTCTTCTCCATTAACGATAAAGCGGGTTGTTTTCAAAATATCAACCTCCATACAATTTTTTTGTACAGAAGCCATTTTCGGTTTTTGATGAAATAAAATGTGATATTTGGGGTAACAGGGAAGAGCCACTAAATAGTTATAACAAGGAAGGTTACAAATATAAAAAAGCTACAAAAAGGGGCCTTCAAGTGAGAAAGCGCCTTTTCGTAGCTAAGGTTTACGGTTCCCTGTAGATACCCCCAAACTAACTATTGGGATTATACGAAAATGGCTTTTATACAAACATTTGTAAAATTATTGTATTTGCAATTATATCTATATTATTACTTTATGTCAATAATTAATTTTCAAATATATTTAAAAATTACGTATCATGACATTACTATCTGTGTAATAATTTCTTCATTGTATTTTTTACGGTGATCATCCAATCCGTTCGTCCGGCAGGCGACTTGTTTTTACGCATTCATTCTTTGTAACAAACCTGACAGACACTTTCAATAAAATTACTATCTATCATGTAAATACAATTGTCTTATTTCCGTGAACAAGCACCTTGTTTTCAGCATGCCATGATACGGCTTTGGCAAGAACTTGTTTTTCAACATGACGTCCTGCAATTTTTAAATCTTCTGCCGTATAACGATGACTAACCCGTTGAACATCTTGCTCGATAATTGGACCCTCATCAAGATCATCGGTTACATAATGAGCGGTTGCGCCAATTAATTTTACTCCGCGATTAAAAGCTCTAGCATATGGATTAGCTCCTATAAAGGCTGGTAAGAACGAATGATGAATATTAATAATTTGATTCGAAAATTTGGATACAAAATCAGGTGAAAGAATTTGCATATACCTTGCCAGGGCGATAAAGTCAACTTTTCCTTTTAACAGTTCCAACTGTTTTTCTTCAGCTTCTGCTTTCGTATGACTGGACAAGGGAATATGATAATAAGGAATACCATGTCCTTCAACTTCTTCTTTTAAGTCGGGGTGGTTACTAATTACCATGGGAATATCCACTGGAATTTCACCAGATTTCCATCGCCAAATCAGCTCCTTCAAACAATGACCTTCCTTTGAAACAAAAATGGCCATTCGTTTCTTTTTTTTCTTGCTGGTCAGTTGCCAATCCATAGAATAATCTCGAGCCATTGTATGCAAATTATCTTCAAGTTTTCCATAAGAAGAGTCAAAATCTTTTAGATCAAATTCAATCCGCATAAAAAACATTCCTGCATGTGGATCTGTTGTATGCTGATCAAATTGGATAATATTAGCATTATGTTCTACTAAAAAATTAGATACTGTCGATATAATGCCAGGCTTTTCTGGGCAAGAAATTAATAATTCTGCGTGATTTATATTTTCTTTTTCTTGTTGCACTGCTTTTCCCTCCATCCTTTACATTTAAACATTTTAAAATAAAATTTAAAGCTACTTTTTGAATTTTATACTTAATCGTATATCATTAAATTTAAGTTCAATGGTGTCATGTTTAAATTTAACTAAACATTCTGAAATTATGCATGAATCTCATTACCGTCTACCGCTAAGGCTGCTTCCCCAATTGCTTCAGCTAAAGTTGGGTGCGGATGAATTGTACCCGCAATATCCATGGATGTTGAATTCAATACTAACGCTAAACCAGCTTCAGTAATCATGTCAGTGACATTTGGCCCAACCATGTGTACTCCTAATAGTTTTTTTGACTTTTCTTCAACAACGAATTTAACAAAACCATTTGAATCTCCGAATACCAGCGCTTTTCCAACTGCACGAAATGCAAATTTGCCTAGTTTTACTTGGTAACCTTTAGATTTTGCTTCCTCTTCTGTTAAACCTACACTTGCCACCTCAGGACTACTATAAACACATTTTGAGACACGAGTTGGGTCAAGTGGAGACGGATTTTTACCTGCCATATGTTCAATGGCAATGATTCCTTCGTGAGAGGCGACATGAGCAAGCTGTAAGCCACCAATAACATCACCAATAGCATAAATAGTTGAATCATTTGTTTGGTAATATTCATTAGTTTGAATTGTATTTCGGTTCACATTAATAGTCGTTTGATCAAGACCAATGTCCGCTATATTCGGGTGACGACCCACAGAGACTAATAGTTTGTCTGCGGAAAATGATTTTTCCTTCCCCTTATGTTCCGTTTTAATGGAAACACCATTATCCCTTTCCAATGTTTCTGGAAGAACTTTAGCCCCTGTTACGATTTTCACCCCTTTTTTCTTCATTAAACGTTGAACTTCTCTTGAAATATCCTTATCTTCCGTCGGTAAAATGCGTTCTGCATATTCTAGTAGAGTAACCTTTAATCCAAAATCGACAAGCATCGATGCCCATTCTATTCCGATCACACCACCACCAACAATCATAATAGACTCAGGCAATTGGTCCATTTGTAATGCCTCATCTGATGTCATTACATGGGTTCCATCCACTTCAAGGCCAGGAAGCGTACTTGGACGGGATCCTGTAGCAATTAGAATATGACAGGCATGTAGCGTAATGGTCTCTTCTTCGTTCTTCATAGTCACCAAGACATTGCTTGAATCAGATATTTTTCCTTTCCCTTCATAAACATCAATTTTTCCTTTTTTCATTAGATGTTGAACGCCTTTATATAATTGATTTGTAATACCCTCTTTTCTCTCCTGTACTTTAGAAAAGTCAAGTTCTACTTTAGGCGCAACAACACCAAACGCCATTCCATTTTTTGTATTGGTATATACCTCTGCACTCCTTAATAATGCCTTACTGGGAATACAGCCTGCATGGAGGCAGGTTCCTCCCAATTTTTCTTTTTCAACAACGGCAGCTTTTAATCCTAATTGAGATGCACGTATGGCGGCAACATAACCACCTGTTCCGCCACCGATAATGGCAACATCGTATTCCTTTGTCATTTTAAATCACTCCTCTTGTCTTACATAAACAAGCCATTAATAGTTGGCAAACTACCCAATCCTTTTTTATCCAAAAAGGGAATTTAACTGTTAAAATTTGATGTATTCCCATTTCTCCTATCTAATTTTCCATTGCTAATGAGCAAAATTTTTAACATTTCTAAGCATAAAAGTGCACACAAAAAAGGACAGAAAAAGGTGATATTCCCTTCCCTGTCCTTTCACCTGAGAGTTTAGCTCTATTATTGATAGACCTTCCCCTTTGGTGGCGTTCAAAAACGCACTCTCCAGAGACGCGTCCTATTGTGGTTCTTCTACCTGAGAGATTGGTTCCAAGGGTCTTTTTGGAACTTGCTCCTTCGGTGGCTTTTAACCAGCACTCTCCCACAATTGTCATCCGCTTTTTCTTTATAGTATTCTAAATATTGATTATTGTCAATTTAAAATTTTAAGCCTTTATAAGTGAAGGTACACGTTTTACTAATCGTTCAATCGATTTATTCGACTCGTGAAGAACAACATCTTTATCGACTGTTTTTACATTTCCATTTTCCATAACCACTTTACCATTAATTATTGTTGCATCTACATCAGCTCTTGTTGCTGAGTAGACAATTCTTGAAATCGGATCAACTTCGGCAGAAGGGAATGTATGGAACTTATTCAAATCCAAAATTGCAATATCTGCCTTTTTTCCAACTTCAATACTTCCGATTTGATCTTCAAGACCAACTGCTTCAGCTCCTCCTATGGTAGCCATTTTGAAAACGGTCTTTGCATTCATCATGGTAGGTCCATGAAGTGGTTTTTGAATAATGCTTGACAAACGCATCTCGTTAAACATATCAAGATTATTATTACACGGAGCACCATCTGCTCCAAGGCTAAGATGTGCGTCAAGTTCTAACATGTCAGGCATCTCAGCAATACCCGAAGCTAATTTCAAGTTAGAACCAGGGCAGTGACTCATTTTTATCCCACGTTCCTTAATAATACGTTTTTCTTCAGGATCAAGCCATACACAGTGAGCCAAAATAAGATTTTCATCAGCCAACCCAATATGGTCCAGATAAACAACATTCCGCATACCTCTTTGCTGTTCAACAATTTCAATTTCTCCTTTGTTTTCAGAGGCATGTGAGTGAATCTTAACGTTATATTGTTTAGATAAATCGCGGACTTCTGTTAATAGCTCTTCTGTACATGAAACGACAAAGCGTGGACAAAATGCATACTGAAGTCTTCCATTATCATAATTATTCCATTTTTCCAGGAGGTCAACACTTTGCTGGATAGACTTTGTTGTATCCTCTAAAAGGGGTTCAGGTAAATCATCCCCCAAATCCATCATAACTTTTCCACCAAGGACACGTATACCACTTTCAGCCATTGCCTGAAAAGCTTCGTTTGTATGATTAACCGTTTCCATATCAACAATTGTTGTCGTTCCGCTTTGAATTAATTCACCCAGCCCCAGCATAGCCGAATAGTAACTTGACTCCGCATCATGTGAAGCTTCAAGTGGCCATATTTTTTTCTGCAACCAATCCATTAATTCCAAATCATCTGCTTGTCCACGAAACAATGCCTGACAAAGATGGATATGTGTTTGGATAAAACCAGGGATAACGGTTTTATGTCTCGCATCTATAACCTTATCTGCTTCATTTCCAAGGTCACCGCCAACCTTAATAATTATATCGTCTTCAATATACAAATCTCCATAAATAATTTCTTCCTGTGGGTTCATTGTAATGATTTGTGCGTTTTTGATTAAGATACTTGACATGATATCACTCCTTTAAAATCAAAACCCCGGGAGCTGAAGTCTATACTATTGTAAAATTGGGAACTTTAAGTGTATACTTCAACCTTTATCTCTATGAACAATAATCGATTACTAGTTTCTTATAAAAGTCGATAGAACGTAAATATGCATTTATATGTACATATTCATTTGGTTGATGTGCAAGTTTTTCATCACCTGGTCCATAAATTAGCGTAGGTATTTTACTTTTTGGGTTTAAAACTGCACCATCTGTATAATATGATACACCATGTATAGAATCATGGTTCGAAATATCTAATGCTGTTTTAATTATTTTACTCGATCTATCTGTTAGGATAGATGGGCGGTCTAATAAAATATTCATATTATATTCCGGGGCATCATTACTAGAAAATATCTCATTCAATTTTTCTTTTAATTCACTATATAATTGATCATGTGATTGAGGCGGTACAGATCTAATGTCTATATTTATACTACAGTGATCTGGTATGACATTTGTTTGTACACCTCCATTTATTTTTGTCATTGCGGCACTGCTCTCTCCCAAAGGAGTCGCGGATATTTTCCATTTTGATTTAAGAGATTCAATTATTTCCATAACTTTCTGTATCCATTCAACTGCATTAATTCCTCTGTCTGGCATTGCTCCATGGGCTGTTTTACCGACTATATTAATTTCTACCCAAAAAGCTCCTTTATGTCCAACGACCACTTTTTCATCGGTAGGTTCCCCAATAACGAGTGCTTCAACACCATCCAAATTTTGCTCCTGTAAATATTGACGAGCCCCACAACTGTCCACTTCTTCTCCCGCAGTCGCTAAGAAAACAACATCCTTAGCTAGTGGCTTGCCTTCTTTAATTAATGATTCAACGGCAAGAAACATGGCGGATAGACCACTTTTCATGTCGGATGCTCCCCGGCCATAAAGCTTATCACCATCAATTTCACCTGAAAACGGTGAGTATTTCCAAGACTGTTTGCCAGGGAGGACTGTGTCCATATGACCGCAAAGGATTAGCTTTCCAGACCCCCGACCTTTTAATTGAATTTCAAAATTGTTTCGGTTTGGCTGTACTTCTGATATTTTATAAGGAATACCAGTAGATTCACATCTTTCTGCCATTAGTTTAGCAACATCGTATTCATTCCCCGGCGGATTGGAGCTGTTAACTTGGATCATTTCCTGCAAAAAGCGAACAGCTTCCATTTATTTCGCCTCCACAATCTGCATTTTCAATGACGTCACGTTCCATCCATTAACAGGGGCCATATCTTGGGAACAGGTTGAACATGCAATAACAACTTCTTCCAAAGCCTTTAATCGAATGTAATCACCTGGTTTAGACAAAGGCTCTTTGATCTCGTAATCGAGTTCCTCATTTAAAGCATTATTCATAAACAAGTTAATAGGATCTGGCACTGGTTCATTTCCCAATCCATACTCTTTCAAAGCATTATTTAAATTATCATGACAGTTTGGGTGATCTTCCTTTCCAAAGTCCACCTTATAACGGTAATAGTCACACGCAGGGAAAAAGAAGTCATGTTTTCCTACCGTATCTTCTGCGAACGTCATCAATGAACGCCGTTTATTGCTATATAGTGGATCGCCTATTTTCAACCGAATACTACTTAGGGAAGCCCTCATATGGACAGGAGAAACAAACTCTTTAGGATCATGTCTGTTAAAGCAAACAAAATCACCGACTTGTTTACCATCAACATCAATAATGATTAACTCTTCACCTGGTTTAAGCAAAGCACTTCTACCTTCATATGGCGGTATTATTATCTCTTCTTTGATTTTTTCTTGTGCTGAATATACCATATTATCCACCTCTTATCATTAAAGTATCCAAGTCCTTATTATTCATTAAATACTGCAACCGCTCTTACCGGTGAACCTGTTCCTTTACGAATTTTCAATGGAAGTCCAAAATACAAAAATCTTTTTCCTGAAACCTCATTTAAATTTGCCAGATTCTCCGTATTTGTTAATCCGTATTCCTGACATACAAGATGACCAGAAAATTTGGTATCCTTTGGGTTATCAATGGCTGGTGTGTCGATACCGATATTTACGACACCTTTTTCTGCTAACCATTTAGCACCATCGTAATTAAGCCCTGCATGTCGATGTAACCATTCTTCGGTACCATATGAACGATTGTAATGACCTGTATAGAGCAGGACAATGTCACCTCGTTCCAGTACCTGCTGGGATTTTTGCAACGCCTGTTCCAAATCATTCGGCGTAATATATCCATCGGGTGACATATGAGAAACATCAAGACAGATTGCGGGGCCGTAAAAATAGTCCAGCGGCATTTCATCAATTGTCTGTCCATTGGGATCATATTCAAATACGGCATCTGAATGTGTGGGACCATGTTCACTAATTATCAGATTGTTTGTACAGAAAGGGAATCCCATCTGTTCTATCGATTCTTCATGTGTCATGTTACGAAAAATCATAGTTTTTTGATGGGGCGGGAATACCGGCATTCCCTGATATATCTCTTGTGAAAGATCTATAAGTTTAACTCCCATTACAGTCTCCCTCCTTGTTCTACTACCGGTGATAGAACTTCAAATTTGTCAACATTGATTAATCCCATATCAGTGATTTTCCATTCTGGACTTGTTACAAGTGACCAGAAAGAAAGATGCATAAATGGTACATTTATACCGCAGCCCAATTCATCTTGTGCCAATCTTGTCAGTTCTGCAATTTTTTCACTTAATTCAATTCCGCTAAGCTCATCACTGATTAAACCACCGACCCTTAACGGTAGTTCGCCAACAACTTTGCCATCTTTAATCATTGCAATACCGCCATCCATTGCAATAACTCTATTGACAGCAGTTACCATGTCTTCATAATTCGTTCCTGTAACAATAATATTGTGCGTGTCATGTGCAACACTTTCTGCAATTGAACCACCTTGTAGCTTAAATCCATTTAAGAATGCCTTTCCAATATTGTTCGTTCGCCCATGTCTTTCAACAACAATTAATGGCAGAACATCTTGTTGTAAACATGGTTCAACAACTCCATTGGTTACATTCATATTGAATTCTTTGGCACCAGTTAAGTTTTGATCTTGAATTGCAACGATTGAACGGACTTGAGCGCGGCTTCCACTAGCCTTAATATGAAGGTCTTCAACTTTTACTGGATCTCTTTTAACAGATTTTTTGACACTTTCAGGATACGTATATGTACCCAGGTCAATTGTTAATTCACCTTTTTCGGCAGCGTTTGTTCCGTTAAGATATACTTTATCAATTGTCATTTCATTCAAATCATCTATTACAGCAATATTTGCTCGCTTTCCAGGCGCCAGCAATCCAACATCTTTAAAGCCAAAATGTGTTGCAGGATTAATGGTTGCCATTTGAATAGCCTCTACTGGGTCTATTCCTTGAGCAATTGTACGTCTAACAAGATCATTCATGTGACCATCTTTTAGCAGATCCTCTGGCACCATATCATCAGAAACAAGGATAGCACGTCTTGAGTCCATGCCTTCTTCAGTTACAGCCCGAATACATTCAGCCATATTTCTCTGTGAAGATCCTTCACGCATGAACACACTAACGCCATATCTGAGTTTTTCCATCATTTCCTCTTTTGTAGTTGTTTCATGACAAGAAACATGTGCACCACCACTAATGATATGTGCAGCCAATTCATTTCCGAATAAAGCAGGTGCATTTCCTTCTACCGATCTTCCAATACTATTTGCGTATGAAACAGATGCCACAAGATCATCAATCAATTCAGGTGCATTTTCATAAACTGGACCAATATTACTAAAACTTTGTATTTCTCCAATTCCTTGAACAGTTGGATCATTCAATAGCTCTTTCATATGTTTAGAATTCACATCATAACCAGCCGTTTCAAGGCCTGGAGCGTCGGGGACAGCAGCAGGTACTGTGAAATAAATTTGGTTTGGCAATGTTTTTGCCTCTTTAATCATTTCTTGCATACCGTGCACGCCCAAGACATTCCCAATTTCATGAGGATCGTTAACGATAGTAGTTGTTCCAGTAGGTATTGATAAACGAGAAAATTCTGTACAAGTCAACATAGCACTTTCAAAATGCATATGTGAATCGATAAATCCAGGTGAGATAAACTTACCTTTTACATTCTCTACATCCGTTTTATTTCCAATTAGTTTACTGGCGTCACCCACCATTAGAATGTATTCACCTTTTATTGCAACATCTGCTTCATAAATTTCTCTTGTTATCGTATTAATAATATAGCCGCCTTGAAGAACAAGATCGGCATACTGATTAGTATCCAATAACACATCTATAAGCTTTCGATACTGAATCGCTTCTTTAATATTTTCAGCCTGCATTATTAACGTCACCCTTTCAAATCATCGCATTCTAAACTGTCAATTATACCTACAATTGCAGCATCTATTGGGGAACCCTCGCTTACAGCACGGGATGCTATACTCCCTTTGACAAAAAAGACTCGTTCACCAACTCCAGCACCAACAGTATCGACTGTAATGATTGGTTGAGAGTTAAGGGGGCTTCCGTCTAAATCGATCGCCTGTGTGATTAACAACTTAGTACCTACTAACTTATCGTCCTTTCTTGTTGCCGTAACTCTTCCAACCACAATACCCATTTCCATGCGATGTTCCCCCTATTTCTAGTTGATCTTAATTTGATATTTCATAGCAATATCGCGTGCCAATGGTGTGATGATTACCCTTTGCTCTAAATCAATAGATTTTTGTCCAGCTTCAACATATTTTTGCACCATATCTGCTGTTACAACTTGTTTATTTTCATTTTGGGAAGTAGTTATGAAATGACGCAATACATCATCATCATTTTCTATTAATTGAATTCCAAACCCTTTAATTTGCTGTAATTGTTTTTTCATTTCATGCTTTAAAAAAGCTGTACCATGATTTAGACTGGATTGCTGCCATATTGAATGATAAGGGTCCGCCCCTGCTGATAAAGCACTAACTTTCTTTCCATTCATGAGTGCCCACATCAAAATTCGAATGGATGGGCGAGTATCATTAAAATGCAATATATCTGATACTGTCGAAAAAGGCAGTATTGGAATATAAAAATGATCAATGCGCTCTTTTTGATATTCAACATCTTCAAGTGTGATCCAATCATCAATTCCCACCTGTTGAGCAAGATCCGTTACATTATAATGTTCAAGAATATGTTCATCCGCACAAATTCGGACCCTTAGATTATTTTCGTATAAAACTTTTAACGTTTTTAATCCTTCGTCCATACCATTCATATGAAAGAAAAGGAGAGCAAGCACTGTTTTCTTTTGTGCTTTTTCTTTCCCTTTCTTATTTTTATTTAATAATTCCTGCAAAGTAGAATCTACAACAACACTTTGCTGGTTATGAAACACGTTTATTCACCTTTAAATGGAAGTGCACGCTCGATTTCACTGTGCGGTCTAGGGATGACATGGACGCTGATTAGTTCTCCTACACGGCTTGCTGCGTCTGCGCCAGCATCAGTAGCTGCCTTTACAGCACCAACATCACCACGGACCATGACAGTTACAAGCCCGAATCCAACTTTTTCATAACCGCAAATTTCCACATTAGCAGCCTTTACCATCGCATCCGCTGCTTCAACCGAACCAACTAGTCCTTTTGTTTCTACCAATCCTAAAGCTTCACCCATTGTAAAACCCTCCTCATATTGTTTAAATCACTTTATGCTTTTTTTCCATTATCATTTTTTCGATTTTGACTTTCTGTCTTAGAGGACGAACTTGTTTTTGTTTTAGTAGTTAAGTCAGAGTCCTTTTCTTCAGATTTAGGTTGTTCAGATTTTGGTTGTATTTCACTAGATTTCCCTTTCCTTTCTTTTTTAGTAGTATCTTTTGCCTTTGTTTTATCTGGCTTTTCTTTTTCCAAAGAGAATTTACTTAATAGTTTTTCACTAACATTAGAATGAGCATTTGCTATCACATCAGTTGAAATAACTTCACCTACTGTTTCAGCCTGATTCTTTCCAGCTTCAACTGATGAATTAACAGCTGCAACATCTCCACCTAAATGGACTGTTACGCCAACATAACCACTTACTCCGATTACCTTTTCTAAACCAATAATTTCGACATCAGCAGCTTTCACTGCAGCATCAGCAGCTGATACTGCCGTTGTATATCCTACTGTTTCAATAAGACCAAGTGCTATCAATCAATTCACCCTCCTCTCCTGGCTATATTCATGTCTGAGCCACTAATCTGGCTGCTTCTTTTTTCATCTCTGTAACAAGCTTGGAGATGACATGATAATTTCCTTTTAACAATAAATAATTGCTATTAACTTCATAATCAAAATCATTTCTTTCAAAGTTCTTTAATAGCGAATCCATTAAAACAATGCCTGTGTAATAAGGTATCCCTTCCAGGAAAGCAATAGCGTCAATTGACGAGTTTAGGTTCAATTGTTTTGAAAGCCACGAACTTGGGGATACAGCAGTATATGTTTCGTATTGCTTCAAGGAACGCCGATTTATTTTTTGGTAAATATCGTTCATAATTTTCCCTAACCTGTCGGCATTATCATCATAGAGTTCAGCCGTAAAAGGAGTTCCCTCTTCCTTGCTCCAGGATAAATAAAATTTAATATCTTGATTGTTACGAATTATTTCATTAATCAATAGTAGATAGCTGGGCAAGCATTCTGGCATTTTAATAACACCAACTGATGCACTATTTAAAGGTCGTTTAAAACTTCCAATGAGTTCCTTCGGCAAATCCGGGAAAAACCAAACACAGCCTCCGTTTTTTGTTTGACCAATAATTCTAGCCATTTTGTTCTGGCTATTATTTTCTCGCGAATATATATTTCTATTCGGAATATTGCCTTGTGCCAGTGTTAATGAAGTTAACTTTGATATTGAGTCCTCATTGAACTGTTTAGGGTGTAATGAGGTATTATTATGTCGTTTACTTTCTTCATTACCTGTGTTTGAATTTCTTGTGGAACTTGTTGTATTTTCCTCAACAAAAGAAAGTCTCTGATCCTTCTTTAAAGCCTGATAATTTGGTCTCTTAATCTGCTTAAGGGAAGAGTCGGATTCCGAATCTTCTGTAACGTTGCTCGTTTGTCGGGATATAACCGTTTTGTTTCCACCCAGAATGTCTTGTACGACTTGTTTCATAACATCCGCCAATCTTTACACCTCCCTTTATAGGATCTTTTTCAACTCTGAATGGGGTCGTGGAATGGCGTTAGATGAAATAAGTTCTCCTCCTGTGCGCTCTGGGGCGAGCCTTCCGATTTCTATAGCAGAACTTACGTCAGCAACATCGCCTTCAACGATGACAGTTATTAAACCCGATCCGACCTGTTTCATATCAACTAATTGGACATTCGCTGCTTTAGCCATTGAGTCCAACGCCTCTACAGCTGCTGTAAGCCCCCTTGTTTCAATTAATCCTATTGCACTCATCTTGTCTCTCTCCCATCTTGTTCAAATTGTCTAAAGATAATCGTTTAAATTGATACTTTGAATTGGGATAGACGTTCTCTTGAATAATTCCTTTTCGGATAACGGATATGTTGCATCTATACCCATTTTGGCCGATACGCCTCTTAAATTGTGGGACGCTTCCAGAGGAGATCCTTTTGCACCTGGTATAATAAATACATCCTGATCAGCCTGACATCTTGTAGCGATGGCCCATTCGACATCTTCAGAATTAAAAATATCTACGTCATCATCAACCACGACGACATGTTTCAAATCTTTATCACTGGCAAATGCAGCCATTGCTGCTTGTTTAGCATCGCCTTCAGACTGCTTTTCTATTTTAATCACACCATGTAAGCGTGCTGCAGCTGCCATTGTAATGTGAACTTCTTTAACATTTGGAACCACTTGTCGAACTGTGCTGAACAAGGTCATTTCCCGTGTAAGGCACATTGGTAACCTTTCTTCAGAACTTGCTGGAAGAATCGTTTGTGATATCGGATTATTTCGGTAGGTAATTGCAGACATTTCGACAATCGGCTGTGGTTCATTTCCACCATAGTAGCCACCGAGTTCTCCGAACGATCCCTCTGGTTCCCTTTCATATGGAAGTATTTTTCCTTCCATTACAATTTCAGCTTCCGCCAATACTTCAATATCGACTGTCTTACACTGAACAACATCAAGTGGTTGTCCAAGAAGGGCACCTGCCACGTCAAGCTTATCGCTATTAAACAAATGTGTACTGAATTGAGAAGCCAATACGACAGATGGAACAACGCCAAGCATCACAGCAACTTCCAAGGGTTCTCCTCTGTTTTCAAATTGAGCGTATTGCTTAGCAAGCTCAGGTGAGGTAATGACAATATTTGTTCTATTTCCTCCAATAAATCCCATTCTGCGAATAGAGGTAAACCTCTTCTTTCCTTCTGGGTCTTTAACAACCAAAACACCTGAAACAAAATATGGACCACAGTCTTCTGCATGAAAAGTTGGTATTGGAGAGAAGTCATCAAGGTCGAAGGGACCCATAACAACATTTTCATGAACTGGGCCTGTTGGTACTAAATTCGTCGGAATCGGATTCACAACCGAATCAACCATTTTCGGGATCAATTCGGATTCACTTATACCGATGCTATCCGCCATAAATTTCCGACTGCCACCCGATCCAGCAGCTATTGGAACATGATGACCCTTAATATTATCAAATAAAAAAGGGTGCTCACCTTTCTTTGTCTTTAATACGGCGCCTAGCTCGTACTCAGCATTAACTTCTTTTTTTATACGGTAAAGTAAACCGCGCTGTTCCCAATCAGCAAGTAAATCTCTCATATTAAGGGGATTCATTTTTTCTCACCCCATCTTTCCATTAAATCATTTTCAATTCCAAGCTCATCAAGTATGCGTGCAACCATGAAGTTTACCAACTCCCAAATTTCAGTCGGACGATGATAGAAACCAGGACTAGCTGGCAAAATGGTTACGCCAGATTCAGCTAAAGTTGTCATGTTTTTTAAGTGTATTAAATGAAAAGGAGCTTCTCTTGGCACAATAATGAGATTACGTTTTTCTTTCATGACGACACTGGCTGCCCTGCTTAAAAGTGTGTCACCCACACCATTAGCAATGGCTCCCAGAGAATTCATAGAACATGGAACAATTACCATTCCATCTGTTTTGAATGAACCGCTGGCAACTGAAGCAAACAAGTTATCATTACGATGTACCGTTGCATACTGTTTTAATTCTTTAATATTTACGCCGCATTCGAATTGCATTACCTTTTCTCCCATTTCGGTAGCAACTAAATGGATTTCAACTCCTAATTGGTGGAGCGTACGGATCAAAGTATATCCATACAATGATCCGCTTGCTCCTGTTATGCCGACGACAATCCTCATCTTACGGCCCCTGGCATACTATCTTAAACCGATTGTTGCTTTTGGGAGAATTTTTTCTTTGCGGCTTTTTTATACTCATCCGTACTCATAACATCACCGAAAAGACCAATGTCACGAAGACCCGAACGGTGCATATCGTCGTCTTTAGATGCTGTTGCATCTGACAAAGTTATAATATTATAACCATTGTATAGTGCATCGGATGCTGTACTTCTTACACATACGTTAGTCCATACACCTGTAAGAACTACTGTGTCGATTTCTTCTTCTCTTAAGAATAGATCGAAATCAGTGAATGTGAACGCACTATGACGGCGTTTTTGTATGATGTAATCACCTTTATCTTCTTCCGGTTGTAACTCAGGAATAAACTCATGACCCCATGTTCCTTTAACTGCGTGAACTGGTCTTACACGGAAGTCTCTATCATTTTTACGATGTGCTTCTTGAATAAAAACTACTTGAATATCATTTTCGTGGCAGAAGTCAATTGATTCTCTAATTTTAGGGATAGTCTCACGTCCAGCTTCACCACATTCCATAACTGATCCTTCAGGAATAAAATCATTTAGCATATCAATAATAACTAATGCGTGCTTTTCTCCTTTTACCTCTGTCATTTAAAACCATCCTTTCTTAATTTATATCTTATTTTTAATTTGTAACTAAAGCTTTTTCTATTCTTTTTTTAGATTCTGCTTCATTAGCAGTATTTTCATATGTTTCATATTTGATTTCACGGTCTAATCTTTGGATGCTTTGTCTCTTAATAAACTCACCGTATCCTACTTCTCCAACGATACCGCCATTATCTTCATCAAAAACAACGTTACCGCGAACAATAGTTTGAATTGGCTTACCTTTTAGCTTCATACCATGAAACGGGCTGTACTTCGCCATTGTTTCAGTTTTCTTCTCATCAATTGTATATTCACGTTCAAGATCAATGACCGTAAAGTCTGCGTCACTTCCTAGTTCCATAGACCCTTTCTTAGGATAAATGCCCTTATGGATAGCGGCATTTCTACTTGTCACTTCTACAAAACGTGATAAAGATAAACGTCCTTTATTTAGTCCTTCACTAACAAGGATTGGTACCATTTGCTCAACGCCAGGGAATCCCGGGAAGCTATTCCAAACATCTGAATCCGGGGCGTCTTTTTCTGTTTCAATTTCATATGGCGCATGATCCGTACCAACGAAATCGATTGTTCCGTCAGCAAGACCTTGCCAGTGAACAATGTTATCTTCTTTTTCACGAAGCGGAGGAGCAACTTTTGCAAATGTACCGCGAGCTTCCAAAGCTTCATCCCCAGTTAACACTAGATAATGTGGGCAAGTTTCAGCTGTTATTTTCACACCACGTTTTTTAGCGTCGCGTACTAGTTGAACCCCGTCCTTACTAGTCAAATGAACAATATGCACTCTTGCACCTGTCGCTTCAGCAAACGTAATAATCATTTCAATTGCAGTTTTCTCAGCAATTACATTTCTGGCATCTCCCCATGCTGGATAGTCAAGACGACCTTCGTTTTTCAACTTTTCGGTATAGTGAGTACAGATTTCATAGTTCTCAGCATGTATACCAATTGGCATACCTGTTGGTGCAATTTTATTGAAAATCTCGAGCATTTCTGCATCTGTTACCTTAGGGAAAGTTGGAACAGAAGGTGTCATATAAACTTTAAAGGCAACGACGCCTTCTTCAATTTGTGGATAAATGTTATCCAACAGCCCTTCTCTTACATCTTCACCAGTCATACCACCCCAGAAGCCGTAATCGATATACGCTTTATCTTTAACTGCTGACAATTTCTTATGAAAGCTTTCAGCATCACGAACAGATGGTTTACTCGTACAAGGCATATCGATATGAGATGTTAATCCACCTGCAGCTGCAGATCTTTGTCCAGTCTCAAATGTTTCACGATGTGTAAACCCAGGATCATTAAAATGTGTATGTGGATCGATACATCCTGGTACAACTAGATTCCCTTTGATATCAATTTCTTTATCAGCAGAAATACCGTTAACGGAATCGACAATCCCTGCAATTTTTTCATCATTTACAAGAATGTTTGTTTCTACTTTTCTGTCCCCTTGAGGTATAACTGCATTTTTTAAAATTAAATCCATGCATTTGTCTCCTTTCACCTTTTAAAATATTTGATCATTACATAGGTTCAGAATTTTTGATCTACACTAGCCTCATTTGGCGCTCTGAATTAACTTGAAATTAGTTCTCCATTTATTTTTATAGATTACCATTTTATGTCTTCATAGTTGAAAACAATATTTATATAATGGCAGATATACTTCCTACTACAATTCCATTTTCAATCAATAATAGTCGTCAATTATAAGGAAGTTATTGGAAAACGCTGATTCTAAATCAAATTCCGACTGATATACCAAAAATATATAAATTATCAGCAGTATAGTAAGTGTTGTCGGAATAAAGATAAATGGCTTAAATTCCGTATGAATATTGTCATCTTGGGTGCTACAACTTATAAACAAATCAATGGAAATCAAATATTCCAAGTCTTTCTATTCGAGTCCAATTCCCGGCTCCACCGATAAAGAAACAAGGACAGCACCAACGTACATCCCAATAAAGTTGAGATTTTCAACGAGGCCATCCGCTCCATCTTTTAACCACCTTTATTACAGTATCCAAGTAATTCTAAATATGTCATGAGCTCACATTTACTCCCCCCTTTACAAGGTACAGTTCTGAATTTTTATATAAAAAAACCGCAGACTCAGAACATTCCCAGCCAAAAGGTAGGGATATTCTAAATCTACGGTTCAAATAACCTCCGTAAAACAGAGGTTTTATGTAACCGATTTAATAATAGTCTAGGAAAAAACGACTCGTTCGTTATTATTCCAGATTGTTGAAGTAGTTATATTAATTTCTTATCAAAATATATAACACAACAAGCGTGCTCAGTAACTGTGTCATAATCTTTTAAGACAGCTATGACCGTAAGGCCCGTCATTTCTTTGATTTTTTCTTTAAGCCTAGATTTAAACTCAGCAATGAGTGCTGCATCGGTATAGGATGCTAATTCACTAAAATTTTTACTCAAAGCCGTAAGAGCTGGAACACGTTTGTGCTGTGCGAAAATAATGATCCTATCACCAAAAAGTTGGATCCGTTGACTTCTTACACCAGTCGCATAAAATTCTTGATTGATTTTATTGTAAACCTGAGCAATATCCTTCTTAAAAGATTGAGTTTCGGTTGAGGTTAAAGTTGACATCGATGTTTCATTCAAACTGATCCCCCCTGTTACTACTAATATTAATCAATTTACTGTCAAAAGTCAAGCCATTTTTTAGAAAATCAGCACTATTGATAAAATTTGTTTGATAATATTCATTTGACTCTAAATAGTTCAATACTTTAATAATTCAGTGAAATAGTTGTTAAATTTTTGCTAAAAAGGATAACCGCGAATTTTTCAAATTGGTTATTAAAAATATGATTTCCGGCCAATATGATTTTGCTTTCTACCACACCTTTGCCGTATTAAACCTATCAGGTAAGCCTTATCTGTATTGGGTTTTTATATCCTCATCTGTTAAAAGTCGGGTGCGAAACGACTCTAACAGATTTGAGGTATTTCTTTTATCGTTATTTGGTTCTTCAAGACTTTCGCACCTTTTTCATACAGCTGGATCAATATATTCGTGATTTTTGTTAGAAAAAATAATGTTTTTTCATTGCCTGATTATAATAGCTGCTGGCATATTCGATGTTATAGCGGCTACTTTTTGTTTATTGAATCCTTTATTTTCAATCTTCCACAGTATTAGTAAGTTGTCAAATACTGTTCACGCTCCCACGGATGAACAGTCGTACGGAACATATCCCATTCAATATCTTTGGCTTCCATAAAATGTTCATATAAATGATCACCTAAGGCTGCAACAATCGTTTTGTCCTTTTGCATTTCTTCCAGAGCGTCCTTCAAGGTTGCAGGCAAATCTTTGACGCCATTTTGCTCGCGCTCCTCTTTACCCATATCGTAAATATTCCGGTCGATTGATTCAGGCGGCATTAATTGATTTTCAATCCCGTCCAGTCCACTCGCTAGCAATACGGCCATGGCCATGTATGGATTGGCAGCGGGGTCAACACTTCGTACTTCGATCCGGGTGCTCAAGCCGCGGGAGTACGGAATGCGGACAAGCGGACTTCTGTTTGTACCGGACCACGCCACGTAGCATGGTGCCTCATAACCTGGGACGAGTCGTTTATATGAATTAACCGTCGGATTGGTAACCGCTGTAAAGTTTGTTGCATGTTTGAGAACCCCGGCTGTAAATTGAAACGCAATATCACTCAGCTGCATATCGCCCGCCTTGTCGAAAAATGCATTGTCTCCGTGTCTGAATAACGACATGTTCACATGCATACCGGATCCGTTCACACCAAACAGCGGTTTCGGCATAAACGTGGCATGTAGGTTATGCTTTCTCGCAATCGTCCTGACGACCAGTTTGAACGTTTGGATATCATCCGCATGTTTGACGGCATCCGAATATTTGAAATCAATCTCGTGCTGGCCCGGCGCTCCTTCATGATGCGATGCTTCAATTTCAAAACCCATCTCTTCCAGCTCCAGAACGATATCACGCCGGCAGTTTTCACCCAGATCTGTTGGCGCCAGATCAAAGTAACCGCCACGGTCATTTAATTCCAGGGAAGGATCAGCTTTTTCATCAAGTTTAAACAAAAAGAATTCCGGTTCTGTTCCGATATTAAATGCACTAAAACCTAACGCTTCCATTTTCTTTAAGTTGCGTTTCAAATTATATCTTGGACAACCTGCAAAAGGCGTGCCATCAGGATTGTAAATATCACAGATAAACCGGGCAACTTTCCCTTTTTCCGATGTCCACGGAAAGACGACAAAAGTATCCAAATCAGGGTGTAAATACATGTCTGATTCCTCGATACGGACAAACCCCTCAATAGACGATCCGTCAAACATCATTTTATTATCCAATGCTTTGTCCAATTGACTGAGTGGAATTTCCACGTTTTTAATCGTGCCAAGCATGTCGGTAAACTGCAAGCGAATAAATCGGACATTTTCCTCCTTAATTTGTTTCAAGATATGTTCTTTTGTTAAACCTGAACCCATTCATTTTCCTCCTCAATTAGTGGCATAGCCTTTACCAGTCATCATGTTAAATAACTTCTGTTTTTCTATGTTTTTCATCATAGCTTATGGAACGCTGTGTCGTAAATAGTTTTTTAACAAGATTTTTACATAAACAGCTGTTGGAGGCTCATGTCGGTTCTTTGTCGATCGAAACCAGTTTTTGTTCCATCAGATCATTAACCGCCGCTTCAAGCGCAATCTTTACATGGGCATATGTTAAGCCGCCCTGAACAAATGCCATATATGGTTCCCTGATGGGGCCATCAGCTGTTAATTCAAGGCTCGCTCCTTGAATAAATGTACCTGCTGCCATGATGACGTCATCCTCATAGCCTGGCATGCCGCTTGGATACGGTGTGACAAACGCATTAACCGGTGAGTTTTGTTGAATCGCTTGACAAAAAGCGATCATGCTCTTTTCACTGTGAAATGTAACCGTCTGGATCAAATCTGTCCGCTCCGCTTTGTAATGCGGGCTTGTCCGAAAACCGGCCAGTTCCAAGAAGCGAGCTGTCAAAATGGCGCCTTTTAATGCCTCCCCGACTATATGCGGTCCGAGGAACAATCCTTGGAACATTTCCTGCAGCATATTGAAGGTGGCGCCTGTTTCCTTCCCAAGACCTGGGGCTGTCAGACGGTTGGCACACTGTTCTACAAACCTTTCTCTTCCGGCAATATAGCCGCCTGCCCGTACAAGACCGCCACCTGGATTTTTTATCAGCGATCCCGCTATTATATCTGCTCCAGCATGCAGCGGCTCGCGTTCTTCAACAAACTCACCATAACAATTATCAACGAAAACAATCACATCTTTATTGAACGCTTTTACAAATCGGACCATTTCCCCGATTTCATCAATCGTAAATGAGGGACGATCGTCATACCCTTTGGAACGCTGGATGCCGATTACTTTCGTTGTCGATGACATCTTTTTCCTTATTGCCGGAAAATTAACAGATCCGTCGTCCAATAAATTGACCTGGTTATAATCAACCTGAAATTCGCGTAATGAGCCACTATGCTGCCCATTGATGCCAATGACTGACTCCAATGTATCATACGGTTTTCCGGTAATGTACAAGAGCTCGTCTCCTGGCCGCAACAGCCCAAATAGGGCCGTTGAAATGGCATGAGTTCCAGAGACGATTTGTGGTCGAACAAGTGCATCCTCACCATCAAAGACATCAGCGTAAACGGCTTCCAATGTTTCGCGTCCTAAATCGTCATACCCATATCCTGTTGTCGATTGAAAATGACTGTCACTTACCCGGTTATCCTTAAACGCATCCAGTACGCGTCTCTGATTCATCTCGACTATTCTCGAGACCTGTGCATGTTGTTCTGTACAATCTTTTTCTGCCTGTGTTATCAAGTTTTTCAACATGTTGCCTTATGACTCCTTCAATAAACGTTTCAATGCGTGATCCGGACGTATATACCCATTGACCATGTATTCATTTGTATCTTCCTGAAATAAACGTGTCGTCACAATCGTTTCGGTTTCCAACCTGTACAGGATTTTTCCCTGATCAGGTGCTAAATGGATGGTATACCACTCCCACTCCGCCTTTAATGTTTCCTCGAGTTTCGCCAACAAGTGGCTAACGTCTGTTAAATCAAATGCACTCATTAAAATATTGGGATAATGCATCGGAATGAAATCAGCGTCCAGCTGATCCTGTTTATTATAAACTGTGAGCGCAGGTATCATGTCAGCACCCAAGTCATGAAGCAAATTGTTAACCGTTTGCTGGTGCCGCACAACATCATCATTCGTTGCATCAACAACATGAAGTATAAAATCGGCTTCATTCACTTCTTCCAGGGTTGATCTGAATGCCGCCACCAAAGTTGTGGGCAAATCCTGAATAAACCCAACCGTATCGGTTACCAATGTTTGAAAACCGGACGGTAGCTGAATATGACGCGTTAACGGATCAAGTGTGGCAAATAATTGGTCTTCCACTGTTGTTTCACTTTGTGTCAGCTGATTAAATAGCGTCGACTTTCCCGCATTTGTATAGCCGATAATGGCCATTTGAAAAACGTCATTTGTTTTTCTGCGTTTTCGATATTGCTCCCGCTGTCGAACAACTTGTTTCAGCTGACGTTTTATATCATCGATCCGCCGTCTGATATGCCGCTGATCGGTTTCCAATTTTGTCTCACCGGGGCCGCGTGTCCCAATC
Organism: Lentibacillus salinarum; assembly: GCF_042679865.1. Lineage (NCBI taxonomy): Bacteria > Bacillati > Bacillota > Bacilli > Caryophanales > Bacillaceae > Lentibacillus > Lentibacillus salinarum. The sequence continues at coordinate 229,154 of NZ_JBHTNH010000002.1, read as the reverse complement.
CCCGCACCTAACCGGGACATTTCCTCTCCTCTACCACGCAGCCTTGGCAGGGTGTATTCCAATTGGGCCAGCTCGACTTGCAGCTTACCCTCTTTCGTACGGGCACGCCCAGCAAAAATATCGAGAATCAACTGACTCCTGTCGATGACCCGGACACCGATGTCATCGCTTAAGTTCCCCAGCTGACCGGCTGATAACTCGTCATTGGAGATGACGAGATCAACTTCCAGCTCTTTAACCGCTTCGCCGATTTCCGCCGCTTTTCCCTCACCGATATAATAAGCAGGATGAATTCGCCGGCGATTTTGAACAATGATGTCTTCAACGTAGCCACCTGCTGTTTCCGACAGTGATTGCAACTCAGCCAGTGACGATTCAAATTGGTTATCATCAACCCCTGGCATTTTCACCGCCAGCAGTAATACCCTTTCCGACATGTCAAAACCTCTTCCATTTTTAACGTTTTTATCCAGTCATTATCATAGCAAAGAACTGCTTCCACAACAATTTTTAGTCAAATTTAAGTTGTGTTCAGGGACAAATCATCCCCTGTCAGAAAAATCAGGTCATCAACGGAGAACATTTCCTTATTTAATAATCTCACGGCATGAGATCTGATTGATTGTTCGATGATATTGCGGATGTAGCGGGCATTGGCAAAATTGGATTGTGTTTGCTGTTTCTGTTTGTATAAGTGTGTCCGCAATTTCCATTCCGCCTCTTTCGTCAATTCATATTCCCGATCCTGAACCATTTGTTTGGCAATCATCGTCAACTGATCAATATTGTAATCCTGAAAATCCAATATAAACGGAAATCGGGATTTCAGACCGGGATTAAGCGTCAAAAACCGCTCCATCTCATATGGATACCCTGCCAGTATCAGTACAAAATCATTATGATTATCTTCCATATGTTTCACCAGTGTATCAATGGCTTCCTTACCAAAATCTTTTTCACCGCCCCGTGCAAGTGAGTAAGCTTCATCAATAAATAGGATGCCTCCCATTGCTTTTTGAATGATGCTCCGTGTTTTTTGTGCAGTTTGACCAATGTACTCGCCAACCAGATCAGCACGTTCGGCTTCAATAAAATGGCCTTTGGAAAGCAAATTCATGTCAAAGTACATTCTGGCCAGTTTTCTAGCGACAGTTGTTTTTCCTGTACCGGGGTTACCTTTAAACAGCATATGGAGAACCTGCTTTGATCTGGTTAGTCCCATTTCATGCCGTTTGTCATTAACCACAATGGTAGCATAGATTTCTTTTATCGTCCGTTTTAATTGGTTCATGCCAATAAATGAAGAAAATTCAGCATCAATATGGGAGAACGGGTTGCCTGCTGTAAAATGCTGATTATCCGCTTCAGAGACGTTTGTCTGTTTATCCTGCAGTATAATATTAATTTGCCCGTTTTTATTTCGCAGTTTTTGCGTATCCACATGATCACCCCTTCGTCACGATAGTATACGCGGCAAAACACCGGGGTGTGACAAATGCCTATTTCGCACCTGTCAATCCACTGTTAAGTGAATACCCTGCTTCGTTTTCTGTGTAAAAGATAAAAACGGACGCGTGTGAGCGCCCGTTTCCATTATTCTTTGTCCAGTGCGATATTTTTTACAGGAGCAAATGTTGAAATCGCATGCTTGAAAATCAGCTGCTGTTTACCATCTGTTTCCAATAATACTGTGAAATTGTCAAATGCTTTCAAAACCCCCCGGAGTTGAAAACCATTCGTCAGAAAAACTGTAACGGAAACATGGTCCTTTCGTAGTTTGTTTAAATACTGATCCTGTATGTTCACCGACTGCGCCATTGAATTTCCTCCTCTTTTCTATCTGTACATAAATACTTCTATATTTTTTGCAACATTCCTGCCAAATCAGTCAAAATTTTTCCAAATGTTTCATCAATTGTTTCTGACGTCACGGTATACCAATTCACCTTCATTTTATTTTTAAACCAGGTATATTGCCGTTTGGCATAACGTCTGGAATTTCGCTTCAATAAACTCACGGTTTCATCAAATGTCTGATCACCTTTAAAATAGGGTATGAATTCTTTGTAACCGATACCCCGCATTGACTGGTGATTTTCGTACCCTTGATTGTAAAGTACTTTAACCTCTTCCAGGAGGCCCCCCTCCAGCATATGATCAACCCGGTTGTTTATGCGTCTGTACAACCGCTCACGATCCATTTCCAAACCTATAAAAATCGAATTATAGGGGGAATTCTCCAGCTGATTTCGTTGGTAATCAGACATGGTCATTCCGGTTGTTTCATAGATTTCCAGCGCCCGGATGAGACGGCGGTGATTGTTTGGATGTACCTTTGCCGCATGACCCGGATCAATTTCCCAGAGACGATTATGTAACGTGCCGGATCCCTTCGCTTTAAGCTCTTCTTCCAGACGTTCCGTGACGTGTTGATCTCGTCGCTGTTTGGCGAAATGGTAATCATATAAAGCGGCCTGGATGTAAAGACCGCTTCCACCGGCAATAATCGGCAGTTTCCCGCGTGAATCGATTTCTTCAATATGGGATTGCACCAAATTCTGGTAATCAGCGACCGAAAACGGATCTTCGGGATGTTTAATATCAATCATATGATGGGGAATCCCCTGTTTTTCAACTTCGGTAATTTTATCAGTTCCAATGTCCAGCCCTTTATACACTTGCATAGAATCCCCACTGATGACTTCCCCATCAAAACGGCCCGCTATCTTAATGCTTAACCGGGTTTTCCCAACGGCCGTCGGTCCCACAATAGCTATAACTGGCGTTCGCATCAGCATTCCCCTATTTAGCTTTATTCATACGCACGATAGGCATGCAACATCCAGACATATTTCTCTAATTTACCTTGGAGGGAAATGAGCAAATCTAATGTTGGTTCGTCATCCTGCTCCGATGCGTATGGAATCCCTTTTTCCTTAATTTCTTTAATAATCTGCTGGTAATCTTCAATCAGCTTGGCAGTTATTTCATCTTCTTTATCGTCCGCTGTTGCTTCTTCCAGCGTCGCTTCCTTTAGGTATTTTGACATGGTCGCGAGTGGCTTTCCGTCAATCATTAACACTCTTTCAGCAATCGCATCAAGATCTTCAGCAAATGTCTGATACATGTCTTCAAATTGTTTGTGAAGCTCAAAAAAATGTTTTCCCTGAATAAACCAGTGATAACGATGCAGTTTCACATACATGACAAAATAGTTGGACAACAGCTGGTTCAAAAAGTTAATAAGCTTTTGATTATCCATAATGAACACCTCGCATTTTTATCTTAGGTTTTACGAGGTGCTAATCATTTATACATCAATTACATCACCCTTTTTATTCGACTCATTTTTACTTATTTTTCACCTTTTTTCCTAAGGAGATTATATAACAAATTATGGTATATCACAATTTATCAATTACGGACTCTTGTTCCTAATTATCCGAACTGTGGTCATTTTAAAAAATTATTTCCTATCAAGTTATATATAACCTTTAACTTACAAATGCTTGGTCTAACTCCACCGTCTTTAGACGATATCAGCTTTTAGCCCTATCTTTTTTGTCCATACTAAATCATGAGGTGAAAGTATGGACGGATATAGAAAAAATAGTCATGTGGTGTATGATATCAAGTATCATGTTATCTAAGTGACAAAGTATAGTTACAAGGTATTACGGGGTCACATAACGGTAAGAACAAGGGAATTGATTAGACAAGGTTGTGAGGCTAGAGGAATTACAATCTTGCAAGGGAGAGTCGGCAAGATCACATTCATTTGTTATTATCTTGTCCTCCAAGCCTTGCTTCACGTAAATATTGCAGTATCTAAAAGGGCGATCATCAAGATTATTACAGGATGAATTTCCAGAACTCAAGAAGGGATATACGGATGGATAAAAAGCTTGGTACCATCAGTATTCTCCAGTGTAAATAGGCATGACTCCCAGAATTTCCTTGTTGGAAGTCAAGCCCGTTTATGCTATATTTGGATTGGTAAATCCTAAAAGGAATGTTCCTTTGTTTATTAAATGCTTCTGGTTCATATCAACACTTTATATTTTTTGATAGAAAAAAGAGGATACAGACTTCAATCCGTATTGTGCCGGATTAAATAGTTGCTCGGTTGAACCTACAAATAACACCCCACCCTTTGTTAATGATTGACTAAATTTCTGATACAAATGGTTTTTAGCATCTTCGTTAAAATAAATCATAACGTTGCGACAAACAATTAAATCAAAATTTTTTTGAAAGCGATCAGTTAAAAGATCTCCCTTTTTAAATGTAACTAGCTGTTTAATCTTCTTATTTAATTCATAAAAATCGCGTTCACCTTTATGGAAATATTTATCGATTAATTTGGAATCTAATCCCTCTAATGAATTTTTATGGTATGTCCCTACTTTTGCTTTGTTCAATACCGTTTGATCTATATCCGTAGCCAAAATAGATAAATCACTTGGGTTCAGATACTTTGAAAGAAGGATACCTAAAGAATAGGGTTCTTCTCCGGTAGAACAAGCAGCACTCCACACTTTTAACTTATTCTTGTTTAACGCTCCTTTCGCAATCATTTCCTCTAGGATTTTCCAATGGTTTTGATTACGGAAAAACTCTGATACATTAATCGTCATGTGATTTAAAAATTTTTCTAAAAGTTCCGGACTTTTTTCTATTGCTTTGGAAAAACCTACTAAATTACGACATCCATGTTTGTTACTCAAAGATAACAATCTTCTTCTCATCTGTTGTTCTTTATAAAAGGATAAATCAATACCTGTTATATTTTTAATATGGTCAACGAAATAGGCGTAATCATCCATGTGCGTCTCTCCTTTTCAGTTCCTTTTTTCATAATAGAGTAGGATAACCTTTTTCAAGGCTATCCCCTCATCAAACCGCATGTGCCCTTTTAAAGCATACGGCTTACCAACGTGTTTCATTTGTTCATCAATCCGTTGCTGTTCTTTTCCTGGCATTTATTTTGCGTAACAGGGGTGTAGTACTCCTGCCCTGTTTCTTTTGCTCTTTCCATTTTCCTTTTCTGTTTCGATTGTAGAGCCTGGTTCATTCGGTGTATATAGCTGTGAACCCATAGATTTTATGGTGAAAGTATGTATTTATACATGTGAGATTATCAATCTACTGGCCGGATTTTCAATGAACATGGTTGTCGATTTTTAAGTTACCATATACAAAAGTACCAATATGCTGGCATAAGACCTATTCTTGCGAAAAACTCATTATTCCACTTCCCTGTCATTTTCCATCCTTTTCTTTGATTCGGATGGTCATGTCGCCACTCTAAGTCTCTTCCTGATGTAACGATCGATTGCTTTTAATTCTTACCAACGATTTTATAAGCACAATGACTACCAATGCCATATTGGGCATTTAGTTGTACGGCTTTGTGTAAAGTGTGGAATTAATTGACTTTTCCTCTTACCGGCCCTGGTGGTGACGAATTCATCATTCAATTACCTGAAGTTGGTGCAAGGGATAATGAGTAGCCATTGCAGAGAGTGTTCAAAAGGATATACAATACAAGAATCTCGGAGTATTAATGGTCTTTCTTTAGAAGTGACCACAGCATGGGAATCGCAATGGCTCCTTTACAAGATAACAACAACGTTTTCCATGTTAAAGAATGCTAGTATATCCTTATACAAAGAAAAGAACAAAGGAAGGAATTCCTATGAAGTAATGGATTCAGCTTAATTCATTTATAATCAAAAGAATGGATGAAGGTATTCCCTCCCATCCGTTTTTTTCACAAAGCAAACCAGTTATTTTTGACTGCTAATAAGGCGGCATTTGTCCTATCTGTAACATTTAACTTCTTAAAAATAGATAACAGATGATTTTTAACGGTTTTTTGTGATATGAAAAGTTTTTCAGCTATATCAGAATTTTTATTGCCTTTAACGATTTGTTCAAGAATATCCCATTCACGCTCAGTCAGTATGCCATTTGGTCGCTTAACTTTATTATAAGTAGTTTTTATATAATCGTTTAATAGTATAGGTGATAGAAACGGGTGAATATATAGTCTGCCGTTTAACATACTTTCTATGGCAAATATCAGTTCATTCGATTTCATTCCATTAAAAAAGTAACCATCCAGTCCTTTTTTAAATAATTTTACCAAGGTGTCATTTTCAACTTCAGAAATCCATATCGCTGTTTTTGTCTGCTTTTCTGAGAAATAGTCAATTAATCTTAATGCGTTGATGCCTATGTCCATATCAATGATCATTAAATCTATTAGACAGCTTTCTTTAAAAAGTGCGTTTTGGTGTCTGGAATCATATACTGATACGACGTACTCGGGAAAGTTTTCCTTTATTACCTTTTGAACACCATCACGAAGTATACCTGATTCTTTCATGATTGCGATTGTACCCATTATGTGTTTTCTCCTATTCATTAAATAGTCCACTTATAAATATGGAAGTCCATTATTCAATGAACTTCCATATTCAATTTATTTTCTGTTATAGCTTAAACTGACGAACCAGGCCGTTTAAATCTTCGGCTAATCGAGCAAGATCATCCGCACTGGATGCAACTTCTTCCATAGAACTGCTTGTTTGTTGAGACGATGCTGATACTTGTTCAACACCTGCAGCGGATTCTTCAGAAACGGATGCAATTTCCTGAATGGAGCTGTTCATCTGTTGACTGTTGGCTGCAATTTCGGACATATTGTCAGTTACCGTCTGAATGCTATTCACTACATTTGTGACGGCTTCACTAATCCCCTCAAATTTCTCACCAGTCGTTTTAATTTGTTCGGTTCCTTTTTCAACTTCTTTATAACCTTCTTGTAAGGAATTGGTTACCACACTGGATTCATTTTGGATATTGCCAACGATTCCAGTAATATCGGAAACGGAATCAGATACTTGTTCTGCCAATTTTCTTACTTCATCGGCAACTACCGCAAAGCCTTGACCATGCTCCCCTGCTCTAGCAGCTTCGATTGCTGCATTCAAGGCTAATAGATTGGTTTGGTCAGCAATATCCTTAATGACGGATACTAATTTAGAAATTTCCTGAGATTGCGTGTCCAACCCTTGTACTTTTTGAACGGTATCTTGCACAATTTGGTCAATTTTATTCATCTGTTCCTCGGAATTATTCATTAAATGACTGCCTTCATCTGTCAAGCTAAGGACATCGTTTGATTCCTGCTGAATATGTTCCCCTTTTTCATTCGCTTCTTGCACCTTTGTGGAGAAGGTTGACATGGCAGACGATAACTCACTTGAGCTATTGGCCTGTGTTTCGGAACCGGATGCTAGCTCCTGCATGGTTGTAGAAATTTGTTCTGTACCGGATTTCACCTCATTTGCGGATTGCGTTAACTCTTCACTTTGACTCGAAAGTGTTTCAGATGTTTTGGAAACATTTTTAATTATTTCTTTTAACCTATCCTGCATGTGATTCATGGCATTAGCTAATTTTCCAGTTTCATCTTTGGATTTTAGATTTAATGGCTCCTGTGTCAGGTCTCCATCAGCAAGATGGTTCATATGTTCAGATACCCTGTCGATCGGTTTCGAAATACTATTCGAAAACATCCAGATGATCAAGATACCAACAACCAATGTAACTCCTATTACAATCAGGATTAAGGTTAGAATGTCATTGGCAGGCTGATTGAAATCCATCATATAAGTGCTTGCCGTAACCACCCAGTCCCAATTTTCATCGGTTTTGGTATAGGTAACCTTTTCTTCAATCTGGTTTTCCTTATCAGGTAAAGGCCAATCATAATATACGTACCCTCCACCATTATTTCCTGTTTCAATTGTTTCTTGAACGAATTTATTCCCGTTTGAATCTTCTTCATTCCACAGGTTTTCACCTTCTAATGTAGGGTGAGCAACTTCAGTACCTTCCTGATCATATACAATCATATAGCCATTTTCACCCAAATCAATATTTTCATTGATGGGGCGGGTTCCGTCATCATTTTTTTCACCTAATATAGAAACCTTTACTTGTTCCTGTGCTTTTTCTAATGAAAGATTACCTTCTTCAACTTCCTCATTTAAGGCATTGATCATTTCAATTGTCATTTCCACATTATTTTTTAAATTCGTTTTACCAAGTTCATCTAAACTGGATGCACTTTTTTGATAGCTAAAAATACCTAAGATAATCAACGGGACCGTTAAAAGGAGAATTGAGATTGTAATAAGTTTTGACTTAATAGACGAATTAAATTTAAATAGAGATTTTAATTTCACTTTCATCACCTTCCGCATAAAAAAGTTTGATCTTCATTTTATTCTAAAAATCCGGGATATAAATATCTGCCTATAACACCTTGTCCAACGCTTCCTTAATTCGCTCGGCATTAAAAGGCTTTACAATAAAATCGGCAGCACCAGCCTTAATAGCATCCAGAACCATACTTTGTTGTCCCATTGCAGAACACATAATAATCTTTACGTCTGAGTTTATTTTTTTAATTTCCTTAACAGCTTCTACACCGTCCATTTCAGGCATGGTGATATCCATCGTTACAAGCTCCGGTTCTAATTCCTGGCATTTTTCAACGGCATCTTTCCCGTTTTCCGCTTCACCGACTACCTCATGGCCAAGCTTTGTAAGATTGTCTTTTAATTGCATCCTCATAAAAGCTGCATCATCTGTGACAAGTATCGTTGCCATTTTTATCTTTCCTCCTTATATTCTTAATCCTCGATTATTTCACTGACTTCATTGACTTCATCAAAGTTTAAAACATACTTTAAATCCAACAAGATTAATAGATTATCCTCTAATTTAGCGACACCCCTTAAAAAGGAGTCGTTAACCCCATTGATTACTTCCGGAGCCGGTTCGACGGAGCTTAAGTCAATATCCATAACATCCGTTGCTGCATCAACAATCAGACCAACCTGAATATCATTCATATTCACGATTAAAATCCGGGTGTGTTCGGCATGCTCTGCTTCACCTAACTGTAAACGCTCCTTTAAATCAATGACGGGTGTAATATCCCCACGTAAATTGATGACACCCTTAATAAAGGCGGATGTCTGTGGCACTTCGGTTATTGTCTGTAATTTTTCAATCCCAAGAACATTTTGGATATCAACCCCATACCGCTGTTCGCCCATACGAAAAACAACGACTTTAATGGATTCATTCATGTTGAGACCTCCTCTATTATTTAATCAATGCATTCGGGTCAATAATCAGTGCAACCTGACCATTCCCCAAAATCGTTGCTCCTGAAATGGCAAATACATTCTTCAAGTAATCCCCAAGTGACTTTAAAACAACTTCCTTTTTCCCAATAAAGGAATCGACGATCAACCCCGTCATTCGTTCACCTTTTTTCACAATGACAACCGATTCATAGGGCTGTTCCCGTTCATCTGTCCTCTCACTGTCCGGCACATCAAATGCATCCTGCAATGACACAAGCGGAACAACTTTTCCTCTAAAATCCATCACTTTTTGACGGTGGGAGTACATAATATCCTTCTCTTTCAGCAGGGCGGTCTCAATGACAGAAGATAGCGGAATACCGTACGTTTCATTCTGAACATGAACCAATAAGGAAGATAGGATGGAAAGAGTCAGCGGTAATTGAATGGAAAACTTGCTTCCCTTCCCCGGTTCAGACTCAACTGTTATATGACCTCCCAGTGTCTCAATATTCATCCGCACTGCATCCAGACCGACACCACGCCCTGAAACATTGGAGACCTTCTCAGCTGTGCTGAAGCCTGACGAAAAAATCAGCTGATAAATATCGTCATCCAGTAAGTTTTCAGCACGTTCAGTGGAGAGAAGGCCATTGTTAATGGCTTTCTGAGCCACTTTTTCACGGTTGATACCACCCCCATCATCCTCTATTTCAATGAAAACATGGTTGCCGCTGTGGTAAGCCCTTAGGATTAATTTACCTTCTTCCTGTTTTCCAGCCCGTTTTCGCTCTTCCGGTGACTCAACACCATGGTCAACAGAATTTCGAATTAAATGGACCAGCGGATCTCCTATTTCATCGATAACTGTTCTGTCCAGTTCTGTTTCGGCCCCGACAATTTCAAGGTCAATCTTTTTATCTAAGTCCTTTGCTAATCCCCTGACCATTCGCGGGAATCGGTTAAAAACCTGTTCAACAGGAATCATACGCATTGATAAAATCAAATCCTGCATGTCCTGCGACACCCTGGAAATATGTTCAACAGTCTCGCTTAGTTCATGATTGTTTAACTTATTTGAAAGGTCATCAAGACGGCCACGGTCCAAAACGAGTTCTTCAAAAAGATTCATCAAATAATCAATACGTTCACTGCTGACACGAATGGTTTTAGATGATACACTTTTACCTTTGTTATTAGGTTTGTCCTGATTGGCTGAATCATCGTTATCCGAACGATTGCCGGCTTCTGAGTCTTTCTTATCCTCTGCTTCACCTTCAGCTTTTTCACTAGCATTAATGGACAGTACGAACACGTCGACATCCTCGATCTCAGAAACCTTATGTATACCCACTTTAATGTCTTCTGCTGATTCATCTGATAAAAGAATTAAGGAAAATTGCTGTTCAAAATTCTCCTCCTCCAAATCATCCACAGCAGGAACCGATTTAATAACCTCACCAAGATGTTCCAAAACTTCGAATACCATATAAACACGTGCTGATTTTAATAAACAATCCTCGGACAGCGTAACGGTTATTTGAAAAGGGGTGTATCCCTGTTCGCCTGCCTGTTTGATGACAGTCATCTGGTACTGATCGATTTCAAGCATGGAATCAGATGTTTCATTCTCCTGATTTTTATCCGGTTCCGGTGCTGAAGATGTTCCATTCTCCAATTGTTCCAGCTGCGAAACAAGATGACTGACATCTTTGTTACCGTCTTTCCCCTCACTAATGGCCCCGACCATTTCTTCGAGCAATTCAAGTGCCTCAAAAATAATGTCTATAACGTCTTCGCTGACTTCCAACGTCCGAATTCTAATTTTGTCGAACACATTTTCCATTTTATGAGTCAGTGATGCAATATCATCGAACGCCATTGTACCGGCCATGCCTTTTAATGTATGGGCTGAGCGAAAAATTTCGTTGACGATGTCGAGATCTTCCGGGTTTTTCTCCAGTTCCAAAAGATGATCATTCATTGATTGTAAATGTTCGTTACTCTCATCAAGGAACACCTCAAGGTAATCGTTTGTATCCATTTGCCACATCCTTCCCCTCTCTACTAATCAAGCAATAGGATAATATCTATTTCGCCCGTGTGATCAAAAGAAGTCGTTACACGAAGCCCCTGTTTAAAACCTGATAATGTCGTATTTCCCTGCATCAGCGTAGGGGCGGTAATATTAATATTGATTCCATTTTCAACGATATTTGTTGCGAGACCGCCAGCAATCATATTGCCTAATTCACCACTGAACGATAAGAGCATGTCGCCTTCCAGTGGCATGCCATACATGGTTTCACCTATCTTACTAAAAACTGCTGGGTTTCCCGATAAAATCAATTTCCCTTTGATATCACCCGTAATACCAATCAAAACGCCATATTCAATATGAAAATTCCTTTCTAATAACTGGGGTTTCATCCTAGTGTGTTCGATTGACACGACTGTTTCTAAGGATGAAAAAGTGCCATTCAGCAGTTCTGTCACCATTTTGTTTCTTTCGTTTACAGTAATTTGCATCATCTCTAACTCCTTTTTACGATTCTTTAGGATTCTTTTTCTTTTGTATGAATATCGTGATTAGGCAGTATGAGCACTTCTACCCTTCTATTTTTGGTTCTATTTTGGTCACTGTTATTAGGGACAATCGGGTGATGCTCACCATGACCTTTTGAACTAAATCGCTCAGGATCCAATTTTTCATTTTCAAGTAATAATCGCATGAAGTTAATAGCTCGCATTGCACTTAATTCCCAATTTGATGCAAATTTTTCATTATGCATAGGAACATCATCCGTGTGCCCGCTCACCACTATTTGGTGAGGCGGGTCCGTGTATAGAAATTCAGACACTTCTCTTGCGATCTTCTTTCCATAATCATTAACTTTGGCACTGCCGGAATCAAATGACACGTCATTGGATATCGTGACCAGTAATCCTTCACCCGATAATTTTGTGCCTAACACTTCCGATAAATTATTTTGTTCAATGTATTGATTGATCTGTTGCTGCAGGTTTTTTAATTTTTGCAGTTCCTCAGTTCCTTGTTCTTCTTCCTTTTCCTTATCTTCTTTGTTTTCGGTGTTATCATCTGTCACAACAGGAACTTGTTCCGATACGCCATTACTATTCTCCAGAATTCCCGATCCACCTCTAAATTCATTGTCAAACACTTGTATAAGACTTTGATATTTTTGGGCATCTATCTCACTCATAGCAAACAGGACAATAAACAATGCAACTAAAAGCGTTAGCAAGTCTGAGTATGGGAGTAACCATGATTCGCTGATATGATTCCCCTTACGCTGTTTCTTCCGCCGCATATTCGTCCTCCTGATTTAATCTTGCTAACTCTCCCGAAGATAAATAAGAACTTAATTTATCCTTAATGATTCTCGGAGACTCTCCGTTTGTTATGGATAAAATACCTTCTATCATAATTTGCTTTAGTCGGACATCATCCTCAGACTTTTCTTTTAGTTTATTGGCAAACGGATGCCACAAAACATAGCCGGAAAAGATACCTAATAATGTGGCAACAAATGCAGCAGATATCGCTGCACCCAATGCTTCAATATCGTTCAAATCACTAAGAGCAGCTATTAATCCAATTACCGCCCCCAGCACACCCAATGTCGGCGCATATGTACCAGCCTGTGTAAATATGGATATACCTTTCTGGTGCCTTTCCTCCATGGCATCAATTTTTTCTAACATAACTTCTCGTATAAAATCGGGTGTTTGCCCATCAACAGCCAACTGTAGGCCCGAAGCCAAAAACGAATCATTGACATTATCTATTTTACTTTCGAGCCATAATATGCCTTCTTGCCGGATCGTTTCGGCCCATTCTTCAAAGGTTACAATTATTTCCGCTGCATCACGTTTTTTATCTTCCGTAAAGATTATTTTCAGTAACTTCGGGACTTTCTTTAGCGTACTCATCGGAAAGGCTATACAAACGGAAGCTATCGTTCCCAAAAATATGATCAGCAAGGCTGCAGGATTAACGATGGCCATAGGGCTTACCCCTTTTAACACCATTCCGGCACCAATAGCTATGAGTCCAAATAGTATTCCAAGAATTGATGACTTATCCATCCTGCAACCTCCATAATCTTCTATATTCACTTGGATATACACCTGGCATGTAGTACTTTATTGGTTTTGGTTTTCCCAAAAGATAACCTTGACCATAAGGAACACCTAATTCCTTGGCTTTTTGTAAATCAGGCTCAGACTCAAACCCTTCCACAATGACCTCAGCGTCTTCCCGAAGGAGCATCAGCATAAATTTTAGGGCTTTTTGTTTCTTAGGGGACTCTGCCAAATCTTTAGCAAAATACCGATCGATTTTAGCAATATCAGGATTAATTTCCAATATTGACCTTAATGTCCACTCCCCTTTTCCAAGATCATTAAGAGCAATCAGGAAACCGTCCTTTCTGATCTCTTGAGCGACCTCTTTTACAATAAATAACTCCATTTCTTTTTCGGCTTCATTTATCTCAATTACAACATTGTTGGATACTGAACCTAAATACGACTTCAACTGTTGTAAATGATAATAAAAAGATGTATCAACTAATGTTGATGGAAAAACATTGACGAGTATACGCTTATCCTTTATAGGTACACCTCCTTGATTAAGGGTCTCAAACGCTTTAAATATGGAACTTATGTCGACATTAACGAGCTGATTATGTTCTCTTGCGTTGTCAAAAAGTAATTTCGGATTCTGTACTTGCTGTGAACGAAGTAGTACCTCATATCCATAAACGTCATTTGTTATTAAGTTGATAACAGGTTGAATAACATGATAAAAATCATTTTCTTCGGAAGTGATATCTAACTTTAAATCCATGTGACATACCTCATCCTATGTATTTTTTACCCAGTTCCCTTTGCCAAAACAGAAAAGGAATTCCATAAGAGCTTTCCTATTTCTCGGAACCTCCCCCCTTTATCATGAAAAAAGGCTATTCATGAGTAGTTAATAGCCAAAATCTAAATTAATATTCCATATTAAAATAAAAAGTGGCAGCCAGGCGATCATTATGCGTGATTTATAAAATTCGCATATTAGACCCTTTAGCTTTGCGTCCTATCCTTTCGAATAGTTTGCCTATTTCTTTTTTACTATAGGAAAAATGAACCATTACATGTAGACTAGTATAATAGGTATTTCCGACAAAAATCAACAAATTTATCCAAATTTATATTTTCTCCGGAATTATTCATACTTCCAAGTTAAAGCTTATATTGGAATCAGACGCTAATATTTTTGGCTTGCGTCCCAAAATTGAGATGTTCATGTTATTAATGATGTCGAGATATAACTGTAGGTACTCAAAATGCATCGTTTTTGGACATACATGATCCTTGGTTTAAAAGAAGTTTTTTTAAAACCAGGAGTTAATAAATCATACTTTACTCTAGTTGTAACGTTTGTATTCGCTGCAGCACTTTCCAGAAAAATGCTTGAAAACGAAACGGGGTGATGGCTTAACATAAAACGAGCGGCCCGATTTGACCAATTTGCTTGCTACTTTAACAACTTTGGTTCGTATGGTCTGAATCTGCATACTTTTCTGTTCTTCTGAAAACAGAGTGTACACATCTAATTAGTCAGGTTATAGGGCAGCCAAACTCAACATCATTCTTGCTTCGTTTACTTGAAAGGAATGACTGCTCATTCTGTCGAAATCGAATCCATCTTTTGCTGCCTTGATATAATTCTCCACTGTTCTTCCTCTTTTTTGGTAAGAACAGACAATACTCTTAAGCGTGAAAGCGTCTGTCAGGGTTTGTGACGAAGAATGAATGTGGGAGAAACAAACTCACTTGCCGGACGGGCAGATTGGATAATCACTTTTCTCGACTTGGACCATGACTGTGCCCGGTATTCCTTTTCTTCAAAATAACATTCGGTCTAGGTCGCATCGGACGGTGCTGTGGAAGGATGGAGTTCAGTGCTGCAGGTTTGGGTTGGATTTCGAATCACATATTAGGCGGATTCGGCTTCGCATAATTTATACAGCCCCGGAACAGCAAAACCACTGTCACCACGCAAGAATGGTGTCGTTTCCGGGAATTTTCCATTGTAATGGGTGATGAATGGTTCCGAGTCCACAACCCCGTTGGACGTGTACACATTGCCCTGGACGCACCCCTGCTTTCAAAAAATCACGTGTGACACCATCAAAAGCAACCAATGGGTGAAGCCGACTGTGCCGTAATGGGTATTAAAAGCAGCTGATTCCTGTTACCGCGTGGTCAATTCCTATTAAAAATGCGCCGAACCTCTTAGATAACAAGGTTTACAGCGCATTTATTATTACATCACGCGTTTAAACATTTTTTCCAGTTCATAGGCGGAAAAATGAATAATAACCGGCCTTCCATGCGGACATGTGAACGGGTCCGTCGTTGTCCGCAAATCTTCCAGCAGCCGGAACATACCGTCTTGATCCAAGTAATGGTTAGCCTTGATCGATCGCTTGCATGACATCAGAGCCGCAGCATCTTCCCTGAGTGATGCCACATCAATCTTCTCATCCTGCATAATCTGCTCAATCATTTCCCGGATAACTTCTTCTTCAAAGCCTTTCGGAAACCAGTTTGGATGAGAGCGAATAATATAGCTCTGATTGCCAAACGGCTCAAAAAACAACCCAACTTTGGCAAGGTCTTCCATATGGTGATCGATGAAAATCGATTCCTGCCTGGAAAAATCAAATGTTAATGGAATCAGCAGTTCCTGTAATTCATTGGTGGTTTGGCCCAATTTCCGCCTAAATCGTTCAAATTTGATCCGTTCCTGGGCAGCGTGCTGATCAATCATATAAAAACCGGTTTCGTTTTGGGCCAGGATGTATGTCCCGTGAAGCTGGCCAATCGGATACAGAACAGGCACACGATCCTTTTTGACGGTCTCCTCTGTTGCCGGCTCAGAATTTTTGCCCGTTTGCTCATCTTGTTCGGAAACTGGTTTTTGCGGATGGTTGTCGGGTGAATACTGTATCTTCTGATCGGTCGTTTCGCTGCCGCTTATATCAGGCTGATGTTCATTGACTCGCAGTTCAGCCGGCCACGCATTTGTTGCTTGTTTCGGTTCCTCAAAATTCATGGTGTTCTGGACCGATTGCTTTGGTTTTTCCACCTGCTGCTTTTGTTCCATTTCCGGTATAAGTGATGTGTTCCTAAAGGCGGCACGGATTGTTTCTTCTATGGCAGAAAAGAGTTCCCTGTCTTTACTGAAACGGACTTCAAGTTTGGTTGGATGTACGTTCACATCAACCAGCACCGGGTCCATGTCAATCGCTAACACAACAATTGGCGAGCGTCCGACCGGCAGCAGTGTGTGATAACCTCTCATAATCGCTTGTGAGAGCTGCTGGCTTTTGATGTATCGCCCGTTAATCATTGTCGATATATAGTTACGGGAAGCTCTGGTCACTTCAGGCTTGGCGATATACCCTTCAATCGAAAAATCCAATGTGTCATGTTTAACGGGAATCATTTTTCTGGCAACATTCATACCGTAAACCTGGCTGACCACCTGCAGCAGATCGCCCGTACCTGCCGTTGTAAATAACGGTTTGCCATTGTGAATAGCTTCAAATCGGATCTTTGGATGTGATAATGCCAGGCGGTTTAACAGGTCGGTTATATGCCCCAGTTCCGTGTGGATGGTTTTCATATATTTTAAGCGGGCAGGTGTGTTGAAAAATAAATCCGCAACCACAATTTCCGTCCCCTGGCGTGCATCACTTTTTGATCTGTCTGTCACCACGCCGCCTTCAATTGATAAGTATGTAGCGGCACCGTCACCTTGTGAAGTCTTAACCGTCAACCTGCTGACAGCCGCAATGCTTGCCAGCGCCTCACCCCGAAAGCCCAATGTGTTGACCCGGAATAAATCCGTTTCATGTTTAATTTTACTTGTTGCATGACGCAAAAAAGCTTTTTCAGCGTCAGCTTCGGGCATACCATCGCCATTATCCGTCACTTTTATTTTTTGCAAACCGGCTTCTTCCACTTCCACCCTGATCCATGAGCTATGGGCGTCAATACTGTTTTCAATCAATTCTTTTACAACAGAGGCCGGACGTTCCACCACTTCTCCGGCAGCTATTTTATTAGCGAGCGCATCCGGCATTTGTAAAATTCCCATGGAAACAGTCCTTTCTTTCTATTTTTCTTCCGCCTGTTTTTGCAATCGGTATAATGCATTCATGGCATCTAAGGGCGTCATTTCAAATAGATTGATATGTTTGAGCGCATCCACCACCCCGTCTTCTTTTTGATTGACGGTTCTTTGGCTCTCATTGGCTTGTTCTGCCTGTTCAAAAAACGATAATTGTCCAGTGTGCGTTTCCAGCGGCTCATCATCACTTTGTTCCAGCTGCTCCAGAATTATACTGGCCCGCTCGATCAGTGGTGCAGGCAGATCGGCCAATTTGGCTACATGAATGCCATAACTCTGATCAGCAGCCCCTTCTTTAATTTGATGAAGGAACACCACTTTGTCCTCGTGCTCTTCAGCCCGGACATGAATGTTTTTCAGCCTGTCCAGGGAATTTTCCAGCGCAGTCAGCTCGTGATAATGGGTTGAAAATACCGTTTTTGCGTGAATAGCGTCATGAATATGTTCAACAATCGCCTGTGCTAGAGCCATGCCATCATAGGTGCTTGTACCCCGGCCGATTTCGTCAAGTAAAATTAGACTGTTCTCCGTAGCATTGGCGATCGCATGATTAGCCTCGAGCATTTCAACCATAAACGTACTCTGGCCGGATACAAGGTCATCTGCCGCCCCAATACGGGTAAAAATCTGATCAAACAAGAACAGTTCCGCTTCTTCACACGGAACAAAGCACCCGATTTGGCCCATAATCACCGTCAGGGCCAGCTGGCGCATATAGGTGCTTTTCCCAGACATGTTCGGCCCGGTAATCAACAGAATATCCGTCTCATGATCAAGCAGCATGTCATTCGGGACAAAGGCGTTACCTTTCATCACTTGTTCGACCACCGGATGGCGCCCATTTTTAATAGCTAATCGATCTGTTGAAAAATGGGGTCGTCTGTATTGGTTCGCCTCACTTACCGTTGCAAAACCTTGCAGCACATCGATTTGACTGACAACTTCCGCTAAGTACTGGATAGCCGGGATATGATCTTTTATCTGATCACGAATTTCCAGAAATAGACGGTATTCCAGCTCAACACTTTTTTCTTCTGCTTCCAGAATCAATTGTTCTTTTTCTTTCAACTCCGGTGTTATATAACGTTCGGCGTTGGCAAGTGTCTGCTTTCGCTCATATCTATCTTCCGGCAGCAGGTGCAGATTCGCTTTTGTCACTTCAATATAGTAACCGAAAACCCGGTTGTATCCTACTTTCAGCGATTTAATAGTCGTTTCCTGACGCTCTTTTTGTTCCAGTTCGGCAATCCACTGTTTTCCGTTCCGTGATGCCTCACGGTATGTATCCAGTTTATCATCATAGCCATCCTTAATGATTGAACCTTCTGTTATGGATACAGGCGGATCATGCTGCAAGCCAGCATCAAGGAGCGACACGATATGTTCCGGAAAATGGAGACTGCTACTTAATTGGCCAATCCTTTCCTGATCAAATTGATTTAAAATCGTTTTAAGTTCAGGAATTTTTTCCAATGATTGCTTCAGTTGTATCAGATCCCTGGCATTGACATTACCGTAAGCAACCCTGCCAGCAAGCCGCTCCAAATCATAGACTGATTTTAACGCTTCCCTTAAAGCATCACGTTCCATAAAGCCATGCAAAAACCCTTCCACAACATCAAACCGTTCTTCTATTTGCTTCTGGTTCAACAAGGGCCGGTCAAGCCATTTTTTGAGCACTCTTGAGCCCATTGCTGTTACAGTCTGATCAAGCACCCATAACAAACTTCCATGCTTTCCCTTTTTCATAACCGTTTCCGTCAATTCCAGGTTTCGCTTGGAGTACATATCCAGCGATAAATAGTGATCCAGTTCAATAAGTTTGGCAGGCTGCAAATGGTCCAAAGAACGCTTCTGGGTCGTCTCTATGTAATTAAGCAGGCGGCTGAATGCCTGGACAAGACGCTCATCATTTAAATTGTTACACAAACTACGATATTCAGCATTAAATGATACGTCGTCCTGATAGGATAATGGGATATTCAGTTTTTCAGACAAGGTTTCCTGCAATGTTTCAGGGAGGTCCGATGAAACCACCATCTCCTTAATCGGCTGGTTATATAATTCATGCATCACGGCATCCCAGCCATCCGTGATCAGGGCGATACTGCTCTCACCAATTGATAATTCACTGTATACAATGACATAGGATCCATCGCGGAAATGAGAAAGACTAGTAATATAATTATGGTCATACTCCTGCAGCATATTGGTTTCCATGACCGTTCCCGGTGTAATTAATTGGACGACTTCCCGTTTTACCACGCCTTTAGCGTCTTTGGGATCCTCAACCTGCTCACAGATAGCTACTTTATATCCCTTTTCAATTAAATTTTTAATATAATTGCTTGCCGAATGATATGGCACACCGCACATGGGAGTCGGCTCATCTTTTCCGCCATCCCGTTTTGTCAGCGTAATTTCCAATTCTCTTGCTGCGAGCGTTGCATCTTCAAAAAACATTTCATAAAAATCACCAAGCCGGAAAAATAAAAAAGCATCCTGATATTCAGCTTTAATGTTTAAATATTGTGCCATCATTGGTGTGTTATTAGCCATGACGAATCCTCCAAAACCAATCGAATCTATTGTTATATTATAGCATATTCTGCTGAATCAGAACGACTAATGACAGTTGTTTTTAACAAGAAACCGTCGTCACCCACAATGATGCACGGGGTTGACGATACGTTTTGTTCCTGACGGGGGATAACAGGACAAAAAAACTTACGAGAGTATTACCCCTCGTAAGTTGCTTAATCCTTATGCTTGCTGTCAACAAAATCGGGTTTGACGTCGCTCAGCTCATCATCGGTAATGTCAAAGCCCCAATCATCGTCATCATCGAATGTACCGCCTTTTGGATCTACTTTTACAGCAACTTTGGTCTCGCCGATTATTTGTACGACAAACTCACGCTCAACATCCACAACGATTTTATGACCGTGTTCGGCAATCTCACATTCCAGGCAGTTTGGCTGCTGAACGACTTTGGCGATCACATCATAGTCGTCAGTCAAAGATTTGTCATCCTTAACGGAAAGGGGGACATAATCGGTGTAGGTAACACGTTCGGTCACCACTTCTGTTTTGGTGTTATCATTGTACGAATACCAGATATTAATATCATAGCTGCCATTGATTTCAACTGTATCCTCTGATTTCTTCTTAGCGTTATATAAATGATTGATCACCCAGCAGCCAAGAATACTGGAAGGCCTATGTGATGGTGATACATGGTGTGTTGCCTGCGTAAATTTTCGACCTTTTCCACAAACAGCTTTCGTAATAATTTCCCTGTATTCGTGATCAAGATATGACATAAGTCGTTACCTCCTTTTCTCATAGTCATATTATGCAAGACAAATACCTAAAGTGCATAATGGATTTGTAAAAGGACGTAAAGACCATTGATGTTCCTCTAAATAAAACGTCAGGCAGTATGCGCTTCTGCCTGACTTGCTTTATCATATTGAGACAGCGTTTAGCCGTCAAACATAGGTATCTTTCCGTTCGGCGTTCTACTAACGGAAGCTGGGATTTCCGGGAGAACAACATCTTAACGGTAGCTGGCCGGTTCATCGCTGAACGTCTTCCCTGTTTCACCTGAGAGAAGGTCGCCTCCTGTTGACGTGATGACATTGTTGGTGACTTCGCGGGAGATGGTTCCAGAAACGAGCTGGAGGACATCATTGACAACCCCTTGTGTTTCTTTAAACTCCTGGACAATCGGAATTGCATCAACTTCGGCATGCAGGCGGTCAATTTCTTTTTCCACGTTTTTCAATGCTTCTGTTTTTCCATACGCTTGGAAATTAACCGCTTGTTTTTGTAATGTTTTAATCTTCGTAATTAATTTCTGCACCTTCTGGTTGTTATTGATCTTGGCTTCAACTTGTTTAAAGCGATCAATTTCTTCAGTATTGGCGAGCATATTCGCCAGCTTTTTGGCTTCATCCAATATTTGTTTACGCGTGTATTCCGCCATGTTATTTCACCTCAGCTGTTTTTTCTGCCATAACGCCATTCAATGACCATGTTCTGGTTTCCGTGATTCTGACATCAACAATTTTTCCGATAACCGACTTCGGCCCTTTAAAGTTAACCAGTTTGTTGCGTTCTGTATAACCTGCAAGGACGTCAGGGTCTTTTTTACTCTCGCCTTCAACAAGCACTTTGACAACTTTATCCTTATATTGCTCCATCGATTCGGCTGATTGCTTGTTGACAAGGTCATTCAGCCGATAAAGCCGCTGTTTTTTCACGTCCTCAGGAACATCGTCCTGTTTTCGTGCTGCCGGTGTCCCTTCACGAGGGGAATAAATGAATGTAAACGCCGATTCAAAACCAACTTCTTCGACCAGTGACATGGTTTCTTCAAATTGCTCTTCGGTTTCATTCGGGAATCCGACAATAATATCAGTTGTCAGCGTGGCATTCGGCATGGCTTTACGAATTTTACGGACCAGTTCCAGATATTCTTCACGTGTGTATTTGCGGTTCATCTTCTTAAGGACTTCACTGCTGCCCGATTGTACCGGCAAATGGATATGATCGAGCAGATTGCCACCTTTTGCCAGCACTTCGATCAGGCAATCATCAAAGTCTCTTGGGTGTGACGTGGTGAAACGGATTCTCGGTATATCAATTTTATGGAGATCATCCATTAAATCACCTAGGCCATAATCCGAATCCTCAAAATCCTTTCCGTATGCGTTGACATTCTGACCAAGCAGTGTAATTTCTTTATAGCCCTGTGCCGTCAGTTGGCGCACTTCCTGAATAATGTCTTGCGGACGGCGGCTTCGTTCTTTTCCGCGGGTCATCGGCACAATGCAGTACGTGCAAAATTTATCACAGCCGTACATAATATTAACCCATGCCTTGACGCTTCCTTTTCGTGCTTTTGGAAGGTTCTCAATAATGTCGCCTTCCTTGGACCACACTTCAACCACTTTCTCTTTTCCGAACATGGCCTCTTTGACGAGTTGTGGAAGACGGTGAATATTATGAGTCCCGAAGATTAGATCTACTTGCGGGTGTTTTTTCATAATCCGGTTGACGACCTTTTCTTCTTGGGACATGCAGCCGCATACACCGAGGATAAGATCCGGTTTTTCCCGTTTCAAAGCTTTCAGGTGACCGATTTCACCAAATACTTTATTTTCCGCGTTTTCTCGGATAGCGCACGTATTTAGCAGGATAATGTCTGCTTCGTCTGTATCATTGGTGGAGGTGTAGCCCATTTCGGACAATATACCTGCCATAACTTCGGTATCGTGCTCATTCATCTGGCACCCATATGTACGGATCATGAATTTGCTGCCTTTACCAATATTTTCCATATCTTCCGGGATGCCAAAATCATAATGAACCTCTATATCATCACGGCCGCGTTTTCTGGCTTTATTCAAATTAGGCGGTTCATAGGTTGTCTCAAAATACTTGGCAATCAACGCATCACTTGATGTATGTTTCAGCCGCTCTATATTATCCGCGTCGGATTTTACGTCCGCCGGATTATCAGGCTGCTTGATTTGGGCTTGTTGTTTGCGCTGCTGTTCGTTCATAACAAAACTCCTTTCGTCTTTCTGGGATCGCCTTATAACCATAGCCATCCATTAATTTATTATAAAGGCTTCAGGCAAATTAAACAATCCATGATCGCCAGTACCTGGACAAACCATCATAAAAATAGTGCTGCGCGCATGCACAACACTGACAATGGATGATTTGATCATTTATCTTGGTTCTACAATCAATTTAATCGCTGTCCGTTCCTCTTCTTCAATCATAATGTCGGTAAATGCCGGTATACAAATTAAGTCAACACCACTTGGTGCAACGAATCCCCGTGCAATGGCAACTGCCTTGACAGCCTGGTTTAAAGCACCGGCACCGATGGCCTGTATCTCCGCTGATCCTCTTTCCCGTAAGACGTTCGCAAGTGCACCTGCTACTGAATTTGGATTTGATTTAGCTGACACTTTTAATACTTCCACTACTGGTACCTCCTTCATGTACTATTGTGGTTCTAATCCTACTATATTCGTGGAGATCGTGGCTTATTACCTTATTATGCATCAATAATTCTAAACATTCAAATAAAGTGAAACTTCATTCAGTGGAACGGTCTTCACCGCTGATATTAAGGAACAAAGGCTAAGTTCGCAACGTCCTGTTGCAACGCCTTTGTGACCTGCATCGTGCAGGCCCGAACAAAGGCTAAGTTCTCGGGCATCCTCGAAAAAGGAAGGCACTTTTTCTTCGTGCGATGTATTGCTGTCGTAGCTTTCCTTGTCCTGTTGCAACGCCTTTGTGACCTGCATCGTGCAGGCCCGAGCCGAATCGGACATTTAGGGACAGTTAGCCGCCGTTTTCTGGCGGGTTACTGTCCATTACATGCAGGATAATCAGCTGAAGAATGGATGATCATCGTTGATCATGATACGTTCAATATCCGTGGCATGTCCGGTCTTTTCATTGATGGTCACCAGTAAACCATTTAGTTGTGCCCTTCCGTTTTTGTCAATTTCAAAACGAACCGGCAAACTTGTTAAAAACTTTCTCAAAACCGATTCTTTTTCCATGCCCAATATGGCATCATAGGGGCCTGTCATGCCAACATCAGTTATATAGGCTGTTCCCTTTGGCAGCAAGCGGTTATCAGCCGTCTGCACATGGGTGTGTGTGCCGGCAACTGCACTGACTTTTCCATCCAAGTACCAGCCCATTGCCTGTTTTTCACTTGTGGCTTCAGCATGAAAGTCAACAAAAATAATGTTTGTCCGTTTTTTGGCCGCCGCAATCAGTTCATCCATTTTACGGAACGGATCATCAATAGCGGGTAAAAATGTCCGTCCCTGCCCATTAATGACAGCAACTTCCGTACCATTTATATTAACAAACGCCATCCCTTTTCCCGGGGTATCTGCCGGAAAATTGGCAGGTCGGATCAAATTGTTGGCATCATCAATAAATTCAAATATTTCTTTTTTGTCCCATGTATGATTTCCCATGGTGATGACGTTCGCGCCCCATTCCAAAAGCTGTTTATAAATTTTTTGTGTCATCCCTTTACCGGCTGCAGCATTTTCCCCATTGATAATGGTCATGTTCGGATGATATGTTTCTTGCAATCTGGGTAAATATCTCCGGACCATCTCTCTGCCCGGAGATCCGGTTACATCACCGATAAATAATAATTTCATTGTGCCCCATCCTTCTACCTGTTATTAGTCATAGTGTTTCATAGTGCCCGTGCATTGTAAAGTAATAGAGAAGCGGCCGGATCCGGCCGCTTCTGTTTACTTTGCATATTCGACTGTCCGTGTTTCTCTGATCACCGTTACTTTGATATGGCCTGGATAATCAAGTTCGCCTTCAATCTGTTTCCTAATATCACGTGCGATTCGAACAGAGTCAATATCATCAATTTCATCCGGTTTAACCATAATGCGAATTTCTCTTCCGGCCTGAATGGCGAAAGATTTTTCGACACCTGCAAACGACTCTGAAATTTCTTCTAGTTTTTCGAGACGTTTAATATAGTTTTCCAATGTTTCACTTCGGGCACCCGGTCTCGCAGCTGACAATGCGTCGGCTGCTGCAACCAGCACGGAAATGATGGACGTTGCTTCCTCATCACCGTGATGGGATGCAATCGCATTGATGACAGCGTCATGTTCTTTATACTTGATTCCAAGTTCCTTACCAATTTCCACATGGCTTCCCTCTACTTCATGATCGATTGCTTTGCCGATATCATGAAGTAAGCCGGCTCGTTTGGCCAGTGTTTCGTCTTCTCCTAACTCCGCAGCAAGCAATCCGGAAAGATAGGCAACCTCGGTCGAATGTTTTAGAACATTTTGTCCGTAGCTTGTACGATATTTCAAGCGGCCAAGTATTTTGACCAAATCCGGGTGCAGACCGTGTATTCCGACCTCAAACGTCGTTTCTTCCCCAACTTCACGAATGTACTCGTCAACGTCCCGTCTGGCTTTATCCACCATTTCCTCGATTCTGGCTGGGTGAATCCGGCCGTCCTGGACAAGCCTTTCCAATGCCATGCGGGCAATCTCCCGACGAATCGGATCAAATCCTGATAAAACGACTGCTTCCGGCGTGTCATCAATAATCAAATCAATACCGGTCAGTGTTTCCAGTGTCCGGATGTTCCGCCCTTCACGACCAATAATCCGACCTTTCATTTCATCATTCGGAAGGTTGACAACAGACACTGTCGTTTCTGCGACATGATCCGCAGCACAACGCTGTAAGGCCAGCGAAAGAATGCTTTTAGCTTTCTTATCCGCTTCCTCCTTGGCACGATTTTCAGCTTCTTTGACCATTAATGCTGATTCGTGACTGACTTCCTGTTCAACCCGTTCCAGAATAACCTGTTTGGCCTGATCAGTTGTATATCCGGAAATCCGCTCAAGCTCCGTTTGCTGCTCACTAAGCATCGCTTCCACTTTGCTTTCCATTTCTTCAATTTGTTGTTGTTTTTCTGCTAGTGTTTCTTCCCTTCCTTCCAGCATCGTTTCTCGCTTATCCAGCGTTTCACTTTTCCTGTCCAGCGTTTCTTCTTTTTGCATCAGGCGATTTTCCTGTTTCTGCACGTCCAATCGCCGTTCACGTAAGTCATCTTCTGTCTGCTGACGAAGTTGATGCGTTTCATCTTTCGCCTCGAGAAGCGCCTCTTTTTTGGCAGCATCCGCATTCCGGTGTGCCTCATCTACTATTTGTTTAGCCAAATTCTCCGCACTGGAAATTTTAGCTTCGCCAATAGATTTACGAATCAGATAACCAACAACAATACCGACGATCAGGATTACGGCAAGCAAAATGGAGATGACTAAGGGATTGTCCATGATTTCACCTCCTATTGCTATAAAGTTGTACAATTCATTAATGTCGGCATGTACAATGTTCAAATAAATAATTAATTGTATAATAAAATAGGAAATTATACAATTTAATTTTACTGTGACCATTCTCCAATGTCAAGAAAACGTAACAGTTAATCATTTAACAATGAAAAAAATCCTTTACTGACTTATGCAGCAAAGGATTTTTGGCTTATATGCAGGTTATTAAACATCCAAGCTTTCCTGATCGGCTTCTTCCGGCTCTTCCTCGGGTTTGTCATCCATATGATAATGCCCGCGAATGGTTTGTTGAATTTCCGTTTTCATGTCAACATTTTCTTTTAGAAACTGTTTGGCATTTTCCCTTCCTTGTCCAAGCCGTTCTTCATTGTAAGAATACCATGCACCACTTTTTTGAATGATATCCAGGTCTGAACCAATGTCCAGAATTTCCCCTTCCTTGGAAATTCCCTCACCGTACATGATATCAACCTCTGCTTGTCTGAACGGCGGCGCTACTTTATTTTTGACAACTTTTAACCTTGTTTTATTCCCGACCATGTCATTTCCTTGTTTGAGGGTTTCCGCACGGCGCACTTCCAGCCTGACAGAGGAATAGAATTTAAGTGCACGTCCTCCTGGTGTTGTTTCCGGGTTGCCGAACATAACACCGACTTTTTCCCTCACCTGATTGATGAATATGGCTGTTGTTTTGGATTTGTTAATGGCACCGGACAGCTTTCGCAGAGCTTGGGACATCAACCGTGCCTGCAGCCCAACGTGTGCATCGCCCATTTCACCTTCAATTTCCGCTTTTGGTACCAGGGCCGCGACGGAATCCACGACGATGACATCCACCGCGCCACTCCGCACAAGTGCTTCAGCAATTTCCAGCGCCTGCTCCCCGGTATCTGGTTGTGATAGGAGTAATTCGTCAATATCGACACCAAGTGCTCTTGCGTATGTTGGATCAAGCGCATGCTCGGCGTCAATAAACGCGGCTTGTCCACCCTGCTGCTGCGCTTCAGCAATGGCGTGCAGAGCCACCGTTGTTTTACCTGACGATTCCGGCCCGTAAATTTCCACGACACGGCCCCTTGGATAGCCACCAATTCCGAGTGCCACATCCAAAGCCAGCGATCCACTTGGAATGGTTGCCACCTTTTGTCCTTCCTGCTCTCCGAGTTTCATGATCGAACCTTTACCGAACTGTTTTTCAATCTGTTTTAACGCCATATCTAAAGCTTGTTTTCTATCTCCCAACGCGTTTACCTCCTTAATAAATGAGCTAGTTACATCATACTCTTTTTTCAACGATTTGCCAAGAAAAAACCGAATAAATGTTCCTGTATTTTGAGCATACGATATAACGTAATATAAAATTTTAATAGACCATGAACAGGAAAAATGAGTTTTTCACGCTAGGAATGTCCCAATAAATTCATTTTAACAAATGATATAAAAGTTCATAACCCTTCACAACAGCCCGATTCCTTACAGTTTGCCGATCACCTTGGAAGGTATATTTTTCCGCCAACTGTTTTCCGGATTTTTCAGAAATGGCAATAAAGACGGTGCCGGGTGGGTGGCCTTCACTGCTGGCAGGCCCCGCAACGCCCGTAAAACTGATGCCGATGTCCGAATCCAGAAGTGAGCACACATTTTCCGCCATGGCCAACGCACATGCTTTACTGACGGTTCCATATTGCCGCATAAGATCCGGCGAGACATTTAATACATTTTCTTTTACTTTCGTATCATAACAGACAATTCCACCACGGCATATTTCCGAAGCGCCTGGGACAGCAATCAATTTTTCAGTAAACATACCGCCTGTTAAACTTTCAGCGGCCCCGATCAATTGATTTCGGCGTTCAAGCAAACTGGACACGCTTTCTTCCAGTGTCGCATCATCCACACCGTAAAAATAGTCCCCAACTTTTTCCATAATCGTGGCTTTTGTTTGGTCAATCAAATGGGTCGCTTCTTGATCCGAAGCCGCCTTGGCTGTCAGCCGGATGGCAACACCCTGATTTTGCGCTAAAGGGGCTATCGTCGGATTAGTCTGTTGCTGAATCAAATCATGCAGCCTATCTTCCAGGCGCGATTCACCAATCCCCATAAAACGGAGCATGGTTGATTTAATCACCGTATCCTGGCCGATTAACTGCTGCAGATGCGGCACCACCCTATCGGTTGTCATCCGCTTCATTTCGCGTGGAACGCCTGGTAAAAATACCCATACTTTCCTTTCATGTGTCACGATCATTCCCGGGGCCATCCCTGTCTGATTTTCCATAACATCAGCACCTGCAAAGACACGGCCCTGCTTTCTGTTGTTGGGCGTCATGGCCGCTTGTTGTTTCTTAAAAAAAGCTTCAATTTTTTTCATGGATGGTCCATGTTCCACAATGTCCATATCAGTCATTTGCTGGAATGCCTCACGGGTCAGATCATCTTCTGTCGGTCCCAATCCACCAGTGACAATAATGATATCCGCCCGCCTGCCGGAGATCCGAAACTGTTCTTCAACCCGCCGGATATTGTCGCCGACGACAGCGTGGTGATGAACATTTATGCCAATTGAAGCCAATGTTTCAGACAGCCATTGGGCATTGGTGTTGGCAATTTGTCCCAGCAGCAATTCCGTGCCGACAGCCACAATTTCCGCGCTTGCTTGTCTCATTATTTCGAACCCCCCATGACATGCCAGTTTTTTACAAAATATTCATAACCAGATGCAATCGTAAAAACTAACGATACATAAAGCATCACCGTACCGAACGGAAAGCCAAGATAGGAAAATGGGAAATTATGCAGCAATAAAACAGCAATCGCAATCATCTGGGTTGCCGTTTTTAATTTCCCCATGCTGCCGGCCGCCAGAACGATTCCTTCACCGGCAGCCACGAGACGAAGGCCGGTTACCGCGAATTCCCGGCTGATAATAATGATGGCAATCCAACCCGGGGCAAGCCCTAATTCCACCAACAAAATAAGCGCAGCTGCTACGAGCAGCTTATCAGCCAGCGGATCCAAAAATTTCCCAAGATTCGTGACCAGATTATATTTTCGGGCATAATACCCATCGATCCAATCGGTTGCTGCCGCTATAATAAATAATAATGCAGCAACAAAATGCGAAACAGGTAATACCGTTTCTCCAATGTTCCACTCACCCCAATTGAATGGAACAGTTAACAAAATAATAAAAATCGGGATTAAAAAAATTCGTGAAAGTGTCAGCCTGTTTGGTATATTCACAGCTCTTCCCTCCTGCGTATGAAACCCTTCCCCGTTGAAATAAGGAAGGGCTTTTGGCAACATCGTTCCATTTAATTGGTCTGTTCACTCGCTTTATTGATATTAATCCAAATTTTTTGAAACACTTCATTGTCCGGATCCACCGGGTAATCCAGTTCAACACCGTCAATTGTAATGTCAAGAGCGGGTGTACTCCCAATATTTAACCATACCCGATCTAACTTGGATACGTCCAGTTCAATTGGTGAGTCATCAGCAGTAGCCACATCGGAAAACAGCACGTCCCCGTCACCATTTTCCACATCAAGCCATGAGTCATCTTTTGCTTCGATCGTCACTTGGACGTCGTCACTCGCATTTTCCAGTGTCAGTGTTGATTCAGGCGGGCTTCCTGTGCCCGCTTCCTCTACATTTAACACTGGTTCAGAGTCTGCAGGTTCTTCTTCCTTGGAATCCATATTGTCCTCATTGGCATCTTCTGCTTCAGTGTCACTTTCTGCTTCATCCCCGGCATCCGACTCGTCATTCTCAGGGTCGCGAAAGACTTCGTTACCAGACTGCGGTTCGACCGTCTCGGAACTCTCTTCCGTTGAGGAACCCTGAGTAAAGAACCATACGACAAAAATAATACCGATCACCAGCAACACAACGATAATGGTCGGAATAAATGAAAATACTGCTGTGCTTTTACTTGGATTATTATCTTTACGAGACCGGTGAATATGTGAATAGTGTGTTGTTCTGTCCTCCTCTTCCTGTGGGAGTTCCGCTTTATATTCTTCAAGCAGCTCGTTGGGGTCGAGTCCTACTGCCGTCGCATACTCTTTAATGAAGGCACGTGCGTAAAATGTGCCCGGCAGAATTTTGAAATTTCCCTGCTCAATCGCCTCGAGATATCTTTTTTGTATTTTTGTCGTCTCCTGCAACGTCTCCAACGACAAATTTTGATCTTCTCTCGCTTCTTTTAGCTTTTCACCGATCGCCATACTTAACACCATCCATTTCCAAAATCAAAACATTGAAAAACCATCTTCCTGACCAAAATGGCTGTTTTCAACTGGTTCATATGTGATTTTCTCATTTTCATCACGACGCAGTTCAATGATATAATCAAAATCCTTTAGTTTATATTCGGTAAATTGTACAAACATATCCGGATGTTCCACAACTTTGACCGCAGGAAGCTGCATAATTTCCCGAATAAGCTGCCAATGATTTTCATTAGCCCGGCGAGTTGAAACAATTCCATCGATAATGTACAGATTATCGGTATTGTATTCCCCCTGAATCAACTCGTTTCGGATGGTTTGCTTAAGTAAAGTACTTGATACAAACAGCCAGCGCTTGTTCGCACTAACACTGGCTGCCACAACCGATTCAGTCTTCCCGACACGCGGCATTCCCCGTATACCAATCAGTTTATGGCCTTCTTTTTTAAATAACTCCGCCATAAAATCAACCAGGATTCCTAAATCATCCCGAACAAACCGGAAAGTCTTTCGGTCATCCTCGCCACTTTGGATATACCGGCCATGTCTGACGGCAAGCTTATCACGTAGTTTCGGCCTGCGGATTTTGGTAATATTGATTGTGTCCATTGTTTGCAGAATGGACTTCAACCTGGTTACTTGCTCCTCTTCCTTACAAAGCAGCAGCATACCTCGCTTTGACTCGGCCACCCCATTAATTGAAAGGATATTAATGGAGAGCATTCCTAATAAAGAGGAAATATCACCTAATAAACCAGGACGGTTATATTGTATTTCATATTCAAGGTACCATTCTGTTTTCGCCATCGTAAACCCCTTTTTATACGTTCGCTTTCACATAGTCTCTACTACTATCATAAAGTATTTTAAGTATGAAGAAAAGGAGATAATACAATAATCAGGAAAAAATAAAGAAGCTGCATCGGAATACAGCTCCTTATTGAATCCTTAATTTATGCATTTCCCTGATTTTGGACAAGTTTAACCATTGCACTGGCCAACGCCTGTCTTTCGTCTTTTGAAGCCGCACTCCAAATTTCCTGCAAAACAGCCTCTTCGCTATTTTTGGCGCTTGTGTTATTGGCCAGATAATCACCAACTTCATAAGCCATGTTCGATAACGTTTCCTGACCCATTCCTTCAGATTGGGCCTGCTGAAGTCTGTCGGCCAAAAATGCTTTCCATGTGTCAAAATTATCAAGAACGGACATTTAAATCTGCCTCCTTCATGGTTTTTCATGGATAGTATTTGATTTATGCGTCTGTTTATGCATCGATTTTTCAGGAGCACCAGCCACCGCTGACATGAATGATCTCACCATGAATATAATCGGACTGTTCACTCATCAAAAAACTGACGGCATGCGCGACATCGTCTGGGGTACCAACACGGTTTGCCGGAATATCGTCAATGATCCTAGCTTTTTCCTCAGACAGTATATGCTGCACCATTTTTGTATCAATAAATCCCGGGCTGACCGCATTGACCGCTATGCCGGACGGTGCCATTTCCTTGGACAGTGCTTTCACAAAACTGTTTTGTGCCCCTTTAACGGATGAATAAACCACTTCATAAGAAGCACCAACCTCGCCCCATATAGATGTGATCAGAATTATCCGTCCTTGCTTTTGCTGGATCATACCGGGCAACAAGTGCTTTGTGATCGTCCAAGGCGCCTTGACATGGAGCGTCAGCATAGCATCCATGGACGTTTCATCCATATCCTGTAACAATCCATAATGCGCTTGACCACCAGCAAAAATCACCGCATCAACCGGAAAGACAAGCTGGTCGAGAAGGTAATGGATGCCTTCTGTTTGACTTAAGTCAGCTTGTATAGCCATGAGGACAGTTTCCTTATCCAGGCCGTTCCTGTTCTGTTCCAGTCCTTTTTTATTCTGGAAGTAATGCAATATCAAGTTATAGCCTTCATCGGCGAGCTGTTTGGAAATAGCGGTGCCAATGTCCCCACTTGCACCGATAATCAATATATTTCTCCCCATGCAAATCCCCTATTCGTTCATGATTTTGACAGCTGTAAGACGCTCATCATTGATCCAGCTTTGGACAAATGAATTGAAGTCTTCATCCTTCAGAGACTGAATAAATGGGATAATGGCAAACAAATCAACACCTACCGTATTGTAGTGAATATATTGGTTCGCCATAAACTCCAATGAGTTCATCGCCCGTAACAGCTGTCCGATCTTCTTTTTCTTCATGCGCTCGACGACTTCATGATGAAACACTGCTTGATTAGTGGATTGCAGCAATTCCCGGACCTTTTCCGAAAACCGATCCGGTTCACTTGTGTTGCCCCCGATAAATGTGTAGCCAAAGTTTTTCTCCAGACTCGTATCAAAATAAAAACTGGCATCGATTAGCTGCTCATCATACAACTGCTGATAAAATGGTCCGCCTTTGGAGAAATAAAAATCAACAATCATACTTTGCAGCAAATCCTGTTTCAAAAAGTCATCACCGGTCAGTTCAGCGGCCACTTCTTTAATACCAATCGTACATTTCGGGATGGTCACTGGCATGGTTATTTGCTTTTCTTTTTCGGCAACTTCAGTGGGTTCCTTCGAGTATGACCGTCGGATATCATCCATTTTAGCAAAATCCTTGGATGCCTGGTTATGTTTAATCACATCCATCATGTGCTGCGTGTCAAAATTACCGGCAATGAACAATGTCATATTTTCCGGATGATAAAACGTGTTATAGCATGTATATAGGTCGTCTTTCGTTATCGTATGAATGGAATCAACCGTCCCCGCAATATCAAGATGCTGATGAAACATAGCCTTTAAGGCTCCCATGATCATTTGCCAGTCCGGCTGATCATTATACATCTCAATTTCCTGGGCGATGATGCCTTTTTCTTTCTCAACGGATTCCTCTGAAAAATAGGGATCCTGAACAAAATTAAGCAATGTTTTGACGTTTTGGTCAATATGACTTGTCGCTGCAAACAAGTAGGCTGTTTTGGTAAAAGAGGTATAAGCGTTAGCTGAAGCCCCTTGTTTGCCAAAGTCAGCGAATACGTCACGGTCTTGTTTTTCAAACATTTTATGCTCCAGGAAATGCGCCACCCCTTCCGGTACGGTGATCGCTTCCGTTCCATTGAGGGGCACAAAAGTCTGGTCGATCGAACCATAATTCGTCGAAAATATGCTATACGTTTTCGCCATTTCCGGTTTAGGCAGCAAAATAACCGTCAAACCATTAGGCAATTTTTCCTTATAGACAACTTCTTCAATATGGTCATAAGCCAATTTATTCATTGGTATCATCCCCCTGGCTGGTCAGTAAATAAATCGTGTCCAGATTCAATTTATTGGCGACTTGTATTACGTCTTCTTTTCCGACGTTTTTGACACCTTCAATCAAGTCTTGAGGCGACCGCTGTTTATCAGCCACAACCTGCTGGTACAACAATTCAGTCAACCCTTTTGGATGGTCCATCGTTTCGAGGAGCTGATTAACGATTAATTCCTTCGTATCGGCCATTTCTTCTTCCGTGAAATCGCCGTTCTTCATCGCTTCCATCTGCTGTTCTATAATTTCTCTTGCCTGTTCATAGTCGTTTGGCGCTATACCGCTAAACACGAATAACAACCCTTTATGGCTTTCAAATTGTGACGCGGCATAGTAAGCGAGACTGTTCTTTTCCCGGACATTAATAAATAATTTAGAACTTGGAAATCCGCCAAACAGACCATTAAAAACATGCAGGGCAACGTAATCGTCGTCATGGAAGGTTATATTTGTCCGGTAGCCAAAGTGCAATTTGGCCTGCTGGATGTTTTGTTTGTCGATGACAACGTTTGGCTCATCCTGCCGCTTTACCGCGGACGTTTCGTCATTAACTGCTCTGACAGCAGCATCACGCTGAATGGCTGATGTTAATTTATCTTTGATTGTGTCACTATCCACATCGCCCGACACATATAAATCAAGCAGATCGTCTTTTAACACGGACTGGTAGCAGGTATATAAATTTTCTGGTGTAATGGCTTCCAAGTCTTCTTCATAACCGTGAACGTGCAATTGATACCGTTCATCATGGCACATTTCATCAATCAGGCGCATGTTGGCGAAACGCATTTTATCATCACTGATGGCATTGATTTTCTGTTTTAGTGTATCTTTTTCCCTGGCAACCACCGATGGAATAAACGCATTGTGCTGGTGATGCGGCTGAAATATAATCTCCTTGAATAACGCGATGGCATCATCGAGGATGGAAGACTCATTGGCGATGAATTTCTGATGGCGAATTCCAGCCGTACCGTCAAAATGTGGGAATTGCCTTTCTTGGAGCCATCGATGGCTAAAACCGCCCCATATAAACGATCCAGTTCCGTTTGAAGCGCACGCCGATCCGGATAGGATTGTGTACCCTGCTGCAGAACATATGGCAACAATGCACGCTTGGTGATTGTATCCCGTGTTAAGGGGGCTTTGAACTTGGCTGTCAAGGAGATGGTTTTAAACTTTTCCGTCGGTACAAAATGAAAATGAATGCCATGTTGCTTCAAGATTTCTTCCTGGGTCCCATTCATTCAGGATCCTCCCTTATGTATAGACTTCTAAGCACCATATTGGTAGTGTGATTCATTTAACCAATATTATAGCAAAAACCCGAGTCGCTTATTGTCAAAACAACTCAGGCTGTCATAAAAACTTATCTTGTTCCCTTAATATGAGATCGCCATTCGCTCTGGGTGCCTCGGCACGGCCAATAAAGCCTGCCAGTACCCGTATCATTAATACGTATGGTCCGCAGCACCAATGGAATGCCATTTCACGAAAATGACCGCAGCCAGTGACATACATCTTCCCAAATAAAGTGAAAACAAATCCAACCCTTTACATCCGTTTTCTTAAAACGTGAAAACTGAAGACATCAGACCGGAAAAAATTTGCCGAGTATAATACCGGTTCATCATCAGCGGTATAGTGCATTTGCTTCAATAATAACAAGGATTGTTCCGGGTCACATTTTAAAATCTCATAAATCCGATCGTGATAACTGATGGGTTCAATATGCGTGACGGCATATGCTATCTCTTTCCCGGAGTATTCTTCCATCAGTTTAAAGATGGAGTCTGCTTTATGGGCGCGGTCCAACGGTATTAATCCTTCGGGCAATTTATCAATACAAAAAACAACAGGTTCCTGGTCTGCTGTCCGGACACGTTCAACTTTTGCCAATGTATGAATTTCCTTTGGCGCGAATTTAATCTGTTCATCCTCAGTCGGTTCCTGAAATTCAGTGGATAAGAATTGCGAACCCGGAACCTTTCCGGACTGTTCAATCATATATGTAACACTGTGCAATTGTTCAATTCCTGATGAGAAAATCGGCTTGGGGTTGACGAACGTCCCGACGCCATGACGGCGGGTTACAACATTTTCCTCTTCAAGAATCCGCAATGCTTCACGCAGCGTGGCACGGGAAACGCCGAGTTCCTTGGAAAGCTGATATTCAGAAGGGAGCTTTTGTTTTGTTTTATATTGACCGCTTTCAATATCACGTTTAAGCTGATCAATGACCTGTAAGTATAAATGACGTGAATCGATTTTCAATGACACGGTATCCCCCCTTATAGTGGGATTTGCAACAACATTGTTAGAAATCTGACATCTGACGTATGACTATTTAATTCGACATAAATATAACATGTTCTACAAGATAAATAAATAGATAGTCATGACGTTTCGCAAAAATTTTTAAGTAG
This sequence comes from Lentibacillus salinarum, assembly GCF_042679865.1. Classification (NCBI taxonomy): domain Bacteria; kingdom Bacillati; phylum Bacillota; class Bacilli; order Caryophanales; family Bacillaceae; genus Lentibacillus; species Lentibacillus salinarum. The sequence goes on along the minus strand of NZ_JBHTNH010000002.1, from coordinate 192,895 downwards.
AACGTCCTACATTTACCGTTAAAACGGACATCGCCGATAACTCTCCACCGTATCGGATGTCCGTTTTTTTGTATCGCTATGATGTTTTTTCCTCACTCGGCTGAGCTACCAGCACTGTCCGTGGTTTGCTGCCTTCATAAGGGCCAACAATCCCATGATCTTCCATAGCATCGATTAACCGTGCCGCCCTGGTGTAGCCGATCCGGAAACGCCTCTGCAACATGGAAACACTGGCACTTTGCATTTGTGTGATCAGCTGCACAGCCTCATCATATAATTCGTCATCCACTTCTGAAGCCGATTCACTCGGTTCTTCGGGGATCATCTCTTCCTGATAGGAAGCTTTTTGCTGGTCAACACAGTGATCAACAATCCGCTCCACTTCCTCATCTGATAAAAATGCTCCCTGCACCCTTGTTGGCTTTGACGATCCGACAGGCATAAACAGCATGTCACCGCGCCCCAGAAGTTTCTCGGCACCACCGGTATCCAGAATCGTCCGGGAATCCGTTGCCGACGAGACACTGAAGGCAATCCGGGACGGAATATTGGCTTTAATGACACCTGTAATAACATCCACTGACGGGCGTTGTGTTGCCAAGATCAAGTGAATACCGGCCGCCCGAGCCATTTGGGCAAGTCGCGTAATCGCATCTTCCACTTCATTGGAGGCAACCATCATTAAATCAGCCAGTTCATCCACCAATACAACGATATATGGCAGGTTTGGCTGTTGTTCGTCTTCTGGGGATGTTTGGTTGGTCTTGCGGATATACTCATTATAGCCCTCGATGTTGCGTGTACCTGTTTCCGAAAACAGATCATATCGGCGTTCCATTTCGGCCACTACTTTTTTCAGCGCCCTTGATGCCTTTTTCGGGTCTGTTACAACAGGTGTCAGTAAGTGCGGGATACCGTTATAAACATTAAGCTCCACTTTTTTGGGATCAATCATCATCATTTTCACTTCATGCGGTTTAGCACGCATTAGGATCGTCGTAATAATCCCGTTTACACAGACACTTTTCCCGCTGCCGGTTGCACCGGCAATCAGCATATGCGGCATTTTACTTAATTCAGATACGACAGCATCACCGGAAATATCGCGTCCAAGGGCAAATAGTAGTTTAGAAGATTGGTTCGATAATGTTGTATCCAGCACTTCCCGTAATGAGACCATCGCAATTTCTTGGTTTGGCACCTCAATGCCGACCGCTGATTTGCCAGGTATCGGCGCTTCAATCCGAATGTCTTTCGCTGCCAGCGCCAATGCCAAATCATCATGCAAATTAACGATTTTGCTTACCTTGACACCAGCCTCAGGATAGACTTCATACTTGGTAACGGCAGGTCCGACGTGCACCTTGGTAACTCTCGCTTTTACGCCAAAACTGTTAAATGTCCTTTCGAGCTTACGGACAGTCGCTTGAATTTGTGATTTTTCCTGTTGCTGTGAATTTTGTGATGGTTCGGTAAGCAGGCCGGGTGCCGGCAGTTCATACGCATGATTTTCGGTTTCTGTCGTCGGAAGCGGGTTTTCCTGCTCCACTGATATATTGGGTTCGTCTTCACCATCAGTCTCAGATGCCTCGCTGCTGCTGTGTTCAGTTTCCGGTTCGTCAAAGGAATAGGTGACATCTGTGAAATCCTGAATCACAGGCTCGTCCGGTTCAGTTTCCTGTTCAGGTACCGGATCCATCTCATAAGTTGTGTCATTATTGGATGAAACACGATTCATACGTGAAGCTCGGATACGGCCACTAATGGTTTTTACCATTTCTGTCAATCGTTTAGTCCACTTGGAGAAGAATTCACCCAATGAAAACTCAGTCATAAATATAATGCCTATCAGCATGGAAAAAACAGCTGCAATTTTGGCGCCAACAGAAGAAAATAAGAAATAACAGAACGTAAATAGAATGGCACCAATCATCCCACCGCCTGTCTGCATAGCTCCAACGCTGCCATCAGCATAGGCAAAAAAATGATCCCATGTTGCCCGAAGAATTGACGTCTCTTCAGATGCAATTAGCCATCTTTCATATGTCTGAATGTGCGTGAGCAGTACGACACCGGCAAAAATGATATAAAAACCTATTAATTTCTTATTCGAATAATAGGGATATCGCCGTTTAACCATTAATATAATACCGGTTACAAGCAAAAATAGTGAAGCCACAAAATACCAGATTCCGAGAAAAAACCTAAAAATATGTTCAAGACCACCCGGGATTGCGCCATCACTGATAGCACTGGCACCACTTCCAAAAATGGCCAGAAAAATAAACAGCAGCCCGAGTAATTCAAATTTTACTTGCTTATTTAATTGGTTCTTCTTTTTTCGCCTCTTTTTCTTTGCCATAATGATCACCTCACTTACTTTAGGGCTTCTTTTGATGGACAGGACACGGTAATCTAAACGTTTATATCACAAACATTTATGTACTCCATCTAACAAGCAACCCCTGCCGGACATGCAGGCAAGGGTTGACTGACAATTAGTTCCATTATAGCATAGTTTTCAATCTTTAGCGCTGTTTATCGCAAAATCGTGCCCGGAAGATAGTCAGAATTCATAAAATCCTCGGGGTCAGTAGAAAGCAATTGTAACACTTGAAATTGCCCATCTTCCATTTCTTCAACATATAACTGTTTCCCATTATGGGAAATGCACTGCCGTTTCTGAAAATCCTGTTCCGAGGATGGGAAAATATCGGTTGTCGATAAAGGGGTATACAACATTATTGAATCACCTGCTCTTCCGGTCCCTGATTATCCCCAATCATTTCATTTAACTTTAACATTGCCTGGCTGACACCGCCAACCCCATCGATTAATCCATACTCGACTGCATCTGTACCAATAACGTTCGTCCCAATATCTCTGGTCAAATTTCCTTTAGCAAACATGAGCTCTTTAAATTTTTCTTCTTCGATGTCGGAATGATGAACAACAAAATCAATCACCCGATCCTGCATCTTATCCATATATTCAAACGTTTGTGGCACCCCGATGACAAGACCATTCAACCGGATAGGGTGAATCGTCATGGTAGCAGTCGGTGCTATAAACGAATAATCAGCTGAAACCGCAATTGGAACGCCTATTGAGTGTCCACCGCCAAGTACAATCGAAACAGTCGGTTTGGAAATAGAAGCAATCATTTCCGACAGTGCAAGACCCGCTTCAACATCCCCGCCTACCGTGTTCAATAAGATAATCAATCCCTCTATTTTAGGATTTTGTTCGACTGCGATAAGCTGAGGCAGCATATGTTCATATTTGGTTGTTTTGTTTTGAGCTGGCAGCTGTACATGCCCTTCAACTTGTCCAATGATGGACAGGACATGAATATTGGAATCAGGTGCTTGGGGCACATTCGATTGACCTAACTGCTGTATTTTTTGAACCAATGATGAATTATTGGCCTGGTCACCCTGAGGTTGATTCTGATCGTCTTGCTTTGATGGTTCCTTATCCATTTATGAACACTCCTTTTTATATACTTATCCATAATCCCTATGAGTTAGTATGAGCCTAATGAAAGTGAACCATACAAGCGAAATTAAAAATATCGGCACACAGGCCGATATTTTAGCTTTCGAGTAATTGTCGCAGGTTTTCCTTTTCAGTATCAGTCAGGGGAATCAACGGCAGCCGTACCCCGCCAACATCAACACCCTTTATCGTTAATGCTGTTTTCACCGGAACCGGGGAAGGCTGTGCAAACAGACCTTTCATGACAGGGAGCAATTTGCGATGGATCGCAGCAGCACTGGCGACATCCCCTGACCGAAATGCACCAACCATCTCGTGCATGTCATTTCCGGCAATATGCGATGCCACTGATACGACACCATCTGCGCCAAGGGAAAGCATTGGCAATGTTATGCTGTCTTCACCACTGTAAACCGTAAAATCATCAGCAGTTTGTTCAATGATCGCCGAAACCTGATCAAGATTACCACTCGCTTCTTTAACAGATACGACGTTGTCGATTTTGCTAAGACGGATAATCGTGTCGGCATTCATGTTGACAACGGAACGCCCAGGGATATTATAGAGCATGACCGGCAATGTTGTCTCTCGAGCAATTGCCGAAAAATGCTGATAAAGTCCTTCCTGATTGGGTTTATTATAATAGGGCGTAACCAACATAACACCATCTGCGCCGGCTTCTTCAGCTGCTTTTGTCAATATCATCGATGCGTGTGTATTGTTGCTGCCCGTACCAGCTATAACCGGTACCCGCTGATTGACGGTTTTGACCGTATGCCTTAATAAGGCCATTTTCTCATCCGCCGAAAGTGTTGGTGATTCACCGGTTGTGCCGGTAATTACCAATCCTTCACTGCCATTTTCAAGCAAATGTTCAATTAACACCGTTGTTTTATCAAAATCAACTTGCCCATCCGCATCAAATGGCGTTACCATCGCTGTTAAAATGTGACCAAAGTCCATGATCGAACACCTTTCTTTATTAAAGAATGTTAACAGGTCAAAGCCAAAAGACTTTAAATCATCTTTTGTGCAAACACTTAGACAAGACTTTTATCCGGAATGTTCAATGCAAAAACATCATGTAATGCATTGACTGCCGTTTTTAAATCCTCTTGATGAATAAGCACCCAAATGGTTGTATGACTGTCTGCTGATTGCAAAATCTGAACCCCGGCATCTGTCAGCGATTGTACAATTTTTGATGCAACACCCGGAACACCGGTCATGCCTGCTCCCACAGCGGAAACCTTGGCGCAGTTTTCGGTGATTTCCGGGTAAAAGCCTAATGTTTTTAAGATATGAACAGCTTTCTTCGTGTGGGTATCCGGTACTGTATAAATGACACCAGTTGGTGAAATATTGATAAAGTCAACAGAAATGCCTGCTTCAGCCATTGCCTTGAACACGTCAGACTGCAACCGGTGTGTTTCCTCTTTCGTCTGTACACTGATTTGTGTTATGGATGACATATGAGCAATCCCTGTGATCAGGCGGTCGGGAATGTCCATCCCTATTTCCTGAACTCTTGACGCCGTGATCAATGTTCCTTCATCTTCCACATAAGTCGAACGTACACGCATGGGGATTTTGGCCTGCATCGCAATTTCAACAGCTCTTGGGTGAATAACTTTGGCGCCCTGATAGGCAAGGTTGCATATCTCCGTATACGTCACGATGTCCAATGGCCGTGCTGATGAAACCATATTCGGGTCAGCCGTCATAACACCATTCACATCGGTGAAGATTTCAATTCGTTCGGCATTCAGGGCAGCACCAATGGCAGCGGCCGTTGTGTCACTGCCACCTCTGCCAATCGTGGTGATATCCCCATCCGATGTTTGCCCCTGAAACCCAGCTGCAACGACCACATCATGGTTTTCCAGTTCAGTGTACACCCGATCAGGCTTTACTTCTTTAATTTTAGCCTGGTTAAATTCGTCATTTGTTATGAAACCAGCTTGTGCCCCCGTTAGCGCGGTGGCACTGATGTGGTTTTTTTGCAGCTCATTGGATAAGACAACGGATGCGATTGTCTCACCACATGACATGAGTAAATCCAATTCCCGATTGGTATTATAATTTTTCGGAAAATCAACTAGATCAAGCAACGAATCGGTTGCATACGGCGCAGGTTTCCGCCCTAATGCAGATACCACGACGACGACTTTATAATTATTCATGAGTGCATTTTTAATATGTTGGATAACATGGCTGCGGTTATCTTCTGTCTGTACAGAAGTGCCACCGAATTTCTGAACTAATATCTGCATTGTTCCACCTCTAACTTAAAGCCATTTATTTTCAACTAAACGTTGTGCAATTTGAATCGTGTTCAATGCAGCGCCCTTGATCAGGTTATCAGACACAACCCATAAATGGAAGCCTTTCGGATCGTCCAGATCTTTCCGGACACGCCCGACAAAAACGTCCTCCTGATTGGATGAACTAAGGGGCGTCGGATAAGTCTGGGTACCTGGATCATCCTGAAGAACAACACTATCTGCTTCTCTTAGTACTTTCCATATATCCTCCACAGTTAAACCGTCTTTTTCAACATCGATATAAACACTCTCCGCATGTGATGTGAAAAAGGGTAATCTGACACAGGTTGCCGCGATGGCTAAATCCTGCTGGTGGAGAATTTTTTTTGATTCGTTAATCATTTTCATTTCTTCAAAGGTATAACCGTTTTCCTGGAACACATCGATTTGCGGAAGCGCGTTAAAAGCGATCGGATAATGGTTTTCATCGCCTTTGACCGGCAGTAATGCTGCTGTCATATCCTCGCCATTCAAATACTGTCGCGTCTGTTCCGCCAATTCATCGTTCGCTTCATTGCCTGCTCCTGAAACAGCTTGATAAGTGGAAACAATGACACGTGACAATCCGAATGCTTCCTGTATCGGTTTCAGTGCCGCAACCATTTGAATGGTCGAGCAATTCGGATTGGCAATAATCCCGTTGTGTGATTGAAGGTCATCCACATTAACTTCTGGGACAACTAACGGCACGTCATCCGCCATTCGATAAGCACTTGTATTATCAACGACAACGGCACCACGCTTTACGGCCTCTGGTGCCAGCTGTTTCGAAACAGATCCGCCAGCCGAGAACAGCGCAATATCTACATGGTCGAAACTGTCCGGTTTAGCTTCCTCCACTATCAATTCCTGATTGTTAAATAGCACTTTTTTACCCGCCGAGCGTTTAGATGACAGTAATTTCAGTTCATTAATTGGAAAATCCCTGTTTTCAAGAATTTCAATGATTTTTTCCCCGACTGCACCAGTAGCCCCGACAACTGCAACATTGACTGGTTTATTTTCTGCCATTTTAGCAAACACCTCACTAATCGTTTGTTATGATTTATTCTATCATATTATCATAAACTATGTGGAATAATCACGGGCTGAAGCTGCTGATTATTCAGCGCTGATTCAATGGTATCCTGCAACAAATCCATATTAGATACGAGTGAGTTCGGCTTTTTATAAGGGTTATCCTGGCCATACGGAATAAAATAAAAGTATTTACTGGCCATCAATCGCATCAAATTGACACCATTTAACCCAAGTGCATCATTTGTCGATATACCCAGCACAATCGGATTTTGATTTCTCATGGTCGCTTTGACAGCCATTAACACCGGGGTGTCCGTCAAGGCATTGGCCAGCTTACTCATGGAATTTCCGGTTAATGGTGCGACAACCATGCAATCCAACGGAAGCTGTGGTCCCAGCGGTTCCGCCTCCGGGATGGTCTTAATGGCGTGTTTTCCGGTTATTGACTCAATTTTGGCGACATGATCATCTGCCTTGCCAAATTTAGTGTCGGTATTCTGGACAGTGTAAGAAACAACCGGTATAACCTCTGCCCCGGCGTCCAACAACTTCTCCAGCTGTGGGAACGTCTGATCATACGTGCAGTGTGAGCCTGTTACACCAAATCCGATGCGCTTTCCTTCCAAACTCATCATATATTCTCCTTTCGTTTACCCAAAAATTGTTTGATGACATCAGCCAAAATTTTTCCGGCTGTTTTCGGTGCGACAACACCCGGCAAGCTTTTGGCCAAAATGGCTTTAATACCCCGCTGCTTAGCATAATCAAAATCAGTTCCACCGGGTTTGGAGGCAAGGTCAAAAATGATGCCGTGCGGCGGCAAATGCTGAATAGCATCCTTTTCAACAACTCGGGCCGGGACTGTATTAATCAATAAATCACATTCACTGGTATGTTCATGCAACTCATCAAACGGAATGGCGGTGTGTCCCAATTCGGTAATCCTGGCCAGGTCCATAATACTTTTAGCTGAAACTGAAACCCTGGCACCCAATGCTGCAAATTTGTTCGCGACTGTGTTGCCAACCCGGCCGAACCCGACCACAATTACCCGGGATGAATGAATGGTGTAGTCGGTATGTTCAATGGCCATCATGATCGTTCCCTCAGCTGTTGGAATCGAATTATAAATCGCCACATCGTCCCGGTTAAGTAATGGAATCAGCTCGATATGAGAGCCGTCAGTTGCTGCATCCAGATAATCATTGGAAATACCGGTAAAAACAACCGCTGTCTCGTTTAATCCGGCAAACCACTCATGTGTCAGCTGGACTATCTGATCGGAAAAGACAGTTTCCACATAACCATCTAGATCCGTTCCGGTAATGGGCAAAATAACGGCATCAAGTGTTGTCTGATCCAAGTCGGCCAAATCAGTTTGGTTTAATCCGGTGAAGCCTTGCTCCAGTTTGTCGAAGCCAACCAAATCAATTGTTATATCGGATAATAGTTGCAGCTGGCGGATTAATTCAAGATAACGTGCATCCCCGCCTATTACAGCGATATGTTGCGTCATGATTGTAGATCCCTCCGTACATTGCTTCTAAATGGGTGTTCAAAATAGTTTATGTCATGATGACCGGTTAGTGATTGGTCACATAAAAAAAGCCGGTATCATGTTTAAATGACACCAGCTTTTATTTGATATTCTATTCCGGATGATGATTTTCAGGTTCAATCATAATCATATCCTCACCAATTTTTCGGATGGAATGCCATTTGATTTTTGTTTCAGCACCCTCTTTTTTCAAACCGAACCATTTATAATTCGGGATAATAAACGATTCGATTTGCCCGGTCTTTTCATCGACTTCGAGATCCGTCTGACCCAATACACCAAGCCGGGCGCCTTGTTTAATATCAACAATCTCTTTGGCACTCATATCTTTATAACGCAAAATCCCGCCCCCTCTGATAAGCCATTTTACGCATATATATGATGGGAGGCTGAAAATAATGCTTATGAAGCGGAAGGCTCTGGCGCAATTAGCGCACTTGATGGGGCATGCCGGAAAGTGGCATCAATCACATGCTGCAATTTTTCGTGGTTCACCGCGTCAATGTCAGCAATCATGTCATCCAGCGAACGATGCTTATTCAATAATAATTCATTTCGTCCATTACGACTCATCCGGCTGCTCGTGCTTTCCAGGCTCAGCATTAGATTTCCCTTCAACTGTTCTTTGCTGTTGGTCAATTCTTTTTCTGTCAACCCATTTTGGATTAAATCATCAACCGTTCGATTAATCGTCTCCCTCAGCTGTGGTAGCTGGTCTTTTCCCGTACCAGCATAAATCGTTAACAAACCATTGTCCAAAAACGATGCATGATACGAGAAGACGGCATACGCCAGCCCCTGCTTTTCTCTGACTTCCTGAAAAAGCCGTGAACTCATGCTACCGCCAAGCACATTGTTCAAAATGATCAGACTGTACATATTATCGTCATCCACAGGTAAGCCATTATAGCCCAAGCATAAGTGAGCCTGCTCTGTATCTTTATGACGTTCGATTTGATTGGCCAAAAATGCTGGCCGTTCTACTTCTGTCTGTCGGGCTTCTGACCGAAAGCCGCTGAAATAGCTTTCAACGGTTTGAATAAATAAATCTTCCACATTTCCGGCAACGGATACAACGACGTTATCAGGCGTATAGCGCTCGTTTATATAGTTTCTTAGTGTGTCCGGTGTAAATGACTGCAGCTGCTTTTCCGTGCCCAGTATCGGATACCCTAACGGATGGTCGCCAAATGAAGCACGTGCGAGAATATCATGCACAATATCATCAGGTGTATCTTCATACATTTTAATTTCTTCCAGTACAACCTTTTTCTCCCGTTCCATCTCTTCTTCATCGAAAGAAGAATTAAAGAACATATCCGCCAATATTGCCAGCGCTTCATCTTTATGCGTATCCATCACTTTAGCATAGAAACACGTATATTCTTTGGATGTAAACGCATTGACCTGTCCGCCTATGGCATCAAACGCTTCGGCAATATCCTGCGGAGACCTTGTATTCGTCCCCTTAAAAAACATATGTTCCAGAAAGTGGGAAATGCCATTAATGTCTTCTGTTTCATTCCGTGAACCGGTTTTCACCCATATACCAATGGTTACCGATCGTACCGCCGGGATGTTTTCCAGAACAATTCGCAAACCATTATCACTTGTATGTTTTTCGATCACTATTCTTCCTCCTAAAATGAATCCTGAAAACTATCTTTCTGCGCTTAACAAGTTACTGACCGTTCCGATTCTATAACCCTGTTCATTTATATTTTTGATCAGTGAATCCAGTCCCTCAGCGATTGAAGACGTTGGATGCATTAACAGCGTAGCACCAGGATGGATGTTGGCGTTTACCCGGTTCATCATAACAGATACAGATGGATTCTTCCAATCAATCGTGTCAACACTCCACAGGATCGTTTTCATGTTTTGTTCAGACGCCACTTTAACAACCTGGTCATTGTAATCGCCACTGGGCGGGGCAAACCATTGCGGTGTCTCACCTGTTATAGCTTTAAGAATGTCGTTGGTTTGACTGATTTGTTCCACCATAGCCTGTCGGGACAAACGGGACATAACAGGATGGTTATAGGCGTGATTCCCGATGAGATGCCCCTGCTCATCAATCATCTTGACGTAATCCGTGTTTTCCATCGCCCATTTTCCTTCAATAAAAAAAGTAGCTTTAACACCATGTTCCTTTAGAATATTCAAAATGGCCGGGATATATTCTGTTCCCCACGATACATTGATTAATAAGGCCACCATATCTTTGTCCGGATGACCGCGATAAATTGGTGCGGCACGCAAATCGTCCATGGTTACCTCCGGTGGGATCTGATCATATACGAACAGTGTTTCATCAAAGACATCCTGCTCTTTCATCTGTTCATAGGATTTCTCGACATCGACTTTCACACCATTGCGTCCAGGCATCTTTTTCCAGACTTCATCAATGACGGCATTTTGCGGTTCTTCTTCATAGTCCGGACGCTTTGCTTGTATCTCTTCATATAGTGGATCGTTATTTTTGGCTATGTCATCCACTGTCTTGGAAGCTGTAATGACGTCATTTGGTTCAAAGGGATTATACGTAAAATCAAATGATACGGCAACAATCAGAATGAATACACAAGCATGTATTAAAAAGCGAAAGCGGTACATCCAATCCCCCCCTCATTCAATCATATGAGAAGGATGGACAGGTTATGTGCAACCTTTGATCCGTAAAAAAGCAATAAAAAAAGAAACTGGTTCACCAGCTTCTTGTTTCGTTTGATTATGACCGTGATTTTTCACGTTTTTCGCGCTCTTCTTTTAACACTGCTTTGCGCGAAAGATTGACACGTCCTTGGTTATCGATTTCTTTGACCTTGACCATAATCTGATCACCAATGGATACGGCATCTTCCACTTTCTTCGTACGTTCCTCGGCCAATTCAGAAATATGGACCAGACCATCTTTTCCTTTAAATAATTCAACAAACGCACCAAATTTCTCAATACGCTTAACCGTTCCCAGGTATATTTGCCCTGCTTCCACTTCACGAATAAGATCTTCAATGATTTGTTTTGCCTTCTGATTCATATTTGCATCAGGCGATGAAATGAAGACACTCCCGTCCTGCTCAATATCAATTTTTACACCGGTCTCATCGATGATCTGATTAATTTGTTTACCGCTTGGTCCAATCACGTCACGAATTTTATCCGGATTGATGTTCATCGTCAATATTTTAGGGGCATATTGTGACAGCTCAGATCTTGGTTCCTTAATAGTAGCGAGCATAGAATCAAGAATCTGCATCCGGCCTTTTTTAGCCTGCGCTAAAGCTTCCTCAAGAATATCTTTGGATAAGCCTTCAATTTTAATATCCATTTGCAGTGCCGTTATCCCTTTTTCTGTTCCGGCTACTTTAAAGTCCATATCACCGAGTGCATCTTCCATACCCTGGATATCAGTCAAAATCGTATAATCTTCGCCCGATTTAACAAGTCCCATGGCTATCCCGGCAACAGGTGCTTTAATGGGTACGCCTGCATCCATCATGGCCAGTGTGCTGCCGCAGATACTCGCCTGTGAGGTTGAACCATTTGATTCCAACACCTCTGACACGAGACGGATGGTATATGGAAACGCCTTTTCGGATGGAATGACTTTTTCAAGAGCCCGTTCCCCCAGTGCACCATGGCCAATTTCCCGGCGACCCGGTCCTCTGATTGGTCCGGTTTCACCAACACTGAATTGCGGAAAATTATAGTGATGCATGAACCGTTTGGATTCTTCAAGATCAAGCCCATCCAATACTTGTACATCACCAAGTGCCCCTAATGTACATACGCTTAATGCCTGGGTTTGACCACGTGTGAACAAGCCTGATCCGTGTGTTCTTGGCAGAATACCAATACGGGACGATAACTGACGGATTTCATCAACTTGACGCCCGTCTGGCCGGATCTTGTCTTTAGTGATCAGATGACGGACCTCTTCTTTAACCATGTCATCCAAAATGGATTTCACGTCATCAATAACTGCCTCGTCTTCTGCTTCATAGGAAGCCAGTACATCATCTTTCACCCGATCAATTGCTTCTTCACGTGCTTTTTTGCCTTCTGTCTGGATTGCCTCAAGTAACTTGTCCCTTGCTTCTGTTTCCACTTTGGCTGTTAATGCTTCATCCGGTGTTTCAGGATTGAATGCCTTCTTCGCTACACCAACCGCTTCAATAATCGTTTCCTGAAATTCAATCAGCCTGATGATTTCCTGGTGCCCAAACATAATGGCTTCAAGCATCACATCTTCAGGAACTTCCTCGGCACCGGCTTCTACCATGTTAATAGCATCTTTTGTTCCGGCAACCGTTAACTCAATATCACTTTTTTCTTCCTGATCAACGGTTGGATTAATCACGAATTCACCATCGACGCGTCCAACATGCACGCCTGCTATCGGTTCGGAAAACGGAATGTTCGAAATGGCGAGTGCGATCGATGAACCGATCATCGCTGCAATTTCCGCCGAGCAGTCCTGATCGACACTCATCACCGTACTGATAACCTGTACCTCATTTCGGTAACCATCAGGGAAAAGTGGACGAATCGGACGGTCAATCAAACGGGAAGTCAGCGTTGCTTTTTCACTCGGACGTCCTTCCCGTTTAATAAATCCCCCGGGGATCTTACCTACAGCATATAACCGTTCTTCATAATTAACCGTTAACGGGAAAAACGGCAAGTCTTTCGGTTGATCAGATGCCGTCGCTGTCGCCAATACGGCCGTATCACCGTAGCGGACCATACATGCACCGTTTGCTTGTTTGGCCAGTTCTCCGGTTTCAACGGTAAATGGCTTACCGGCAACCTCTGTGGAGAACGCTTTTTTCTCTTCTGTCATTCGTATAAAAACTCCCTTCCAAAAACACTTACTACTTTCATTTTATAGTTAATAAGCGTAAATGTAAATTTTATGTGTGCATGAAGAAAAAAAGCAGGATTTCTCCTGCTTTTTAACCTTATCGGCGTAGGCCGAGCTTTTTAATCAATTCACGATAACGTGTCACGTCTTTATGACGTAAGTAGTTCAGCAGGTTACGGCGCCTACCTACCATTTTGAGAAGACCGCGGCGTGAATGATGGTCTTTTTGGTGAACGCTTAAATGCTCGTTTAATTTTGTGATCTCTTCCGTCAGTACAGCAATCTGTACTTCCGGAGAGCCTGTATCATTATCATGAACTTTATATTCGCTGATAATTTCATTTTTACGTTCTTTTGTGATAGCCATCCGGCTCACCTCCATTATTAATGAATATCCCCATTCCCCCAGCAATCGTCGGAGTTACGATTTGCCGAGCGATGGTTTACGTACTCAAGCATACAATGTTTTTTTTAAAAATGCAAGAGGATACCGTCACGATTCGTGAGCAAAATAACGCCGGATCTGCTTTTCGTCCTCTTCGATTTGTCTGATGAGTTCACCGGCACTGTTAAATTTGATTTCGTCACGGATGTAGTGATGCCATTCAAGTACCAGTTCTTCACCATACAAATCATTGTTGTAATCAAATATATTCACTTCCACTATCGGCTCATCCCTGTCAGCTGTAAATGTTGGATTGTACCCTAAACTGGCCATTCCTTCATACACTTCATTCTTAAAGAGCACTTTGACAGCATAGATACCGATTCTCGGCAGCAGCACATCGTTGGAAATAGCCAAATTGGCCGTTGGATAGCCAATTTCTCTTCCCCGTTTATCGCCTTCTTTGACAATCCCGCGGACAATCAGTGGCCTGCCCAGTAGTTCATTAGCTCTCTCGACTTCGCCCGACTGCAGTAATTCCCTTATCCTTGTTGAACTTATTTTACGGTCGCCGGCCTGAACCTGATCAATGACCGTTACATCAAAAACATCTCGTGAATGAGCATCGATTGTCTGCACATTTCCTTTACCCTTGTGCCCGTAAGAAAAGTCAAATCCAGCGACGAGATGTTTAATATTCAATTGAATGATAAAGTGATCAATAAAGGATTGCGGCTCCAGGGATGACAATTCTTTGTTAAACGTAATAATGTATAGACGGTCGACCCCGAGCCGTTGCAGCATTTGTTGCTTTTCCTGCAATGGCGTGATGTATTGAACATGCTCTACATCTTGTTTCAATACGACAGACGGATGCGGGTGGAAGGTAATGACAGCACTTTCCATATTGTTATATTTTGCTTGATTAACGGCTGTCTTGATCACTTTTTGATGTCCTTCATGAATGCCATCAAAGAAGCCGATGGCAGCGGCCGTTTCCGGTAATTCGTCCAATAACAATGTATGAGGATATGTTAATTTGATTGTCCGCAATTTATGTCACCTGCACTTTTTAGTCATCATGAAAGACGCGTACCGGCTTCATGACATGGTTATTTTTCGGATCAGTTTCATAGATCGCTATGACGTGTTCATCAAACATAACCAGAAATGGATCAGTTTCAGGGAGATGAGCTGGTTTAGGCAGTTTTTGACCGTGAAACACCCGTTTCCTCGTATTGTCATTCACTGTCGTACGGGGCATTTGAGTCAAACAGCTTCCCATTGACATCAGCAGTTGCGCCTGACTGTTTAACGTGACGGCCTGTTTAATATCGCTGAACGTCACCGTATCTTTTTTCCGGATAGGGCCTGTGGCTGTCCTGTATAAAGCCGACATATGGGCAGGATATCCCAGCTGGTTTCCGATATCAACACAGAGTGTTCGAATATATGTACCTTTTGAACAAACGACTTCCAGCCAAAAACGGTTAGCAGGAGACCCCGTCTGCAGCGTTTCGAGTTGATGTATAACAACTCGACGCTTTGGCCGCTCGACTGACTCGTTATTTCTCGCATATTCATACAGTTTCTTTCCATTAACTTTAATAGCAGAATACATGGGAGGAACCTGGGTAATGTGTCCCCGGAACAATTGTAACACGTTTTTGATTTCCTGTTGAGATGGAGGATTTGTCACCTGGCTCATTTCGACAACTGCCCCGTGGCTGTCTTCCGTCTCTGTTGCAGTACCGAGTGTCACTTCCGTTATGTACGTTTTCGTTGTATCCGTCAGAAAGGGAACGATTTTGGTAGCCTGGCCAAGACAAATCGGCAAAACACCTTCCGCTTCCGGATCAAGTGTCCCGGTATGACCGGCTTTTTTAATTTGAAATAATCGACGTACCTTCATGACACAGTCATGTGATGTCATGCCCTTTGGTTTCCACAAAGGTAAAATGCCATTCATATCACCAGCTCCAATTGGTCATAAAGTGAAACTTCATTCAGTGGAGTGCTCTTCTCCACTAAATGTTAGTTGAACAGAATCGGACATTTATGGGCAGTTAGCCGCCGTTTCCTAGGCGGGTTACTGTCCATTACATGCGGGATAAACAATATACCAAGGAAAAATCTGACCCCTTTGACGACGAGTCAGATTAACCCAGTAATGATACTGCTACCTATTCGTTTAATTCACGCAGTATTTTTTCAATACGATTACCGTATTCAAAGGCTTCGTCAAATTCAAACGTAATCTCCGGTGTTTTTCTCAACCGTATACGTTTCCCGATTTCTGACCGGATAAATCCTTTTGCTTTGGCCAGACCAACCAGTGTGTCATGCTTTTCCTCCTCGTCTCCAAGGACGGAAATAAACACTTTTGCCTGCTGCAGATCCCCGGTCACTTCCACATCCGTTACGGTTACAAATCCAACACGCGGATCTTTAATTTTTTGACCGATCAGTTCACCCAACTCTTTTTTCATCTGTTCTGCTACACGATTTGCACGAATATTACTCACTTGCATCACCTCAATAAGCGGACGGCTGAGTCTCCCTCATTAGAGAGCTTCCACCTCCGTGATCGTACGTTCAATCTCGGTAAATGTGTCAATCGTATTTAATGCTGTCTGAATTACTTGCTCGGCATGTGTTTTATCATTGGAAAGTGTCACGATTCCGAGTTTTGTCCTCTGCCATAAATCATGGTATTCCAGTTCGGTAGTGGCAACATTCAAGTCATTCCGCAATTTGGCCATAATACGTTTGATGATGGAGCGTTTCTGCTTAAGTGAACGGCCTTCATACAGCATACACTCCACTTCCGCATACATGATCATGTGCGTTCAATTTCTTCCATGACGAATGCTTCCAGTATATCGCCTACTTTAATGTCGTTAAAGTTTTTAATCGTTATGCCGCACTCATAGTTTTGCGCGACTTCTTTGGCATCATCTTTGTACCGCTTCAAGGTGTCAATTTCACCTTCAAATTGTACCACACCGTCACGGATAACCCGCACGCCCGAATCGCGAGTGACTTTCCCATCGGTTACATAACTGCCAGCGATGGTTCCAATTCTGGAGACTTTAAACGTTTCACGGACTTCTATCTGCCCGATAACTTTTTCTTCATATTCCGGATCAAGCATGCCTTTCATAGCAGATTCGATTTCTTCCATCGCTTTGTAAATAACACGATGCAACCGAACATCTACTTTCTCGGATTCGGCAGCTTTTTTCGCATTGGCATCAGGGCGTACGTTAAAGCCAATAACGACCGCATTGGATGCAGATGCTAATATGATGTCTGATTCCTTAATCGCTCCCACGCCGGTATGAATAATTTTAATCTTGACGCCTTCTACCTCTATTTTCTCAAGTGATGATGCGAGGGCTTCCGCTGAACCTTGAACATCGGCTTTTATGACAATATTGATTTCTTTCATTTCACCCTGTTTAATCTGTTCAAACAAATCATCGAGACTTACTTTTGTTGATTCCGTCCGATTTTCCTGGATGTGTTTTTGCTGACGTGCTTCACCGACCTGACGTGCTTTTTTCTCGTCGGTAAATTTCAGGAACGGGTCACCAGCCTGTGGGACATCGTTCAGACCGGTGATTTCCACCGGTGTTGACGGTTCAGCCGATTTAACGCGTTTTCCTTCATCGTTCACCATGGCACGAACCCGTCCAAACGTATTTCCGACAACAACTGAATCACCAACGCGCATTGTGCCGTTCTGAATAAGCAGTGTTGCAACAGATCCTCTACCCTTTTCAAGCTTGGCTTCAATGACGGTACCAAACGCATTGGCATTCGGACTGGCCTTTAATTCTTCCATTTCTGATACAAGCTGCAGCATTTCCAACAGATTGTCAATACCTTCCCGCTTGACCGCGGAAAGGTTGACGAAGATGGTTTTACCGCCCCAATCTTCAGGGATCAGCTCATATTCGGTCAATTCCTGCATGACCCGGTCCGGATTGGCGCCTTCTTTATCCATTTTGTTAACTGCTACAATGATCGGTACTTCGGCAGCTTTGGCATGATTAATAGCTTCCACGGTCTGCGGCATGACACCGTCGTCTGCCGCAACAACCAATACAGCGATGTCCGTTACTTGAGCACCGCGGGAACGCATGCTGGTGAATGCTGCATGGCCCGGTGTATCAAGAAAGGTGATTTTCTTACCATCATTTTCAACCTGATAGGCACCAATATGCTGGGTAATACCGCCTGCTTCACCTTCTGTTACTTTTGTATGACGGATCGCATCCAATAACGTCGTTTTTCCATGATCGACGTGTCCCATAATCGTAACAACGGCCGGACGTTCCATTAGATCGGCTGGATCATCTTTCTCAAGATACTTATCAAAGTCGGTATCTTCCAAAATGATCTCTTTTTCAACTTCTACACCAAATTCGTCACACAACAATTCAACCGTATCATCATCAAGATCCTGATTTTTGTTGGCCATGACACCTAGAGACATTAACTTTTTAATAATCTCTGACGCATCTTTGTTTAATTTTTCCGCTAAATCACTAACCGTCAATGTTTCGCTATAGGTGATTTTGGCTGGTGTTTCTTTTGCAGGCTTTTGTCGGTGTTTCTGTTGCTGCGATTTTGACGCGGAATGCTGTTGCCTGTTTTTATTTTGGTTTTTATGTCGCCTGTTTTTATTCTGGTTGTGCCCTTTTCGTTGCTGACCCTGACCCTGGCCATTTGGCTTGTTGTTTGGCTTATCCTTTTTCGGTTGTTGTGCCTGGTTCTGTGTTTGATTGGATTGGTTTTGTTTTGGTTCGTTTTTCCTGGACTTTGGATTATTATCAGACTGTTTTGGTGCAAACTTCTTGTCCAGTTCAACAATTGTTTCAATCGAAACGGTTGACATGTGGTTTTTGATATCATAGTTTAAGTTTTTTAAATGCTGGATGACTTCTTTGCTCGTCGTATTATTCTGCTTGGCATATTCGTATATACGCATTTTGCTCATATGTCCACCCCCAAGATTAATTATCCCAATAGCGTTCTGATTTTGGCAGCGAATCCCGCATCCAAAATAGCGACAGCCACTCTTTGAGATTTTCCAATCGCGTTCGATAATGTTTCTCTATCATCAACGATTTCATAAGGTATTTCGTAAGTATGACACTTGTTTGTTATTTTTTTCTTTGTCCGGGGACCGATATCGCTTGCCAGCAGCACGAGTTCGGCCCGTTTCTGCTGAATATCTCTCACAATTATATCTTCCCCTAGCGAGCACTTTCCTGCACGGTAAGCCAATCCAATGATATTTAAATAGTTAGCTTTCATCCTGGTTACCTGCAACGAATTGTTTCAGTTCCTCATAAACCAACGGATCAATATCCGCATCCAGCTGTCGGTTTAAAACACCTGTCTTTTCAGCCTTTTCAATAACGGTCGGATCATTGGTCAGGTATGCCCCACGACCGTTCTTTTTGCCGGTCGGATCGACAAAAACCTCTCCTTCTTTATTACGGACGATGCGGATCAGTTCTTTTTTCGGCTTCATTTCATTCGTTACGACACATTTCCGTTGTGGTGTTTTTTTCTTTTTGGCCATAGCGTTACCTCCTTATTCAAACAGGTCTTCGTCAATGTCAGAATAGGATTCTTCGGCCTGTTCACCGTCATTATCGTCCAGAAGCCCTTGTTCACGAGCCTCTGATTCACTTTTGATATCAATTTTCCATCCGGTTAATTTAGCGGCTAAACGGGCGTTTTGTCCCCGTTTGCCAATTGCAAGCGACAATTGATAGTCCGGAACGACCACAGTTGTTGCCTTATCTTCTTCATCAACCAATACATCGACCACTTTTGACGGGCTCAGGGCATTGGAAACATACACGACTGGATCATCTGACCATTCAACGACATCAATTTTTTCACCTTTTAATTCATCGACGACCACTTGGATCCGTTGCCCTTTCTGCCCGACACATGAACCGACGGCATCGATTTCCGGATCATCGGCATGCACGGCTATTTTGGAACGGTCGCCCGCTTCTCTTGCCACTGATCTGATTTCAACAGTCCCATCATATATTTCCGGTACTTCCATTTCAAACAGACGCTTCAGGAGTCCAGGGTGGGACCGTGATATATAAATCTGTGGCCCTTTGCTAGTGTTTTCCACTTTATTGACAAACACTTTCAAGCGGTCATGGACATGGTATTCCTCGGTGGGCATCTGCTCCGATTCAGCCAGTTTTGCTTCGATTTTTCCCAGATTGACATATATAAAACGGTGATCTTTCCGAGAAATAATACCGGTCATAATATCTTCTTCACGATCGACATACTCACTGAATATAACACCACGTTCTGCTTCCCTGACACGTTGTGTGACAACCTGTTTGGCAGCCTGGGCGGCAATCCGTCCGAAATTCTTTGGTGTGACTTCAACTTCAATGACATCATCCACCTCATAGTTCGGATCCAGTTCCCGCGCTTCCTGCAGCGATAATTCTTCCTGGGTATTTTCAACGTCATCTACAACTGTTTTCCTTGAATAGACACGCATGGCTGCCGACTCCTCATCAATGTCAACCCGTACATTCGTTGCTGATTTAAAATTCTTTTTATAGGCAGAAATTAAGGCAGCTTCCAAAGCCTCCATCAGGATATCTTTATCAATTCCCTTTTCCTTTTCCAAATAATCAATCGCATCAAACAGCTGATTGCTCACTTTTTCGTTTCCCCCTTTACAATGATACTGCCAGTCTGGCTTTGGCTATTTTTTTATATGGTATTTCAACCCGTTTGTCGCTGGTTTTCACTTTATAAGCTATGACGGCCGTTTCATCTGTGAACGCGAGCAATGTTCCTTCATATTCTTTATCGCCGTCAATCGGTTCATACAGCTTGACATAGATATTGCTGCCCACATGGTCTGTAAAATCCTGTTTGGATTTCAACGGACGCTCAACACCTGGTGATGAAACTTCCAAAAAATAAGCGCCCTCGATCAGGTCTTCCTGATCCAGCTTGTCACCTAATTGTTCGGAGACAATGCCGCATTCGTCAATATCGACACCGCCTTCTTTGTCAATATAAACCCGCAGAAACCAACTTTTTCCTTCCTTCACATATTCTACATCGACCAATTCCAATCCTCTTTCCTGCAGAATGGGTTCGGCCATTTGTTCAGTCGTCTCAACAATTTTGGAACTCATGCATATCCTCCTTTATTCAGTTGTTGTTACACTCTAGTATAAACCACTCACAGCCATTTCATTTGCACCGTTTAACACCTATATTTGTTTCCGTACCCGGCTGGCGTTTCTCCTTAATATAAAACCCCTGCCTGAGGATGTGGCAAGGGGCGTTAAGTGGTGCGAAACCGGTCGTATGAATAAAGAGTGGGCGTCCCCACTCTTTAACCGTTCAAATGATTCCATACCTTTAAAACTATAGCATACGTATAACCTGGTTGCAAGAATCATGTTTATCATCAGCGATCAGAATGCTTTTCTCATTGCTCAAAATAGCGATAACTGGTTTTGTTCAGCCATCCCCTCAAGACAGCCATGATTATCAAGATATTCCAGAACTGTTTTGGAAATTTTGCTGCGCCGGCGCAAATCCTCTTTGGACAGAAATTCACCATCCCCCCGTGCATTGACTATATTAATGGCAGCGTTTGTTCCAAGCCCATCCACAGCGTCAAATGGCGGGATCAGGGTATGACCATCCACGATAAATTCCGATGCCTTTGATTGGTATAAATTGACTTTATTGAACGCGTAGCCCCGTTCACACATCTCCAATGCCACTTCCAATACAGTCAAAAGACTTTTCTCTTTAGGTGAGGCATCATTCCCTTTGGCCATAATCGATTCGATGCGCTGTCTTATCGCACTTGAGCCTCTTATCATCGTGTCCAGCTCAAAATCTCCAGCCCGGACCGAGAAATAGGCTGCATAAAAATAAATCGGATAGTGTACTTTAAAATACGCGATCCGTACAGCCATTAATACGTAAGCCGCAGCGTGTGCTTTTGGGAACATATATTTGATCTTTTTACACGATTCGATATACCAATCCGGAACATCATGCTTTTTCATTTCATCAATCCATTCATCTTTCAAGCCCCTGCCTTTACGGACATATTCCATAATGGTAAAGGCGAGTGATGCTTCCAGCCCTTTATGAAGCAAGTAAACCATAATATCGTCGCGGCATCCAATGACATCCGGCAATTCGCAAATACCGTCATTAATCAGCTCTTCGGCATTGCCGAGCCATACATCGGTGCCATGGGACAGGCCGGAGATGATAACAAGCTCGGCAAATGTGCTCGGTTTCGTATCCTCAAGCATTTGTCTTACAAACCTTGTCCCAAATTCCGGAACACCGAGTGTGCCGGTTTTACAATTGATCTGTTCAGGCGTAAGGCCTAATGATTCCGGACCGGAAAATATTTTCATAACCTCTTCATCATCGGTCGGGATTGTTTTTGGATCAATTCCGCTCAAATCCTGCAGCATCCGTATAACGGTCGGATCATCGTGCCCGAGTATATCCAATTTCAATAGATTATCATCAATGGAATGGAAATCAAAGTGGGTTGTCTGCCACTCACTGTTTCGGTCATCAGCAGGATATTGGATCGGCGTAAAATCAAAAATTTCCTTGTCCTCAGGTACAACAATAATGCCGCCCGGATGCTGTCCGGTTGTCCGTTTCACGCCTGTACAGCCTTGTACAAGCCGGTCAACTTCAGCATTTTTATAGACGAATTGTTTATCAGACGCATAACCTTTTACATAACCATAGGCTGTTTTTTCGGCAATCGTACCGATCGTTCCAGCACGATATACTTTCTCTTCGCCAAACAGATCCTTTGTATAATTATGGGCTCTCGGCTGATATTCCCCGGAAAAATTCAAATCAATATCCGGAACCTTGTCCCCCTTGAAACCAAGAAACGTCTCAAATGGAATATCATGCCCATCTTTTGTTAATGGTCTGCCACACTCAGGGCAATCTTTATCGGTTAAATCAAAGCCGTTGCCGACTGACCCGTCTGTTATAAACTCATGGTAATGACACGCGGTGCAGACATAATGCGGCTTCAATGGATTGACTTCGGTTATTTCCATCATGGTGGCAACAAGAGATGAGCCGACCGACCCCCGCGAGCCAACGAGATAACCATCATCAAGCGATTTTTTAACGAGCTTATGTGAAATTAAATAGATGACCGCAAAGCCATTCCCGATAATGCTGGAGAGTTCTTTTTCCAGCCTGTCGGTTACGATGGCCGGCACCGAATCACCATAAATCTGTTTGGCCCGGTTGTAGCACAGGTCACGGATTTCCTGATCGGCACCTTCAATCGTTGGCGTGAACAGTCCGTCCTGGACCGGTGACAAATCGCCTATATCATCTGCCAAAGCATTCGTATTCATTACAACAATTTCTTTCGCCCTGTCTTCGCCCAGGAATTGAAAACTTTCCAGCATCTCATCCGTTGTGCGTAAAGGTGTCTCCGGTAATGTCTGCCGGCTTAATGGATTACCGGATTGTGATGTAATTAAAATTTGCCGGTAGATTTTATCATGTTCGTCAAGATAATGGGCGTTTCCCGTAGCTACGACAGGTTTATTCATGCGTTCACCCATATCCGCCAGCTTGGAGATGATATCGAGAATTTGCGCCTCATTTTGGACAAGTTCCTTTTCAATTAAATGCGTGTAATTAGAAGGCGGCTGTACTTCAATATAATCATAGAATTCAGCAGCTTTTTCCGCTTCATCGGCCGACTTCTGCATCATCGCTTCAAACACTTCACCCTGATCACAGGCAGACCCGATAAGAATCCCTTGACGCAACTTTTGTAAAAGAGATCTCGGTATTCGGGGAACCCGGTAAAAATAATGGACATGGGCATAGGAAACAAGTTTGTAAAGATTTTTCATACCCTCCTGTGTTTGGGCGAGCAAAATACAATGTGACGGACGGGAGCGTTTATAAGCATCCCCTTCCCCCATATGATTATTTAATTGCTGATGATTGGTAATGTCTTGTTTCAGCAATGCTTTGACTAATTTCCATAACAGATGGCCGGTAGCTTCCGCATCGTATATGGCACGATGATGCTGGGTCAGTTCAATGTCCAAATGCTTGCACATTGTGTTCAGGCGATGATTTTTCAATTCCGGGTACAAAAACCGGGACAATTCCAGCGTATCAATCACCGGGTTGGCTGTTTTCGCAAAATCGATCTTCTGAAAACCCTGGTCCAGGAACCCAATATCAAAACTTGCATTGTGGGCGACCAGAATACTGTCACCCATCCAGTTATGAAAGTCTTTCAACACATCATCGACTTCTGGCGCATCTTTGACCATATCGTCCGTGATACCTGTCAAGTCTGTCGTTGTTTGTGCTAATGGATGATGGGGGTTGGCGAACGATTCGAAACGGTCAATCACATCGCCTTGATGGATTTTCACGGCGGCAAGCTCGATAATCGTATCATAAACAGCAGAAAGGCCGGTCGTTTCCACGTCAAATACAACATATGTACCATCATCCAGTTCGACATCACGTTCGTTATAAGCAATCGGTACGCCGTCATCAACCAAATTGGCTTCCACACCGTAGATAACTTTAAGGCCATGCTTTGCACCGGCATTGTGTGCTTCCGGAAAGCCTTGGACGCCAGCATGGTCTGTAATCGTAACCGCTTTATGCCCCCAGTTGGCCGCTTGACTTACTAGCGCTGATGGCGACATGACAGCATCCATCTGGCTCATCGTTGTATGCGCATGAAACTCGACGCGCTTTTCGTTTTCAGGTGCGGTGTCCTGACGTCTCGCCACCTTGATCTCGTGGATATCATTCGCCATCATGGCCAATTCATTGGTGTACATATCGGTTTGAATGCTACCTCTCGCCTTGATCCACATACCTTCCTTTAATTTTTCAAATGTTTCCGCATCTTCATCACCCTTGGAAAACATTTTAATTTGCAGGGAATCCGTATAATCGGTCGCTTTAAGAATGAGTAAGCTTCTGCCGGAGCGCAATTGCCGAATCTCTGCAGCAAATACATACCCCTGCACCGTTACCCGGCGTTCCTCTTCCAGAATCTCCTCCATTTGAATCGGCTCATCCTGAATTTTATAGCCAAGCATTATAGGCTTTTCCTGATCACTTTTAAGTTTTACTTTATCACGTTTTTCTTTTTCCTGAACGGTTTTCATAACAAGCGCCTGATCTTCCTGCGCTTTTTGTTCCCTAAATTTTTGTAGTTCCGCCATTTCCGTCTTCACGTCGATATTCAGGCTGATTGGGGGCGCCCCGATTTTTTGGCAAAACTCCTGGAATGGCTTTTCCAGTCTCTTCTTGAGCGCTATCCCTTCTGCTTCATTTCTAGCAGTTAACATAATTTTATTATTGTCAACCTTTGGGACCTGATCAAATACAAGATCTTTATAGGCAGGCGATAAATCGGATACGGACTGAACAAACTTCTGCCAATAAGCAGTCATCGTATCACTGTCATAATCTTTTACCTCTGTATACAGGGTTAAATCGATTTCGGCAAACTGCTGAAATGTTTCCTGTAATTTTGATGAAAGAAGCGCATATATTTCTGTTGGTAGTAAACGCTTGACACGGATATGAAAGTGCCATGTCCTGCTTCGTTTATGGACTTCCAGTTTAATGAGTTGACTATCCGAAAAATGAGCGTTCACGTCCTGTTCGGGAATCCCCAACTGTTCCAGCAACACATTCATTTTCTCCTGTTTTGAGATACCCATGACGTTCTCCTCCCGATTATTGGTGTACCCTGGCAATAATGACTGGAAAACCCTTGCCGGTAACTGTGGACAAGGGTTTTATTACCATTATAGAAAACCTGTCTTGACAACCTTTTACTATCATGGCTTTGTTAATTGATGGTTAATATTATAAAAATAACCGCTGAATATCATTCCATGTGACCACAATCATTAATAACATCAACAGAGCAAATCCGATAAAATGCACAATCCCTTCTTTTTGCGGATCGATCGGCTTGCCCCGGACCGCTTCAATCCCTACAAACAAGAGCCGTCCGCCGTCAAGTGCCGGGAGCGGGACTAAGTTGACAATCCCTAAGTTAACACTCAATATTGCAGTCCACATCAGGAACGTCATGAAACCGGATTGGACAACCTGGTCTGTCGCATCATATATACCGACGGGACCGGACAGGACTTCAAGCGAGTATTGTCCTGTTATTAACTTAAAAAGATTTGTCAAGATTAAAGTTGTCGTTTCGTATGTTCGTTCAAAACCATACTGAAACGTTCCGAAAAATGATTTTTCAGATGCCTGCTGGACCCCCGCCTGTCCAATTGTGATCCCTTGCGATTCAATTTTGGCAGGCGTGATCGTCAGCATTTCGGTGCTGTCATGGCGTTTAACAGTCATTGTCAGTTCTTCTTCCGGGTGTTCCTGAACAATCTCTGTAAATTCCTCCCACGTGGCAATGGACGTGCCATCAATCCGGACAACTTCATCACCCACCTGGAAACCAGCTTCCTCAGCTGGGCTGCCGGATACGACACCAGCTATTTCAGCTTCGTCTACAGGTACACCTTGAACGATTCCGACAATAAAGAAAATAACAATCGCCAGCAAAAAATTCATCATTGGCCCGGCAAACAATTGCATAGCCCGCTTCCCGGTACTCTTTGAAGCAAACTGCCGGTCAAATGGCGCGATTTGTGTTTCTTCCTCATCCATAACAAAAAAGGCTTTGCGATCTACCTGAAAACTTAGCTTCTCATCCTCTTCATCCGGTTCATAACCTTCGATCAGCAGTTCATGATCCAAGTCGGCATGTTCAACCTCAATGACACGGGCATTGGGATGTTTTGATTTATGGTTAACAATGATTTTGTTGACTTTTCCATCCTGATTGAATTCTAAACCGATATGCTGACCGGCTTTTAATTCAATGATTTCCGGATCCTCACCGGCCACCCGCACATAACCGCCGATTGGAAGCAGACGAATCGTATAAACGGTTTCGTTTTTCGTAAAGGCAAACACCTTTGGTCCAAACCCGATAGCAAATTCCCGGGCAAGCATTCCAGCCCGCTTGGCAAAAATTAAATGACCGAATTCATGAATGAAAACAAGCAGGCCAAACATGATAACAAACGCTATAATGGTGGTCAATCGCAGCACCGTCCTTTAAATAATAGAGGTGATATATCATACGCCGTATCAGGAAATATTATCCGCTGATTGACGCCAATCTATGACAGAATTACCTGGTCAAGCAAAGAAATGGATGAAGTGAAGCAGCGGCAAAACAAACAGAAGACTGTCCAAACGATCAAGAATACCACCATGACCTGGGAGTATCTTTCCGGCGTCTTTCACACCATAGTGCCGTTTGAAAGCTGACTCCACCAAATCGCCAATCTGTCCGGCAATCGATACCAGAACCGTCACAGTTATTACAGTTATCATATCATACGGGAACGGGAAGGCAATATGAAAAATGATACCGACGGCAGCAGCCAAGACAATCCCACCGACTGCTCCTTCTATCGTTTTGTTCGGGCTTATTTTCGGCCACAGCTTTTGTTTACCGAACGCACGGCCGCAAAAATATGCCCCGGTATCTGTTGCCCAGATAACGACCAGAACGTAAAAAATATTCGCCAGTCCGCCTGCACTCGTGCCATCTCGGGTCTCAATCAGGTAATAAAATCCCATCCCGACATAGATGATGGCCAGCAGCATAAAACCAGCGTCATCAAATGTAAATTTATTCTTCGCCATCACCGTATATGCCAGCAGGAATAAAGTGAAAAGCATTAGTAGGTCAGCTTTCGAGAAAGGTTGCAACATATCAGCAGAAGGAAGTAATAAAAGCCATAAGCAGATAACCGCAAGTGTGACAGGAACATAAACAACCGTTATTCGTCGCATACGGATTAACTCAAGCAAAGCGATCGTTGCCAGCAGGTAAACAAATACGTTAAATGTCATACCGCCGATTACAACCAATGGTATAAAAATGAGAATTGCTGCAATTGCCGTTAGAATTCGCTGTTTCATAGAATAGTCAACACCTTATATGCCTCCATACCGCCTTTTTCGCTGCTGGTAATCATGAAGCGCCTGCCTGAACATGTCTTCTGTGAAATCAGGCCATAATACGTCCGTAAACCAAAATTCGGAATAAGCACTCTGCCAGAGCAAAAAATTACTTAACCGCTGTTCGCCACTGGTGCGAATTAACAGATCCGGATCGGACAAACCAGTCGTATAGAGATATTCTGAAAATACATCTTCATCCAGTTTATCCAGTGTCACCCTGGAATTGTCAACATCTGTTACAATTTGTCTGATCGCTTGAATGATTTCAAATCTACTACCATAGTTTAAAGCAAAATTTAATAATAATCCATCATTATCTTTTGTCTTTTCCTTAGCATAGGCAACGGCTTCTTTCGTATGAGCCGGAAGAACATTCAGATTGCCAATTGTCTCGATCCGCACATTATTTCCCATCAGCTCAGGCAAATATGTATGCAGGAACTCTTTCGGAAGCCCCAGCAGATAATCAACTTCTGACTTTGGCCGTCGCCAGTTTTCAGTTGAGAAAGCATAAAGGGTTAGCGTCTCAACATGGCAATTTGCTGCCGTTTTAGTCACTTGTTTGACAACATCCATACCCGCTTTATGGCCGGCAATCCGCGGGAGGCCCCGTTTTTTGGCCCAGCGTCCATTCCCGTCCATAATGATCGCGACGTGTCCCGGCATATTATCGAAATCAGATGCTTCATTCACCTTCACCTTTGTCTTTTTATGATTAAAAAAAGGAAGTCTCATTGACATATTTTGTCCTCCGATATCATTGCTGAAGCTTATATATCATTTTGCCATAATTGAAGCAGCCGCTAATATATCTAACAGGATATTATTATCCTATTAGCATAAATGCCTATTATATCACTATTATCCAGTAATTTTATATTAAATTCCTTAAAACATAAGAAAAATCTGCCTTGATCGCACAAGGCGAGTACTTTCCTTATATTTTAAAGAAAGACGGCCTAGCGCCAGGTGGCCCCGTTGGAAACAAAAGCCCTCTTAAACAAGAGGGCTGCTGCATCTTATTTGACTAACCTTTATCTAAACTTCCAATATTTCTTTTTCCTTGTCTTTAACAGACTGGTCAATTTTATCGATATTTTTATCGGTTTCCTTTTGGACATTGTCTTGTTCTTTTTTGAGGTCATCTTCTGTCAGATCACCATTTTTCTCGGCCTTTTTCAGCTGGTCGTTGGCTTCGCGACGGATGTTTCTCACTTGGACACGTGCTTCTTCGGCATATTTCCCGACAACTTTCACCAGCTCTTTGCGGCGTTCTTCGGTCAAAGCAGGAATATTGATACGAATCACATTACCGTCACTGGACGGGGATAAGCCTAAGTCAGCTTTTTGAATGGCCTTTTCAATATTGGATATGGACGACTTATCAAAAGGTGTAATCACCAGGAGTCTCGCTTCCGGTGCAGACACAGTCGACAATTGGTTTAACGGTGTGGCAGCACCATAATAATCCACAACAACACTATCTAAAATTGCTGGATTTGCCCGTCCGGCCCGTATTGTTGCCAGGCTTTTCGAAAAAGCCTGAACGGCTTGTTCCATTTTGCTCCTTGTTTCCTTGATAACTTGTTCGGACATGATCAGTCCCCCCTTATTGTTGTCCCAATTGGTTCGCCTTTCACGACCCGTTTAATGTTGCCCTTTTCAGTTATGGAAAATACGATTAATTGGATATCATTATCCATACATAGTGATGATGCTGTCGAGTCCATGACGCCCAAACCTTCATTCAGCATTTGCATATAGGATATCTCCGTATATTTTTGTGCATCCTTGTTTAATTTCGGATCATCGGAGTATACGCCATCAACGTTATTTTTAGCCATTAAGATAACTTCTGCTTCAATTTCAGCAGCCCGTAATGCCGCTGTTGTATCGGTTGAAAAATAAGGATTCCCGGTTCCTGCAGCAAAAATGACAACACGTTTCTTTTCGAGATGGCGAATGGCCTTTCTCCTGATATATGGTTCAGCAACCTGCCGCATTTCTATGGAAGTCTGTACACGTGTCGGAATGCCGTTGTTTTCCAGGCTGTCCTGTAGTGCCAGGGAATTCATAATGGTCGCCAGCATACCCATGTAGTCAGCCGTCGCACGATCCATACCCATTTCACTTCCGACCTTGCCACGCCAGATATTGCCGCCGCCGACGACTACAGCTACTTCCACACCCAATTCGGCAACTTCCTTTATCTGGGATGCAATCGACTGAATGACTTGCGGTTCAATGCCATAGCCTTGTTGGCCGCTTAATGCCTCACCACTTAATTTTAACACGATTCTACGGTATCGGGCTGTTGTCATGATTACCTCCATCGGAATGATATAGTTTGAGTACTTCTGTGATGGGCTATATAAAGCCTGGCAGCGAAATAGGGAACAGCCTGATGCGTTCCCTATTTCACGCCGTTTTCTATTGTTTCATTTGGTTCATAACTTCTTCAGCAAAGTTTTCTTCCCGTTTTTCCATTCCTTCACCGACTGCATAACGGACGAAGGTACGGACGGATGCACTGTTATCAGCGACATACTTTTTCACTTTCTGATCAGGATCCTTCACAAAGTCCTGTTCCAGCAGACAAATTTCCTCAAAGAACTTACCGAGGCGACCTTCGACCATTTTCTCAACAATATGCTCCGGCTTACCCTCGTTCAAAGCTTGTGTCTTCAGCATTTCACGCTCGCTGTTCACTTCTTCTTCAGACACGTCATCTCTCGAAACATAGCGAGGGCTGACGGCTGCTGCATGCATCGCAATATCTTTTGCAAGGTTCTCGTCCTGAGTGCCTTCAAGCAATGTCAGCACACCGATCGATCCACCCATATGCAGATAAGCGCCAAACGCATCATTATCCGTCTTATTCAGCAGTTCGAAACGGCGGAGCGAGATTTTTTCACCAATCTTGCCGACTGTTTCATTAATGTATTGTTCAACTGTGTCGCCATCGCCATGAAGTTGCTGCTGCAGTGCCTCTTCGACAGTTTCAGGCTTCTGCTTGACGATGTGGGTGCCAAGTTCTGACAGCAAT
This sequence comes from Lentibacillus salinarum, assembly GCF_042679865.1. Lineage (NCBI taxonomy): Bacteria > Bacillati > Bacillota > Bacilli > Caryophanales > Bacillaceae > Lentibacillus > Lentibacillus salinarum. The sequence continues at coordinate 162,049 of NZ_JBHTNH010000002.1, read as the reverse complement.
TGTTTAAACTGGTCATTTTTGGTGACAAAGTCTGTTTCACAGTTGACCTCCAAGAGAACAGCGGCGTTGCCGTCCACTTCGATATGGGTTAGTCCTTCAGCCGCAATACGATCGGCTTTTTTCGCAGCTTTCGCCATACCTTTTTCACGCAGAAATTCCATTGCTTTATCCATGTCGCCGTCGGTTTCCTGGAGAGCTTTTTTACAATCCATCATGCCGGCACCGGTTTTTTCACGAAGTTCTTTAACTAATTTTGCCGAAATTGCCATCGGGATTCCTCCTTAAACTTTTTAATCATTTTGTTACAAAAACTAGGGCATTCGCCTCACCTTATGGCGAGTGCCGTCGTTTTTCTTATAAGATAAGAAGTATAAAATGTTGGACGACGTTTTCAATACCGAAATCGGCTAACTCGCCGATTTCCTCAAGTCTGACTTCTGACCTCTGGCATCTGAAAAGACGCGTCAGTGTTTTTTCTTATAAGATCGCCCGTAAATCAATACTTTCTGACATTGTAAAAAAGGTGATAAAAGGCTCTCATCCCCTTATCACCTGTCCTTTTACACTACTACTCGTTATTTGTTTCAGTCTCAGCCGCGACGGATTCTTCTTCCGGCTGCTCTTCTTCAGACGGCACTTCTTCTGTTTCTTCGCCTTGTTTCACTTCCAGAATGGCATCTGCCATTTTGGATGTTAACAGTTTGACAGCGCGGATAGCATCATCATTCGCCGGAATGACATAATCAATTTCATCCGGATCGCAATTTGTATCAACCATTGCGATAATCGGGATGTTCAGTTTATGGGCTTCAGCAATTGCGATGCGCTCTTTACGCGGATCGATTACAAACAAAGCATCCGGCAGCTTGTTCATTTCCTTGATGCCGCCAAGAAATTTGACGAGACGGTCTTTGTCTTTCAATAGACCGACAACCTCTTTTTTCGGCAGCACTTCAAATGTGCCGTCCTCTTCCATGCGTTCAATGTCTTTTAGACGATTGATACGTTTACGGATTGTCTGGAAGTTCGTCAAGGTTCCGCCCAGCCAGCGTTGATTAACATAAAACATACCGGAGCGGGTTGCTTCATCACGGACAGAGTCCTGTGCTTGTTTTTTCGTCCCTACGAATAGAATCGAACCACCATTTGCGGCAATATCTTTCACATAGTTATAAGCGACATCAACTTTTTTAACTGTTTTTTGCAGGTCGATGATATAGATGCCATTACGTTCTGTGAAGATATATTTTTTCATCTTCGGATTCCAGCGGCGCGTCTGATGTCCAAAATGTACACCAGCTTCCAGCAGTTGTTTCATTGAAATAACTGACATAAAAAATTCCTCCTAATGGTTTGTTCCTCCGCTTCAGGTCATCTTTGCATAAAAACCATTGGCAACAATGGCACCGGATATGCAAATCCCCGAGCGTGTGTAGTTAGGTTTACACGTCACTGCAAACTCAGTTTTACACCAAAAATAAATATACCATAACAATTGTGCCCAATCAAGGATTATTATAAGCATTCTTTTGTAATTTTAAAATCAGTTCTGCTTCTGTCTTTCCACAGTTGAGTTGACGTGCAATCTCTTCTGCGTTCAGTCCCTGACCGTTCAACTGCAATATTTGCGCTTCAAGCGAGAATGACGTTTCATCTGTTACATGATTTATTTCTGCCATATCATGGTCTTCCACTTTTTCACGCTGCCTGTCATTTCCTTCCCTAGCTGCCAGTTCTGAATACCCGCTCTTATTGACGAGTGTATTTTCCAGCTGCCGGTTTTCTTCTTTTATATCCTGCAAATATGTTTCCATCAATTCAGCTATTTCCCCGGAGTTGGTTTGTTTTAATCGTTTCACTTGTTTAAACAAGTGAAGGATGATTGACAATGTCACGACATGCAATAATAAGCTCAGGAAAATCAGTATTGAAGTCATTGTATCCCTCTATCCACTGTGATCATTTTTCTTCTGGGCTTTCTCATGTGTTGGCTTGTATTTTCCGGAGTGATTGACGCATTTTAAAAATGGCCTTCCGATGGATCTGCGATATTCTGGATGTCGTCAACTCCAAGACCTGGCCGATTTCCGTTAAGGTTAGCTCCTGATGATAAAACAAACTGACAACCAGTTGTTCATTTTGATTGAGCGATTGCATGCTTTCAACCAGCTCATTTTTTAACTCTGATTGAAGCATATATTCATCCGGTTGCACTGACAAATGATCCGGTACCGTATGGCCGACCCCCTCTTTATATTCACTTTCTTGAGTCGGCTTTTCCTCAATCGATAACAAATTTGCAACCAATGTATGCCGGACACTTTCTTCCACTTCGTCCACCGACATGCCCGCCTTTTCGGCGATTTCCTCCGAGGTCGGTTGCCGCTGATAGGTTTGCTCCAGTTCCTGTGATGCTTGTTCCACCTTTTTCGTCTTATCCCTGATGGATCTCGGCAGCCAATCTTCTTTTCGCAGTCCGTCCATAATTGCGCCCCGGATACGGAACGATGCATATGTATCAAACTTCAGTTCACGTGTATGCTGAAATTTAGTCAGGGCGTCATATAGCCCGATCATGCCAAAACTATTTAAATCATCTTTGCTGACATTTGCTGGAAGATGACTAGAAATCCGTTCAACATGAAAACTGACAAGGTACATATAATGGTCAATCAGTTCATTGGCCGCGGATTCATCATTACTTTCCAGCCATTGTTTCCACAATGACTGCACCAGAGGAGATTCGCTTGTTGCCATACTTGCAGCTCCCCCTTTAATAAAATCATTCAAACCAGATGCCCCGACGATTTCTTTAAATAATCGATTCGCCTTCATAAACAGTGCGTATTGTCAACGTCCCCGTTGCGGGATCAAATTCAATCGTTCTACCGCAGTTGCCGCCCACATCCATTGCCTCAGGTATAATGTTGTGTTCGGACAGTTTTTTCTGAACAGCTTGTACATTTCTGGCACCAATACGTATTAAGTCATGGTTTGAAGCAAATTCGAACATTTGGGCCCCTCCGGCTAACTTTGCTTTTAAAGCATATTTGCGGGCGCCGTTGGAACATAGCTTTTCTATCAATTTATCAATAGCCGTATCCGCATATTTATATTCATTCTTATTGGCTTGTCTTGCCAGGCTGGAATCAGGCAGCATAATGTGTGCCAGACCGGCCACCTGCTTAGACAAATCATATAATACGACGCCGATGCAGGATCCGAGACCGGACGTTTTAATCCTGTCCGGTGACTTCACAATCTTCAGATCAGCAATACCTACCTTCACTAGTTTCCCATCACCCATCTTCTTCAATCCCCACTGACTGAAATAGTGTGGAAAACGCGTCCGGATGAGGTAGGAACAAAAAGCCCCCACGGACAGGATTGTCCCCGCCGCTGTAACTTATTGCCGTATCGATGATCAGTGCATGATCTGTCATTTGGGAAACCTCGATTAGTGAATGGGATAATATCGCGCCGGCCATATCGATTTGCAAATATGGCACGGAAGGCTGCAATTGAAGCCCGGTAAAATCAGCAAGTGCCGTGAAATAAGAAGCTGCCAGAATATTGTCGGTCTCTTTGAAAAGAGACACGCCAAACCGATCAGGCTTCCCGTTATCCACCAATTGTACTTTTGGCCGGTCCGTCATGCACCTTACCAATGTTTCATCCTCGTCGATATTCAGCATAAAATAAATGGTTCCCGGTAAATCACCGGATATATGGATCATCATCCCCGCCACAGGCCTATCCAAACCACCAACCCATTCCAAAACATCAACAAATGGGACAATCGTTACAATAGGTACCCGCATATCAATCTTTTTATTCATTAATGCGGACATCGAAGCAGCTGCATGCCCTGCCCCAATATTCCCTATCTCTCGTAGCACATCCAATTGGATATCTGTTAAAAAGTTGTTTTCTACCATTTTCTTATCCCTCTGTTAACGGTGCAGACTTTCTATCGATTTGACTTGCTTTTCAGGTACGGCATAGGTTTCATGACTTAGCTGAAAAACGATTATCTTGCGGTCCATCGTTTCGTCGTTCATGTTCGTCCCCCCATTGGATTCTTTTGCATTTGACGTTTATATGACTTTAAGCTTATGAGTGTGTTCCCTCCACTAAACGTTGCAGAAGAACCCCAATTTGCTGCAATGGTGCACAATGATTCACGTCATTCGTTTCCATCGCTGCTTTGGGCATCCCGTAGACGACGCACGTTTGCTCGGACTCCGCAATAACGTCAACAACACAATCATAGTATTTTAATAGCCGGATGCCATCAGCTCCATCCCTGCCCATTCCGGTCAGTACAGCAACAATTTTATGAAGTTGAAAGTGAGCAATTGATTCAAATAGCGCATCAACAGAAGGCCGTTGTCCAGATCGTTCTTTTTCCCTGGTCAAGCCAATATAGTATTTTGTCCTGCTATGATTAGCTTTCATATGATAATCACCAGGTGCGATGTAGGCTGTTCCAGGTTCGATCACTTCTCCATGGATCGCTTCCTTTACGTGAATGCCAGCTACCTGATTTAATCGTTTAGCGAGCGATTTTGTAAATCCTGGCGGCATATGCTGTACGATTAAGACAGGCGCTGGAAAATCCTCGGGCAAATCAGTCAAAACACGTTGCAGAGCTTTCGGGCCGCCAGTCGAAGCACCGATCCCGACAATGGTATTGAACTGTTTCATAGGAAATCACCCACCATCATCTTTTTAAGTTTTTGGACAAATGATTCAGACATCTTATCATTCGTTAATTTTGATCTGTCTGCCAAATAATGGCGGGCAATTTTTTTCATTGCCTTGGAAACAGCAGCTTTATCATTTAACAGGACATATGGTGTTTGCCGTATGACAGCAGACATAACCGCTTTATCCTCAGGCAGAATGCCGAGCATCCGAATCTCCCGACCGAGAAACTGCATAATCACCCGATGAAATCGAATGAGTGCCTTTTGACCACTTTTCATGGACGCTGAGCGGTTCATCATAACAGACACCGGCATTTTCGGACGGCTGTGTACGATATGCTTGATGAGCCCATAGGCATCTGTTATAGAGGTCGGTTCAGGTGTCGTCACGACCAGACATTCGTCCGCTGCCATGACAAAAGCCAGCATATCCTCTGATGCTCCTGCCCCCATGTCAAAAATAATATAATTATATAAGTGGGTGAGTTCCTCGTATTGCTGAAAAAAGTACTCCTTCTGATCCTGCTCCAGCCTAAAAAAGTCATTCAGCGTCGATCCAGCCGCCACATATGCCAATCCGCGCGGTCCCGTTTCCATAATGTCATGTATACGTAAATGATCTGAAAGCATATCAACGATCGTAGCTTCCGGGGCCGCTCCCAGCAAAATATCAAGGTTGCCCATTCCAATATCAAGGTCAAACAACAGCACTTTTTGACCGTGGTTCAATAGTTCCAGAGAAAAATTAAGCGCAACGTTTGATTTGCCGACACCTCCCTTGCCGCTCGCAATTGCGATTGTCCTGGCTGGCTGCATGGTTCGATTCGATTCCAATTGTGTTCGTAATTTGGCAGCCTGATCACGTTCCATGTCGTCCACCTGCTATTAATTCACTGATCATTTGCGAGGAAGGTTCCACAATATCGTCCGGGACCTCTTGGCCGTTTGTCAGAAAAGCAATACCCAGCTTGTTCATTAGCGTCAGATTCAGCATGCTGCCATATGTCCTTGTCTCATCCATCTTGGTGAAGATGACCTTTTGGATCGGCAAATGCTGGAACTGCTCATATATGGCCATCATATCATGTGGTTTAGCTGTCAGGGAGAGAACCAGATATGTTTCTGTATTGCCGTTAAACGTCATCGTGTGTTGCAAATCCTGCACGTATTTTTCATCCAGGAAATTTCGTCCGGCTGTATCGACCAGTATCACATCATAAACGGCAAATTCTCGGACAGCTGCTTTGTAATCGTCCGGGTTATAAACAACTTCCAGCGGAACATTGAGAATATTAGCGTAAGTTCTTAACTGTTCAATGGCTGCAATCCGGTACGTGTCAGCCGTCATGAGCGCAACCCGTTTATTGTCATTCATGACGGCTGAAGCGGCGACTTTGGCAATCGTGGTAGTTTTACCGGCACCTGTTGGTCCAACAAACTGAATAACTTTGCTGCCAGATGATGGTGTATCTACATTTATTGCCTTTAACCTTTTTTTTATTTCAGATTTGACATCCTGCCGTATAGTATCATAGCCGGGCGGGTCATCTTGCTTATCATGAATGCGAATGACTTCATCGATCAGACTTTTTGCCAGTTCCTCATCGACTTCCTGCGCCAGCAATTCGTGATAAACCGTCTGATAATCAGCAGGATAGTCAGCATTAGGGCCGGTTTGGGCCTCGACCATTTTTCGCAGTTGTTTAACCTCATGTAACACCGGATCCCTTTTCCCGTATTCCTGTCCAGTTACAGTCTTCGCCGGGTGCATCTCTTGTTTTGCCTTTTTCGGTTGCGGATCCAATGCGGCAACCACTTCAATATTCCGTTTTTTGAACAGGCCCAAAAACCCGCCCTTGAACACTTCTTTTGAATTTAATATCACAGCTTCCGGTCCGAGTTCTTTCCGGATATGATTCATCGCCTCTGGCATCGTTGGCGCCACATATTTCTTCACTCTCATGTTCCATTCACCACCCCGACACTTTGTACATTTACACCAGGTTCCAAATCGTTATACGATAACACAGCCACTTGCGGCAGGAAACGTTCCAGAAGCTGTTTTAAATACATCCTGACAGCGGGCGAGCATAAAACAATCGCTGTTTCTTCTTGCAGTGTCATCTTTTCGGCTTCTTCATGGATTGTTTTAATAATTTGTTCCTGTGATTCCGGATCCAGCGCCAAATAATTGCCATATTCTGTCTGCTGGATATTTTCCGCAATCTTTTTTTCAACGCTGCCTGATACCGTTATGACGTTTAGGGCCATATCATTACCGGCATACTGTTTCGTGATTTGCGGGGCCAGTGCTTGTCTGACATATTCTGCAAGCAAATCAGTATCATTGGTCATTTTGCCGAAGTCTGCCAATGTCTCAAAAATGACCGGCAAATTCCGGACCGACACATGTTCCTTGAGCAATTTGGCAAGAACCTTTTGGATATCACCGACTGATAGTGGCTCCGGCGTCACTTCGTCGACTAAAATCGGATAACTTTCCTTTAAATGATCGATTAATTGATTTGTCTCCTGACGCCCTAATAATTCATGGGCATAACGTTTAATCACTTCCGTTATATGGGTGGACACAACTGACGGCGGATCAACGACCGTGTAACCGGAAAGCTCTGCTTCATCTTTATGGTCTTCACTGATCCATTTAGCCGGGAGCCCAAATGCGGGTTCGTTTGTATCGATGCCATCGATCTCCTCATCATCCATTTCCGGAGACATGGCCAAATAATGATCCAACAAAAGTTCACCGGCAGCTGCTTCATTCCCCTTTATTTTCAAGCGGTAGGCATTCGGTTCAAGCTGAATATTATCACGGATCCTTACGACCGGGACAACGATCCCAAGTTCAATCGCCAGCTGTCTGCGGATCATGACAATCCGGTCAAGTAAATCGCCGCCCTGGTCTTTATCTGCCAGCGGGATGAGCGCATACCCGAATTCAAATTCAATCGGATCCATATTGAGCAGGTTAACGACATTTTCCGGAGAGTTTACTGAGGCAGCAGACGCCTCGAGTTGCTCCGTTTCTTCGGTATCCGGTCCATCTGTTTCTTGTGCCTGCCTTAACAGGACATAGCCACCCAATCCCAATAGACAGGCAATTGAAGCCGTTAACAGGAAGTTGATCGGTGTTAAGCCAAGCAGAAAAATCGTACCTGCTGCAATAAATAATAATTTCGGATATTGCAGCAACTGGTCGGAAACATCACTGCCCAAATTACCCGATGTCGTTGTTTTGGTCACGACAATCCCTGTCGCCGTGGCAATTAGCAAAGCAGGTATCTGACTTACCAGTCCATCACCGACGGTCAGGCGCATGTAAGTATTGACAGCTTCGGTGAACGTGAAATCCATCTGCACCATACCGATGATTAAGCCAAATATAACATTGATTAACACAATAACAATCCCGGCAATCGCATCCCCTTTCACAAATTTGCTGGCACCGTCCATTGCACCATGAAAATCAGCCTCATTCTCCACCTTTTCGCGGCGTGCTTTTGCCTGCTGTTCAGAAATTAAGCCGGCATTCAAATCAGCATCGATACTCATCTGCTTACCCGGCATGGCATCAAGGGTGAAACGCGCCGCAACTTCCGATACTCGCTCAGCACCTTTTGTAATGACGAGAAATTGAATGATAACCAAAATAACAAACACGACAAAACCGACCAGGGGATTATTCCCGATCACAAACGAGCCAAACGTATCGATAACACCACCGGCACCAGCTTCCGACAGAATAGATCGGGTTGTGGATACATTCAAACCGAGACGAAATAACGTCAGCAATAACAATAGCGACGGAAAAATGGAAAATTGCAGGGCTTCTTCAGTATTCATCGATACCAAGATGACAATAAGCGCCAGGGATATATTGCAAAGAATAAGAACACTTAAAAGCCATCCCGGCAGTGGCACGACAAGCATAATAATGATTAAAATAACGCCTAATAATACGGATAAATCACGTGCTTTCATGATTGGTTACTCCCCTCAGGACACTAAACTTTTCTCTCCAGCCTGTACACGTATGCCAGGATTTCGGCTACGGCTTTATAAAACACTTCCGGAATGACATCGCCGATTTCAATTGTGTCGTATAGCTCTCTGGCCAATGGTCTGTTTTCGACCGTCATGACATCGTTGGCTTGGGCCACCTCTTTTATTTTCAGAGCGATCCGGTCAGCCCCTTTCGCTACAATGAAGGGAGCGGATGCTTCAGTCTCATCGTATTTGACTGCAATCGCATAGTGTGTCGGATTGGTAATGACGACATCAGCAGAAGGCACGTCACTCATCATTCGTCTTGTTGCTATATCGCGTTGCCGTTCTTTCCGCTTGGATTTAATCAGCGGGTCCCCTTCCATGTTTTTATGTTCATCTTTTACATCCTTTTTGGACATTTTAATGTTCTTTTCAAAATCATACGTTTGATAAACATAATCGAAAACCGACAGGAATAATAAAGCCATGGCCGCTGCAATTCCCATCAAAATCGTCACTTCGCCAAAAAATCCGATCGCACTGTCAACTGTTTTAAAAGCAAGCATCATCATATCATCTTTATAAATCCAAATAACCAAAGACGTAATTGTCCCGATAAATACAATTTTTAACAATGACTTCAGCAGCTCAACGAGGGCTCTGGCGGAAAATATCCGTTTTGCCCCTTGGATTGGATTGATTTTATTCAGGTCGAATTTCAGCGGCTCGGCCGTAAACAAAAAACCGATTTGCGTCAAATTGGCAGTCAGACCTGCAACGATGGCCGCCAGCATAATGGGGGACAGCATCTTCGCCAACTCAATGACCACTTCCATCAGCACCTGATTGACCGAATTAACTGTCACCTCCCAATGAACGTATTCCGTGAACGTACGCTGGTAAAGGGCGGTCATATGATCTTTCATGAAGGTTCCGAATACAAATAAAAGCGAAAAACAAAACAGCAACAGAAACGCCGTATTGACATCCTGGCTCTTGGCGATTTTTCCTTTCTTCCGCTCGTCCTGGCGTTTTTTAGGCGTCGCTTTCTCGGTTTTTTCCTCCGCCCCGGCAAAATATTGTAAATCCAGTTTCAACAACGGCATTCATGCACCCCCGGATAAAGTGAAACTTCATTCAGTGGAGTGGTTTTCTCCACTGAATGTTAGTTGAACAGAATCGGACATTTACTGGCAGTTGGATCCCCACTTACCCTTTTTGATTTAACCTGGTCAGTTTGAAGTGGGGAGCCTACTGCCAGTTACATGCGGGATAAAGTGAAACTTCATTCAGTGGAGTGGTTTTCTCCACTGAATGTTAGTTGAACAGAATCGGACATTTACTGGCAGTTGGACCCCCACTTACCCTTTTTGATTTAACCTGGTCAGTTTGAGTGGGGATCCTACTGCCAGTTACATGCGGGATAAAGTGAAACTTCATTCAGTGGAGTGGTTTTCTCCACTGAATGTTAGTTGAACAGAATCGGACATTTACTGGCAGTTGGATCCCCACTTACCCTTTTTGATTTAACCTGGTCAGTTTGAAGTGGGGAGCCTACTGCCAGTTACATGCGGGATAAAGTGAAACTTCATTCAGTGGAGCGATTTTCTCCACTGAATGTTAGTTGAACAGAATCGGACATTTACTGGCAGTTGGACCCCCACTTACCCTTTTTGATTTAACCTGGCCAGTTTGAAGTGGGGAGCCTACTGCCAGTTACATGCGGGATAAAGTGAAACTTCATTCAGTGGAGCGATTTTCTCCACTGAATGTTAGTTGAACAGAATCGGACATTTACTGGCAGTTGGATCCCCACTTACCCTTTTTGATTTAACCTGGTCAGTTTGAAGTGGGGAGCCTACTGCCAGTTACATGCGGGACAAATGCATCAAATCCCTTATGGCTGCGAACATCGTTTCAAAAAGGTTGTCAACCAGCACGATATACAGGCTGAGGAAAACAAGAATCGCAACAAAACTTACGAAAATTTTCAGCGGGAGGCCCACCACAAACACATTCAACTGCGGAACTGTCCTAGCAATGATGCCAAGTGCCACATCGACCAGAAACAAACACCCGACAATGGGAATAGCCATTTGAAAAGCAATTAAAAACATTTGATTGAATGTTTGGATGATAAATTGGGCCATCTCGTCCCCATTATTCTGCAGCGGTATAAACGTCTCGGGTGGTATCAGCTGATAACTGTAAAAAATGCCGTCTATTAACAAATAGTGACCGTTGACCGATAATAGAAACATAAGGGCCAGGATATAAAAGTATTGACCGATTAACGGACTCTGAGCACCTGTTTGCGGATCAACCACATTGGCAATGGCAAATCCCATTTGAAAATCAATAAAACCGCCGGCTATCTGGACGGCTGAAAGAATCATATAGGCAAGCAGGCCAATCAATAAACCAACCACCGCTTCTTTCATAAGCAACAGTAAATACGTTTGATCAATCGGAACAGCGGGGCTTTCCACCGTAGCATACATGATGAGTGCCAGAAAAAAAGAAAAGCCAATCTTGAATGGTGTCGGAATGGTCGCATACGAAAATAATGGCAGCGTGACAAAGAATGCGGCGATCCTGACAAAAATAAGTAAAAAGACAGGTAGGGCGCTAAGATTAATCAGTTCCACCATAGGCTAACCTGTAAACTGATTCAGATTTTGATAGAGATTAACGGTAAACTCGACCATTTGTGTCAGCATCCAGGGCCCCAGAAACACAATTCCAACAAACACGGCTAAAATTTTTGGGATAAATGCAAGGGTTTGCTCCTGAATCTGGGTTGTTGCCTGAAAAATACTGACTAAAAGCCCGACAGCCAATGCCAAAATAAGGAGAGGCCCAGCAACAAGCAAAATAACATAGACGCCCCGCTCAGCCAGCGTTAAAACAAATTCACTGCTCATCATCCAACACCTGCCTTAAAAACCTTGTAACAAGGACTGGGTAATCAAATACCATCCGTCCACAAGCACAAATAACAGAATTTTAAACGGCAACGAGATCATGACCGGCGGCAGCATCATCATACCCATTGACATCAGGACACTTGCAACAACCATATCTATAATCAAAAAAGGAACAAAAATCATAAATCCCATTTGAAAAGCGGTTTTCAATTCACTGATGGCGAATGCCGGGACAAGTGTTGTCAAAGGAATGCCTTCAACTGTTTCCGGCTGTTCTGCACCGGAATAATCCATAAACAACTGTAAATCCTGCTGTCTGGTATGTGTTGCCATAAAATCCTTAATGGGTGCACTTGCCCTGTCATATGCCTCCTCAAGCGTTATCTCTTCTGCAAACAGTGGCTGTAATGCCTGATCATTCACTTCATGGAATGTTGGTGCCATAATAAAAAACGTCAAAAACAGCGCTAATCCAATTAACACCTGGTTTGGCGGCATTTGCTGGGTAGCTAATGATGTCCTGACAAACGACAGAACAATCACAATCCGTGTGAAACTCGTCATCAGGATTAAAATCCCCGGGGCGAGCGATAACACCGTCAATAAAATTAACAGTTGGACGCTTGTCGATACATTGGCAGGATCATTACTGGAAAACATATCCATCAATTCATTCATGTCGATCGTCCTTTTGTGTTGACTGGTGGAGTAGTGATCGGCGGGTCTGTTTTAATTTTTCCAGCTCGGTTGAAAACAGCCTCTTGAAGTCATCATTTCCGTCCCCGGCATTTTTTTCGGTATTTTTCGACTGAAATAAAGCCGCCAGCCCACCTGCTGCCTGATGATCATCAGAGTGGTCGTTATGGACCAATTCTTTTTTGGTTTCGTCATCGGTGATTTCTTCCAGCAATTGAACATTTTCGCCGACCCCAATCAGAAATACCTTTGACCCAATCCGGACGACTTGAACCGACTTATTGGGGCCGACCGAAACGCCACCCATGTTTTCCAATCCCTTTACTTGTTGAAATCGTTTGTTTCGGTTATGTAAAAACTTTAATAATAGATAAATGAGGCCTAAAACGAGCAACAAAGCGAATATCATCTTCACGATATTCATCAATAATGACCCTGTCCCTGGACTGTCCGCAGCATCCCGCTCCTCATCATTTTCAGTTGTGTCGGCCGGTGCGGTATCCGCTTCATTGCAATCGGCATTTTCAATACAGTCCTTTACATTAGTGGCCGCCTCTACAACGCTGTTGGGATATAAGACACCCCATAGTCCCATTAAACAAATGATCGCCACTACCTTCCGTTGCATATCGCTCACTCGTTTCTAACCCAAAGCTTTCCGGGTGGCTTCAATGACCCGATCAGCCTGAAATGGTTTGACAATAAAATCTTTCGCCCCTGCCTGAATCGCATCAATGACCATGGCCTGCTGTCCCATCGCTGAGCACATAATGACATTGGCATCCGGATCGATTTCCCTGATTTCCTTCAGGGCGGTCAGACCATCTTTTTCCGGCATCGTGATATCAAGTGTGACAAGATCCGGCCGCAATTCCTTGTATTGATCGACAGCTTGTTGTCCGTCCTGTGCTTCCCCGACAACCTCAAAATCGTTTTTATCCAAGATATCTTTGATCATCATGCGCATGAATGCTGCATCATCCACAATTAAGATACGTTGTCCCATTTAAAAAACGCCTCCCCACTATGTTATTTCAGTTTCATTAAACGATCTGACTGACTGACGATATCCGTTACCCGTACACCAAAATTTTCATCGATAACGACCACTTCACCTTTGGCTATTAATTTTTGGTTGACTAGAATATCAACCGGCTCTCCGGCCAGTTTATCCAGTTCAACAATCGACCCGGCTGACAGCTCCAAAATATCCTTGATTGATCGTTGCGTCCGTCCGAGTTCAACCGATACGTTCAACGGAATATCTAGCAGCATATCAAGGTTCCGTTTTTCGTTTTGGTTAAAACCTGCATGTTCCAAATCAGAAAAAGCTGCCTGTTGGATGGACGAGGAATCATGGTTGACTTTATTCCCTAAATATTGTGGATTCTCCCGTGTTCTTTCTTCCTGCTCGTGATCCGTCGCCTCGACCGGTTTGTCCGATTCTGTTGTTACGGCTGACTCGTGCCGGCTTTCAGTTGAAGCCGGGGCTGTTAATTGATTGACTAATGTTCTCGCAAATGAAAGCGGGATAACCTGCATAATATTTGAATCAATTAGATTGCCGACTTTTAAATGAAATGAGACTTTAACCAAATCATCCTCATCGGAGATTATGTCGGTGTTTTGCACATCTTCTCCTGTTTCCAGTTTTATGGCAGGCGGCGAAATGTCAATCCGCTTTTCAAACACGGTCGACATGCTGGTAGCCGCTGTCCCCATCATCTGGTTCATCACTTCCTGGACGGCACTTAGATGGATGTCCTGCAGCACCTGATCCGGTGAAGTCCCGTCTCCACCAAGCATAATATCAGCAATGACAGCAGCATCCTCCGAGTTCATCAGGAGTATATTCCGTCCGTTGAATCCCTCGGAATAATCGACATAAATGCGTACTTGCTCCAATTCGAATAACGTGTCAACGTCATGTTTTGTGATAATCGATACTTCAGGTGTCGTAATGGCCACTTTTTGGTTTAATAATGTGGACAATGTCGTTGCTGAACTGCCGAACGAAATATTGCCAATCTCCCCCAATGTGTCTTTCTCAACTGAGGACAGCAATTCAGACGTGTTTGACTCAGCCTCTTCCTCTTGACTGCTGACTTTTAATAATGCATCAATTTCGTCCTGGGAAAGTTTGCCATCATTCATCGTTTTTCCCCCTTTTAAATTCCTCCAGCACCTGCACAGCCATTTTGTTCTTTGATTTTCCGGCCTGCACATAAAATTTAGGCTGGTCATTAATCCGCAGCTGTAATGGATGGTCAATCGGCTGATTCAATGCAATGACATCATGTTTATGTAAGTGAAGCAGCTGGTCAATACTGATGGTCGTTTCACCGAGCAGCGTTTTAGCATCAACCCTGGCGCCCTGAAGCGTTTGTGTTATTTTTTCATACGCGTCCGGATCCCGCTTATTTGTGTTGGTCTGCATCCAATAATGAACCGACAACTTAGGAATGATTGGCTCCAGGACAATATGCGGAATGCAAATATTGATCATGCCGCTTGTCTCACCGACGGTCGTATCAAGTGACACGACAACGACTGTCTCATTGGGTGATACCATTTGTAAAAATTGCGGATTGACTTCCAAATCTTCCAAAACCGGGTCAGTCCCGATGATTGAAGACCATGCCTCGTATAAACTCGCCTTTGACTTTTCAAACAGCTGTGACATCAGCATCGTTTCAATTTCAGTCAAATTATCCACTTTATTGACACTGCTGCCTCTGCCGCCGAGCTGCCGGTCAAGCATGGCGTAAGCAATATTGGGATTGACTTCCATTAATATCCTGCCATCCAATGGCTGAACACTGAATATATTTAATACCGTCATTTTCGGAATCGACCGAATGAATTCTTCATAAGGTACTTGATCGACGGAAGCTACAGTAATATTGACATATGATCGTAGCTGACCAGAAAAATAGGTCGTCAGTAAACGAGCGTAATTTTCATGAATACGTGCAAGACTTCTTATCTGGTCTTTGGAAAACCGGAGTGCCCTTTTGAAATCATATACACGGACCTTCTGCTCTTCCTTTTCTTGTTTTAATTCTTCCGCATTCATTTCACCTGATGAAATAGCAGACAATAATGCATCAATTTCATTTTGTGATAGGACTTCTTCCACCAAAAAACCTCACCTCCGCAACGGAGTTTCCCGCTTTTGGCACGCGCAAAAAAAGCAAGGATAAATCACCACTTCTACTGTAAAATCTTGCTGATCGTATAAACATCCGTAATACTTCCTTCTTCCATAACTTCATTTAACCTCTGCTGCACAACATCCTCCAAATCAGAGAGCCCAGATTTGAATTTTTCCTCATCCATTTTGGCAAGTTCTTTAATCAGAATGTTTTTTAACTGAAATTCCCTTTTTTTAGCTTCTTCCCTTGCCTTATCACTATCGGTCACAACCTGGAATTGAATTCGTACAAAACTGCCATTCTGTAAGTCGGTTGTGATTTCCGGTGTTTCATACGAATAGTCCAGAACCGTGTCAATGGATTGTGCACTGCCTTCACTTGGGTCATCTACCATATTTAATACGACAATCAATGCACCGCCCCCGGCAAGTAAAAGCACAACAAGTGACATTATCATTGTTTTTGCAAGTTTACCCATTGCTATCACCCGCCTCTTTAAACACGCTATTTAATCCGATTTGCTTATAATAATCTGTTACAAACTGTGAGACATCGGATTGGGAATCTTTGACAACGATTTTCTTCCCATTTGTTAATGTGATGGTTGTATCCGGGTATGACTGAACCTGTTCAATCATTAATGCATTCAGTGTAAATAAGTCGCCATTTAATTTAGTCAGCTGGATCATATGCTGGCGGGAGTGCTCTTTTATGAACACCCCTACCCCCTTATTTATCGTTTTAGATTGACGAGCTCCTGCAGAATTTCATCTGATGTCGTAATGATTCTCGTGTTTGCCTGGAAACCGCGCTGTGCTGTAATCATTTCCGTGAATTCCTCAGCAAGATCAACGTTTGACATTTCCAATGCTCTGCTGACGATGGTGGCAGCTCCCTCTGATTCCGGTTCCACCAAATCAGGTGCACCAGAATTGTTTGATTCAAGGTATAAACTCCCACCATCTTTTTCAAGACCCTCAGGATTGGAAAAAATAGCGATGCCGATTTGCTGGTCATCCTGTACGTCCCCTTCACCATCAACATACGTAACGGTGCCATCTTTTTCAATGCTGATACTTGTTGCGTCTTCCGGTATATTCAATGGGGAATTTTCATCACTGCCAACTAAATAATAGCCATCCGAATTTACCATGTTACCTTCAGAATCCAGATAAAAATTTCCCGCACGTGTATAGGCACGTCCATCCGGCGTATCAAGTACGAACATCCCGTCTCCTTCCAGTTGAAGATCCAGCGGGTTGTCTGTTGTTTGACTGGACCCCTGCGTATGAATATCATCTATTGAACCTAATTGTGAACCTAGACCAACCTGTGAAGGATTAACACCACCACGGTTATCTGTTGGACCCGATGCCCCGGTTGTCGTCTGACTCAATAGATCCTGGAACGTCGCCCGGCCTTTTTTGAAGCCTGACGTATTGACATTTGAGATATTGTTGCCAACCACATCCAGTTTTGTTTGAAATCCTTTCATTCCAGAAATTCCGGCATACATGGAACGTAACATTTTATCTCTCCCCTTTATTGGTTTTGGCTTACGATTCAACGCTGTATCTGTCAGTCAACAGCTTCGGCCTCCCCATCAGGTCCGGCCTGTTCGTCTATCAGAATCGTGCCATTTATATTCGTGAAAATTTTACTTGCCGCTTCAGCCTTATTCATCGCGGTAATGACGGTATTGTTTTTAGCGCTTACCAGCAGTGCAGCCTGATCTGTCAGCACCAATGAATCTGTCACGCCTTTTTGCTTTGCTTCAGTCATTTTTTCTGAAATCGTCTGCCATTGGCTTTCATTGATTGTGATATTCCGCTCATTCAGCCGTCGTTCAGCATGCTTGCTGATTTTAACATCCTGAACATTTGCTAACACGTCTTTGAAATTTATTTTTGACTTATGATGTGCGGGCTTTTTGACAGTTGACTGTGGCATTAAATGATGCTGCTGCAATTGCTGTATACGGTGATCCACACTAATCACTTCCTCCAGAGTTGGGACCTATTACGTCACCGCCATTGGTTTCTGTATCTGGGCTTACTTCCGGATCACTTACCTGCTCAATCGAATCAGCATAAATTTCATCACCATTTGCAAGTTTCAAAACAGCCGATCCTTCTTGTTGACTCACGGCAGTAACGGTACCCGTTTCGACGTCCAGTTGTTCACCGGTTTCTTCATCATTCTTTTGATAGGAAACTTCCTTGCCAATCATATGACTGTATTGCAAAATCGGTGAGACATTTTGTTTTTGTACCAGCTCATCAATTGAATTGGCCATATTCATGGTTTGTTCAAGCTGTGAAAAGGATGCCATTTGTGATACGAATTGATCGTTATCCATTGGGCTGGACGGATCCTGATTTTGCAACTGTGTCATTAATATTTTCAAAAATTCATCTTTACCAAGCTCAGGACTTGGTGTACGCCCTGTCTGCTGATTATCCAAATAAAGTGACGCGTCAATAGTCGTCATGTTTTTCACCTACACCTTCTCATTCATTAAAACTTCTTGTAACTGTAATTCAAAATCTTCTTCTGTACTATGGTTATCATCTGCTTCGGAATCATCTGACTGACTCTGTTCGTTATGATCATCCATTGGTTGTCCATCCTCTTCATGCTGATTAGTTTGTGTTTGCTGTGAGTTGACTTCCTGTTTTTCAACCACGACCTGTTGTGGTGAAAACATGTTTTTAAGCTGATGCATATTTGTTTCCAGCATGTCTTTTGCAGCAGCGGAGGTCACAACAATTTTGACTGTCATCTCACCATTCATCTGGGTCAGCTTAATCATCATGTCCCCAAGGTTTTCAGGGCGTAATGATATGTTTAACTGTGACGTACCATTTTGCATGGTCATAAACTTGCTCGATTTCATGACCTTTTGAAACTGTTCGATTAATTGATGGTCAGCAGGCTGCGTGTTTGTCTGGTTCAAATGAATCACATATTGTTCAACTTTTGACATTGGCATTGACGACGTCATCGTCAGCGTCTGCTGTGTCGTTGTCTTATCCAGCTGTGCCTGGTTTTGGATGGCATGATGCAACCATTTAGCGACGTCACTGCTTGTTACTTTGGCATTTGTATTATACTGCTGCTTCATAACAAGCTGATTTCGTTTTTGAAAAGATTGAACCAGATGCCTCCAGATAGCCTGCTCTTTTTCATTGTTCGTCGAGGCTAATTCCGACAAAACGCCTGATTGTTGGTTCGTTTTCTTCGCTAGTACACTCCATTGTTCCAACAACTTTAAAAGCTCCGGTGCCACCTGTGAAATGTTTTTTTGATTGGTTATTTGCGCCAGCAGGTTTTGAACTTGTTCAAACAATGCTGCAAATTGATGTTGAATCGTTTTTTCATCACTTACTGTTTGTGGCGCTGTTTGCAAATGCATAAGAAGTGGAACATCCTTATTCTTTATCATATTAACCTCTTCTGCGCTATCACCCCGTTTTGTGATCAGTTTGTCAATGACAGATTCCGGGATTTGCATGTTATGATCTGTCAATGTTCCATTGCGTCCGGACAGATTTTGCATAAGTTCTTTCAGCATCTGTATGACTTCTTCCTTTGATACCGCCTGTAATGCCGCTTGATCCATCTGTTTATTAACATCATCTGAATCCAATAACATTTCGATTAGATCATTATTGTCCTCTGACCCCGATAACATTTCAATCAGTTCACTAGTGTTATTAATCTTCTTTGTAATGTGTTGAGCGCCGGCCTTGTTGCCCGTCTCATTTCTTGAACCGGATAATAGACGCCGGAAAACATTTTGCTGATCCGATGCTGCGTCTTTATTGAGCGTTTGCAGTACACCGTCTTTTGACTGTATGAATTGGTTAAACAACATTCCAGCTGCGTTCAATTGATCACCCCCTTTCAAGTAGGTCATTCGCATTACTAGTCCTGATTGACAAATTGTTGGGTTAATCCTGCTGCAGCATCAGGTTCCATCGCTTCAAATATGTCGCCGCGTGCATCGGATGGCAAATCGGCCAAAATTGAAACAGCCAGACTTTCTTCCACGTTTTGTAAAATTTGCGCAGCCTGTTCATTGTCCATATCCGAGAAAGACGAGGCAATATCAGCGATGGATTCCTGCTCGGATGCTTCGTCATTGTCTCCATCCTCTTCTACGCTGTCCTGTTCATTCTCCAGTTTGGCGATTTCCTGTTCCATCTGTTTATTCGTTGATTCCAAAGCGGATACCTCTTGATTTAATGAGGCAATCTCTTCATCCTTACCGGCAATTGTCTCGCGCCATTTATCTTCTGTACGCTGTGAATTCTTTTCTTCATCGTTCGTCACAACTTCGGCCAAGACCGGGATGTCATTTCCTTTCTCTTTAGCCCATCCAACCACATCCACACCAGTTATCATCAATATAATCACGACAAGTGTTATAGCCACAATCGCGGGGATGACAATCGCAAACAGGAACCACAAAAGTGGATTTATTTTCTTTTTTTCATGTTCTGTTTTCTGTGCCATTTGACTCACCTGATTTTTGGCTCATATACTGCCGCATGGAGATGTCATCCATTTGAGCTTCTTCATTTTTTTTAATGATGGCATTCGTCCGCTTTTGCCGTTGGTCAATTATTTTTTTAAACTTTTTTACTTCCACATAAGCATCCGATAAGTGCTCATGCCTAGTTTCCATATCATGCCGGGCTTTCTGGACATCTCGCTGTAAATCCATAATTTGCTTTGTGAGGTTCTCGATATAAGTGGCTTGTTCCCTGACTTTATCAATGGACGTAGGCTGCGTGAGACATTCTTCGTATGCTGCTTCAGCTGTTTCTTTTTTCCGCAGCAGTTCATATAGTTCTGTCGCAACTTCCTCAAATATGTCCATCGATTCTTGGTACGCTTTCTGTGCGTACTCCTTTTCGCTCTCCCTGATATGTAAAACTTTAGAAAGTGCCGCTGTTCCTGTCATCGTCAAGCCCCTCCATTAAGCAGTGTTTTCATTTGGTTGATTGATGCGTCTAATGAATGATAGTCGGATATACCCTGTTTTAAATAGGCCTGTATCTTCGGATGGTATGAAATGGCGCGATCGATCACCTGATTCGTTCCCCGCTTATAGGCGCCGATCTGGATCAGTTCACTGTTTTCGTCATAGGTCGCCATCAGCTCCCTAATTTGCTGCGCCGCCTCCAAATGGTCGTCACTGACAATGTTGCTCATGACTCTGCTGATCGATTTTAAAATATTGATAGCAGGAAACTGCCCCTGTTCAGCCAGCTTCCGATCAAGAATAAAATGCCCGTCCAAAATCCCCCGCACACTGTCGGCAATCGGTTCATTCAGATCATCACCATCTACGAGGACCGTATAAAAAGCCGTGATCGTGCCCTTACTGCTTGTCCCCGTCCGTTCCAGTAATTTTGGAAGTGCTGCAAACACCGATGGGGTATACCCTTTTGTTGTCGGCGGTTCACCCGTGGCAAGGCCAACTTCACGCTGTGCCGTCGCTACCCGGGTTACAGAATCCATTAATAGATTCACGTCAAATCCCAGGTCCCGGAAATACTCACTGATTGCCGTCGCGGTATAGGCGCCTTTAATACGCATCAACGCCGGCTGATCCGACGTGGCGACCACAACAACAGACTTTTTCAGCCCTTCCTTACCAAGTTCCCGATCGATAAACTCGCGGACTTCCCGGCCGCGCTCTCCAATTAAGGCGATGACATTAATATCTGCACTGCTGTTGCGCGCCATCATACCAAGTAGCGTACTCTTCCCGACACCACTTCCGGCAAAAATACCGACTCGCTGCCCTTTACCGACTGTCAGCATGGCATCAATGGCCTTGATTCCCACTTGGATTGGCTCCGAAATAGGCGGTCGTGTGAGCGGATTCGGTGGTGACTGTTCGGTTAAATAGCTGGTTAATCCTTTGGGCAGCTTCGAATCATTGAGACATTCCCCGAGAGAGTTGACAACTTGGCCGATTAGCCCCCGGCCAACCTTGACTGTTAAAGCTTTGCCCGTTGATTCCACCAGGCAGCCGGGGCCAATTTCAGTGGCTTGTGCATAGGGCATCAGGATAAGCTTTTCATCACTGAATCCGACAACCTCAGCCATAACGGCTTTTCCATTGGTCGGGCGATGAATCAGGCAAACATCACCGATATTTGCCTCCGGTCCGAGCGATTCTATCATCAGACCGACTGCACGTGACACTTTTCCGTACCGTTTTATTGAATCGACCTGATCAATCGCTGCGATGTATTGACGCACATTCATCAGTCGTCCTCCATACTGACTTCATGTAATTTTTCTCGTAATTCCTGCAGTTGTTCGTCAATACTGGCATCAATCTGCCCGAATGGATGTTCAATCAGGCAGCTGCCTTCATTTAACGTCTCATCGGCATAAACGGAAATCCTTACATCCCTGCCGGCAAAGCGGGTGAGTTCATCCTTTTGCTGGATGATAGCATCGTAATTCACCGGGTTTAGATAAAGCGAAAGTTCCGGTTTATCCCCGGTCTCTTTGATGGCTGATTGCACAATTGCCATGAATGTCTCCGGCTGTTCCTCAAGTTGTTGACGCATGATTTTTTCAGCGATATGGATGGCCAAATCTACTATCTGTTCGTTACTTTGTTCCAGGGTTTTATGGTAATCACGTGTCGCTGCCTTGACCACGTCATTTGCATCCGTGATTAACTGCTGATAGTGCTCAAATCCATCTTGCTTGCCTTGCTGGAATCCAGCCGTATACCCTTCCTGCCTGGCTTGTTCGATATATTGCTGTCTCTCCTTTTCCCAGTCCGCTTTTACCGCTTCGATTTCCGTGTTGGTTTGTTTGATAGCATTTGCCTGCTCATCTTTAATACGCTGCAGTTCTTCATTCGCCTGATCAATTTCCAATTGTATCTTCTGATGGTCCTCATTCCCGGTCCCTGCTGGATGGGTATTGTCCAATCCCGTTACACTGATCGGTCTGACGTTAATGCGCCGTTCCTTTGCCGTTTTCGACTGATTTGGATAAATGTTAGACAATGATATCGTCACCTCCACCACGCGCAATAACAATTTCGCCGATTTCTTCAAGATGGCGGATCGCTCCGACAATCCGCATTTGCGCTTCTTCCACATCACGCAGGCGGACAGGTCCCATGTACTCCATTTCCTCCTTAAATGTTTCCGCCATGCGCTGGGACATATTTTTAAACACAATTTCCTTGACCTCATCGCTGGCAACTTTCAGGGACAGACGTAAATCTTCATTATCTACTTCCCGGATGACACGCTGGATAGCCCGGTTATCAAGCACAACAATGTCTTCAAAGACAAACATGCGTTTTTTGATTTCTTCAGCCAGGTCAGGGTCCTGAATTTCCAGCGTATCCAGAATGGTCTTTTCGGTACTCCGATCAACACCATTTAACACTTCAACGACTGACTGGATACCACCTGTCTGGGTATAATCCTCTGTGAGTGATGATGAAATTTTACGTTCCAATACTTGTTCGACCTGGTTTATAATTTCCGGCGACGTCGAATCCATTGTGGCAATCCGCTTGGCCACTTCCGCCTGCATTTCTTGCGGCAGTTCGGATAAAATCTGTCCGGACTGTTCCGGATCAAGATATGATAAGACGAGTGCTATCGTTTGCGGATGTTCATTTTGTATAAAATTCAACACTTGCTGCGGATTAGCCTTACGCGCAAAATCGAAGGGCCTGACTTGCAAAGCTGCCGTCAAACGGTCGATAATATGGCTTGCTTCCTGATCACCAAAAGCTTTTTCGAGAACCGTCTTCGCATAACCAATCCCGCCCTGCGAAATATATTCCTGTGCCAGGGCAATCTGGTGAAACTGGTCCAGCACATCGTCTTTGATATCGGCTTCGACTTTTCGCACCGAGGAAATCTCCAGGCTTAATGTTTCAATTTCCTCAGCGGATAAATGCTTGTACACTTGTGCTGATACGTCAGGTCCCAGGGATATTAATAAAATGGCCGCTTTTTGCTTTCCGGACAGCTCATCATGTCTGGGCATCCGTATTCCCCTCCTTAATCATCTGCAAGCCAGCTCCTCAACAGCTTGGCGAAGTCTTCCGGGTTTTCCTTCGCCATATTTTCCAGCTGCTTTTTTCGTTTGGCGGAATCTGATTCTTCGACATCGTCCATTTCCGGGACATTTGATTCGGTGTCAACAGCCACTGTTTGTTCCGTAAAGGTCTCTTCTTTCCCAGGTTTCCGGCTGCGTAACAGCATTATAATCAACCCAATGATAATGGCAAGCAATACACCACCAGCGATATACAGCCACAACGGTACAGCGGGTGATGAAGGCTGCGGTGAACCAACGCTTTCACTGAATTCCTGAAACACGATTGATGTTTTCTCTTCAGGCTGGACGTCGCCGTATTCACCATCGATGGAGGTGGTGATAATCGAATCCAACATTGAAGCAATCCCGGCACTGACAGTTTCCTGTTCCGGGGCTGATAAATATTGGACGTCGCCATCCTGTTCGCCCTTTGCTTCGTTGACGGCAACTTGAATACCTAAATCACGGATTTTATAAGGACTTTCAACAATCTCTTTACGAATCCGGTTATACTCATTATTGATCGTTTCTTTGGATCGTTCATATTCGCCGTTTTCGCCTTCCTCGACAGCCTGATAATTGGGGATATCCTCATCACCTGTACCCGCATCACCGCCAACGGGCGGATTACCTTGATAAGCCTCCTCAATCGTTTCAATACTTACCGGAAGGCCTTCCATCTCGTCTATGTCCACCGGTTCCACTAACTCTTCCACACGGTTCTCCTCGGTAAAATCAACATCTGCTGTTACCGAGACAATGACATTATCTCTTCCAACCATTGCCCCCAGCATTTGTTGAACACGCTGTTGTATATCTTTTTCAATATCCTTCTTGACACTTTGCTGATATGTATAGGTATCTTCCCGGCTGTTGCCATTTGGTGAATCCTGATCATAGTATTCAAAGTATTGGTTCATTATGGCGATATCGTCTTCGTTCAGATTCGGTATTGCCTTTGCCACCAAATGATGCAAAGCATTAACCTGATTTCCTCTGAAATCATATCCCGGCTCTGTTTTGATCACAATGGATGCGCTGGCTTCCTGTTCAACATCGCTAACAAAAACAGGCTCCTCCGGCATGTTGATCATAACTTCTGCGTCATCAATACCTTCCACCCCTCTTATCAGGTTGGCCAGTTCGGTTTGCATAGCGTCCAACTTGATCATGTCAAATTCGTTATCCGTGATACCCCACGACGCGTTATCGCCGAAAAAGGAATAATCAATGCTGCCGGAGTCCGGTATACCCTGTCCGGCCAAATCAACCAGCAGCCCATCAACGTCAGATTCAGGGACCTTGATCGTTGTTCCGCCATTTTCCACCTCATATGGAACACTCCTGGAGTCCAATTCCTCCTTAACTTGACTGACCTCCTGCACCGATAAATCATGATACAGCGGAACAAGTTGCGGATTGGACGAAAATATTAAAATCGCTGAAAGTAACACAATAACAATTACAGCAGAACCTATGAATATACCTTTTTGGCTGGTTGAACGTTGACGCCAAAAAGATTGAGCTTTATCTCTTAATTCCATGACCTTGTTCTTCATATATTCCCCCGCCAAATTCTAAAAAATCCGCCAAAATCCACGCTTTAACAGCTACTCTTAGTACCTGATCAAACAACTAAACGACATAACCGGCTGTATCTGCCAGGGTTGCTGTTATATTTGCATACGCATGATTTCATTATAGGCATCGATCACTTTACGCTGAATTTGCACAGAAGATTCCAATGTCACACTTGCTTTTTGGGCTGCTATCATCACATCGTGCAAATCATCAACCTGCCCCTTTGCCAATGCTTCTGTTTTGTTATCCGAGTTAACTTGGGCATTATTGACACTATCAATCGCTGTTTTAAGTGTGTCAGCAAATTGCTGATGCACCTCATTGGGTGTAACCGTTTGTTTTGCTGTATCCGTATTTGGCATAACGGCCTGAGTATTGCCGGCCCCATTCAAAAAAGTACTCATCCAATCTCTCTCCTTATGTATACCATCGTAAACCGGTTATTTGACAGCCGGTATTTTTCAAAAGACTATTTCCCTATCTCCAGTGCTTTCATCAGCATATTTTTACTGGCATTCAGGGATGTGATGTTAGCTTCGTAGGACCTGGTCGCACTCATTAAATCCACCATTTCCCTCAGCGGATCAACATTGGGCATTTCAACGTAGCCGTCTTCGTCTGCATCCGGGTGATCTGGATTGTAGACAACCTTAAAGGGGGTTTCATCTTCCGTAATCCGAGACACTTTCACCCCTGAACCTGCTTTATCCGAATTCGTTTGCACAGCCCTATCAAGGAAGGTTTGAAAGTTACGTCCGGAAGGCTCCAACGTCACCATTTTTCGCCGGTAGGGTTCATATTCGCCATCCTCATTCATAACAGCCCGTGTCGTCTGCGCATTCGTAATATTGGAAGAAACAACATCCATACGAAGACGTTGTGCTGTTAGGGCACTTGCATTTGTATCTATGGCATGAAAAATTGACATCCTTAATTGCCCCCTCCAATTGCCGTTTTCAGACTTGAGAATTTCCCATTAATCCGATCAACCAAGGCTTGATAATAGATTTGATTGTCCGCCAGTTCTGCCATTTCCTTGTCCACATCAACATTGTTCCCGTTATGGTTATACATCGTATTGCGGCGTGTCACTGTACGGTATGATTGATCTGTATTAAAATGATTGAAAGGGATATGTTGGGAATGTGTACGTTTTGCTTCCAGCGAAGATTTTAATTCATTTTGCAAAACATTTTTAAATTCGACATCTTTCGCCTTGTAGCCGGGTGTATCCACATTGGCTATATTATCAGAAATTGAGTGGTTTTTAGCAGACGCATACCCCAGGGAATTTTCCAGCGTCTGTAATGAGTCGGGAAAAAACGCCATTGGACTTTCCTCCTATCCATAAAACAGCAACGGTCACAAACAACCCTGTTCATACGAACATTGTAATTTAAAATAGAATTAAAGTCCATCATATTTCGACAGTTTACGCTTCGGAGAAATTATTTGGTTATAAATACCCAAGACTTTTGACCTATTTATAAACCCTCATATTGGTAAAATCTGCAATTATTTAGCCATTTTCAACTATAAAACTACCCTGAAAATTTTTTATTAAAAAAACGGTTATCGTTGTGATAACCGTTTTTGTCATCGATCTGATTGTTGATCAGTATAGGGGAAAAGAACCATTAGCAATCCGATTTATCTGGAGCGTAGTTTCTCCAGTTCGACAAGGAACTTATCATTTAATACTTTAATGTAGGTTCCTTTCATACCCAGTGAGCGGGATTCAATCACACCAGCACTTTCCAGTTTTCTTAGCGCGTTAACGATAACAGAACGTGTAATGCCGACTCTGTCCGCAATCTTGCTGGCAACAAGCAAACCTTCATGACCATTCAATTCTTCAAAAATGTGGTCGATAGCTTCCAACTCACTGTAGGAAAGCGAACTGATGGCCATTTGGACAACAGCTTTACTTCTGGCTTCCACTTCAATTTCTTCCGTTTTCTCATGCAGGATTTCCATCCCGACAACGGTGGCACCGTATTCGCCCAGAAGCAGATCATCCTCATTGAAACTGTCTGACAATCTGCCCAGCACCAGTGTGCCCAATCGGTCGCCGCCGCCAATTATCGGGACAATCGTCGTCAAAGCGCTTTTGAATAATTCACGATTTTCAACCGGAAAGGCCGTAAATGGGCTGTCAATATCCAGATTTGCAGTTGTTTCATAAATATTAAATAACCCGTGGGTGTACTCTTCCGGAAATTGTCTCTCTTCCAGCATCGATTTCATACGTTCATTTTCAATTTCCTGATTAATCGCATAACCCAATAATTTGCCCCGTCGGCTGACAATAAACACATTTCCCTTAATGACATCTCTGAGGGTTGCCGACATATCATTGAAATTGACCGATTTCCCTGTTGTTTTTTGTAGCATAGCATTAATCTTTCTTGCGCGTTCTAAAAGTTCCATCTTAAATTAGCCTCCATTTCACTACTCATCTTATAGAATAAATTGACTCAAATCTTTGTCTTTTACGATATCACTTAACTTATCGTCGACGTAATCGTCTGTAATTTCAATTGTTTCCATGTTGATATCCGGGGCTTCAAACGATAAATCCTCCAGTAGTTTTTCCAGTATGGTGTGAAGTCTTCTTGCCCCAATATTGTCCGTTTCCTGGTTCACCTGGAGGGCAATTTCTGCCAATCTATCTACAGCATTGTCCGTAAACACAACATTTATACCTTCTGTTTTTAATAATGCCGAATATTGCTTCAATAAAGCATTGGATGGTTCTTTTAATATACGTTTAAAATCTTCAACAGCCAGCTTTTCCAGCTCCACTCTAATCGGGAATCTTCCTTGTAACTCTGGTATGAGATCCGATGGTTTGGCTGTATGAAAGGCACCTGCAGCAATAAATAGCATATGGTCTGTCTTGACAGGCCCATGTTTGGTAACGATCGTTGAGCCTTCCACAATCGGCAGTATATCCCGCTGCACACCTTCACGTGATACATTGGTCGCATTATCCTGCTGTCCCGATACTTTATCTATCTCATCGATAAACAATATCCCTGACTGTTCAGCGCGATTGATGGCTTCCTGTGCTGCTTCATCCATATCTATAAGCTTCTGGGCTTCCTGTGTCGTTAGCACCTTCCTTGCCTCAGATACAGGAAGCTTGCGTTTTTTCTTCTTATTCGGCATAAACTGACTGAAAGCATCCTGCATGTTCATGCCCATTTGTTCCATACCGGATCCTTGCAGCATATCAAACATGGATGGGGATGTCTCCTCAATCTCAACTGTCACCATCTTGTCTTCTAATTCTCCCAGGGCCAGCTGATGTTCTATGCGTTTACGTTTATTTCTGATTTCATCGTTTTGAGCCGTTGAATCACCGTTGTCTTCTTCATCGTCCTCGGTAGAGAATAACATTTCAAATGGATTTTTCACATTGTTTTGTTTTTTTGCCTGTGGAACAAGCAGTTCGACCAGCTTTTTATTAGCTGCCTGTTCCGCCCGGTCTTTCACCTCTTCCATTTTCTCTTCCTTGACCATCCTTAAAGCCATTTCCACCAGGTCCCGGACCATTGACTCAACATCGCGGCCAACATAGCCAACCTCAGTAAATTTGGTCGCTTCCACTTTTACAAACGGTGCACTGACCATATTAGCCAGACGGCGTGCGATTTCAGTTTTACCTACACCAGTGGGGCCGATCATCAGAATGTTTTTCGGGACGATTTCATCTTTAATGCTCTCATCAAGCCTCATACGCCGGTACCGGTTCCTCAACGCCACAGCAACCGACTTTTTGGCATCTGATTGGCCGACAATGTATCGATCCAGCTTTTCCACGATTTGTTTCGGTGTATAATCTATACCCATTCAACCAAGGCCTCCTTAATCATCAAGTACCTCCAGCGTTATATGGTCATTTGTGTAAATACAAACTTCACCGGCTATCTCCAAGGCCGCCTGAGCGATTTCCCTTGCCGAAAGATTGTTTGCGTGTCTGACTAATGCCCTCCCGGCACTCAATGCATAGTTCCCGCCGGAGCCAATCGCAAGAATGCCATCATCAGGCTCGATCACTTCACCGGTACCGGATACCAGAAACATCTTTTCCTTATTCATGACAATCAGCATGGCTTCCAATTTGCGAAGAACTTTGTCGCTTCGCCATTCTTTTGCCAGTTCAACGGCAGCCCTGGCAAGATTGCCGTCGAAGGATTCCAATTTTTCTTCAAACTTTTCAAATAAGGTAAAAGCATCAGCTACAGATCCGGCAAACCCGGCAAGCACCTGGTCTTTATACAATCTCCGGACTTTTTTGGCCTTATGTTTCATAACAACAGCGTTGCCCATGGTGACTTGGCCGTCGCCGCTCATCGCACACTGTCCTTTATACCTGACAGCAAAAATGGTTGTGGCATGCATATCAGTTGTCACGTTCATCACCTCTTTTAAAGAAGATTATTCTTTCGCTCTCGGATGGCTGTTCATATAGACATGACGCAATCGATCTTTTGTGACATGCGTATATATTTGAGTTGATGATAAATTCTCATGTCCCAGCAACTCCTGAACGGTGCGGAGATCAGCACCCTCGTTCAGCATATGGGTTGCAAACGTATGCCGAAGCTTATGAGGGTGAACATGAACGGTAAGGGCAGCTTTTTCCACCATTTTATTTAAAATCAGGCGTATGCCTCTCGCCGTTAACGGGCCCCCTCTGGCATTCAAAAAGACAGCATCAGCAGACGATGCTGCTTTATCCAGCAATTTCTCCCGGCCATCATTTATGTAAGTTTCCAGGGCTATCTCGGCAAAACGACCAAATGGAATATACCTTTCCTTATTGCCTTTCCCCGTCACAAATAATGTCCCAATCGTAAAATCAATATCTCCCGGTTTCAGGGTGCTGCACTCACTGACACGTATGCCCGTGGCGTAGAGTATTTCAATTAAAGCCTGATTCCGCTGGCCGATAGGATCGGTCAGATCGCTTATATCAAACAATTTTTCCAATTCCTCTGAATACAGAAACCCTGGAATGGCTTTTGTAGCTTTAGGCAGATTGATATTGATAAACGGATTAGCCGTTATCTGATAATGGCGCTCCAAAAACCGGTAAAAACTTTTCAGACTGGAAATTTTCCGGGAGACAGAGCGACGTCCAAGTTTCCGTTCATACAGCCTTGTCAGATACAAACGAACAGTACGATGATTCACATCCTGAAGTGACCTGATACTTTCTTCACGTAAAAAGTTGAAAAAGTTTTCCAGATCGTCCCTGTAATAGCGTACTGTAAATGGTGATGCATTCCGCTCAATTTGCAAATATTCCATAAAAGCCTGGCTCAAGTCGTTGAATGGTCTCAAATTCACACCCCGCTGTACAGCGAATAAAGTGTACCACAGACATAAACGTGAAGCAACAAACTTAACAAAATTGTATCAAAATTCAGAAACAAATTCAAACCTGTAAAAATAAGCAAGCCGACCATACTGTTTTACATTATTAATGATTGGATGAGCTGTCAAGTAAATTACCTTACCAATGCGCTATTATATCTGTTTGATTTTAAATAGTCAATAAATAAGAATATAATTATCAAAATACTTCCATTTCTATGGCTGAAATGTGAAAAGTACAGGGTCATATTTAGCAACATACCCTGAAAATGGCAAAAGAAAACTGCCTGTCGTTTCCAGGCAGTCAGTTATCGGCGCTTTCCCTGTAGTCACAATTCGTGCATTGCACCCTTGATTCTTTTTTCGTCTTCTTTTCCACAAGCAACGATTCGCATTTCGGACATGGTCTGGCAATCGGTTTATCCCAGGAGACAAAATCACACTCTGGATAACGGTCACATCCAAAGAATTTCCGGTTCTTTTTCGATTTCCGTTCAACGACATCTCCTTTTTGGCATTTGGGGCACGTGACGCCAATTTTCTTTAAAATCGGCTTCGTATTCCGGCACTCCGGAAAGTTAGAACAAGCCAGGAATTTGCCATATCGTCCCATTTTATAAACCATCTCATGGCCACAGTTTTCACATGTTATGCCGGCAGGCTCATCACGGATTTCTATCTTTTCCATTTCCTGTTCCGCTCTTTCCAGGCGTTCCCGGAAACCGCCGTAAAATTCATCAAGCACGTTTATCCATTCTGTTTTTCCCGCTTCAACGGCATCCAAGTCCTCTTCCATTTTTGCTGTAAAATCAGCATCGATGATTTTTGGAAAAAACTCCTTCAGGATGTCCGTGACAATCCCGCCAAGTTCAGTGGGGACAAACCGTTTATTATCGAGCTGCACATATCCCCTGCGCTGTATCGTGTCGAGTGTGGGCGCATAGGTTGAAGGTCGTCCAACCCCCTGCTCTTCCATCGTCCGGACCAATCTTGCTTCGGTATACCTTGGTGGCGGCTGGGTGAAGTGCTGATTTGGTGTAACCCCTTTCGCATCCACCACCATACCTTCCGTCAAATCAGGCAGCAATTTATTGTCGTCTTTTTTCTTGTCGTCCGTTCCTTCAACGTATACTTTCATGAATCCTTTAAATTTCACTTTTGAGCCGGTTGCCCGAAATTCCACACCATTATTGAGCAAGTGGACCGTCATTGTATCCATCACAGCCGGAGCCATCTGACTTGCCAGAAAACGTTCCCAAATAAGTTTATAAAGACGATATTGGTCACGTGATAATATTTCTTTTAATGATTTCGGATCACGCACGGCAGATGTCGGCCTGATGGCTTCGTGGGCATCCTGGGCACCTTGCTGCTTTTTGGCCTTTCCGGGAAAACCCAAATAACTTTTCCCGTAATGTTCCTCAATATAGCTTTTAGCCTCTTGTTTTGCTGTATCCGAAATACGGGTAGAATCGGTACGCATATACGTGATTAAACCCGTGATGCCACCGGATTTTTTACCCAAATCAATCCCTTCATATAATTGCTGGGCCACCATCATGGTTTTTTTCGCTCGGAAATTAAGCTTTCGGGCTGCTTCCTGTTGCAGTGATGATGTGGTAAATGGCTTGGCCGGATTGCGTTTGCGTTCACGTTTATTCACTTTATCAACAGAGAAGCGCTCACCGTCCAGCTTGTTCGTGATTTTTTTGACATCAGCTTCGGATTTCAGTTCCTGCTTTTTGCCATCCACACCATAAAAGGAGCCTTCAAAAACATCCTTATCTTTTTGAAATTGGGCGTCGATTGACCAGTATTCTTCCGGTTTGAAATTCTCTATTTCTTTTTCACGGTCAATGATCATCTTAACAGCTACTGATTGAACCCTTCCGGCGCTTAATCCTTTTTTAACTTTTTTCCATAATAATGGACTTATGTTATACCCGACAAGCCGGTCGAGAATGCGTCTGGCCTGCTGGGCATCAACGAGATCATAATCAATGGAACGCGGATGCTTAAATGATTCCTTGATAGCGTCTTTTGTGATTTCATTGAAAACGACCCGGCATTCAGAATCTTCCTCAACATTTAACGCATAGGCCAAATGCCAGGCAATGGCTTCACCTTCGCGGTCGGGGTCAGCCGCAAGATAAACTTTTTTGGCTTTTTTGGCTGCTGTTCTTAATTCTTTCAGCACATCCCCTTTACCGCGAATGGTAATATATTTCGGTTTAAATTGATTATCAGGGTCGACACCCGTTTGACTTTTCGGCAAGTCACGCACATGACCCATCGATGCTTTAACTTTATATTTCTTTCCCAAATAACGTTCGATGGTTTTCGCTTTCGCCGGCGATTCCACAATCACCAGATAATCAGACATATCGTTTCCTCCCAGATTTGCATTCCTGTGTTGCATGAAAAATCGTCACTAATACTAAATAGTTATACGGTGTTTGTCAAATATGTTATGAGCGTCTATTTGGTCATATGACCCAATTCGGTTGAATCCTCATCCAGTCCTCTAGGATATCTTCCGGGTCCTGCACAAGCTTGGCACCATCCTGGATCATTTGATGACATCCAACTGTATGTGGGGTCAGCGGTGAGCCTGGAAGGGCATAGACATCTCTCCCCTGATCCAATGCCTGATCCACCGTTATTAATGTCCCGCTTTTTTCAGTGGCTTCAATTACGAATGTCCCAAAACTTAATCCGCTGATAATCCGGTTGCGTTCTGGAAAGTGGTACCGTTCCGGCGGGGTGTCAGGAGGGTATTCGGACAACAATAATCCTTCAGTGGCAATCTGTCTGAAAAGGTGGCTGTTTTGTCTAGGGTAGATGTGATTGAA
The DNA here is from genome assembly GCF_042679865.1 of Lentibacillus salinarum. Taxonomy (NCBI): domain Bacteria; kingdom Bacillati; phylum Bacillota; class Bacilli; order Caryophanales; family Bacillaceae; genus Lentibacillus; species Lentibacillus salinarum. The sequence continues at coordinate 128,636 of NZ_JBHTNH010000002.1, read as the reverse complement.
ACCACTGCCCATGACAGCAATTGTTTTTCCATTATGATTGATCGCTAGCCGATGTGCATAACTGTCAATCCCTGCTGCCATGCCACTGACAATGACCCAGTCGTTTTGAATCAGGGGCAGCACGTATTTTTCCATTTTTAACATCGCTTCACGTGATGGCCGTCTTGTACCGATTACGCTCAATAGCGGACTTTGCGTTAGTAAATTGGTATTGCCTATAGCATATAGAACCATTGGCGCATCTTTTATAGTTTTTAACACATTAGGATATAAACCGTCAACTACTGTTATCACGGTGATAGATTTCAGGTCATGCAGAATACGGTGTTTTAATGCTGTATTTCTCAGGTCTGAATGAAATATGGAGGCTTTATTCGGAGGTAACGAAAAAAACCGGCTGATTTCAGAGGCAGAAAGATGATAGATACTTTTCAGTGAAGGATCGTAGCGGATAAATTTCCGGATGGTTCTGCGCGTAACCCCGCGGCATCGGTGGATATGAATTAAGCGCTTACGTATGATTTCCAACCAATCACACCCCTTTTTTGATAGATTGGAACCCAAAGATGTACCACCTTTGGGTTCCAGGTTATCTTTAGTGCGTTTTACATTTTTCCTGCAAACCGTTTTCTTTTAAGACGTTAATCATGGTCTCACCGATGTCAGCCGGTGTATCAGCTGTTTTAATCCCAGCTTCATTCATAACGCGGATTTTTTCATCAGCCGTTCCTTTGCCGCCGGAAATGATGGCACCGGCGTGACCCATCCGTTTTCCAGGAGGTGCTGTTGCGCCGCCAATGAAGCCGACAACTGGTTTATCCATGTTCGCTTTAACCCATTCAGAGGCTTCTTCTTCAGCTGTGCCGCCAATCTCACCAATCATGACGACAGCTTCTGTTTCCGGATCATCATTAAAGGCTTTCAGGACATCGATAAAATTCGTGCCATTGACCGGGTCCCCGCCAATTCCGACCGCAGTCGTCTGACCATATCCAGCTTCGGACAACTGATGCACTGCTTCGTACGTTAATGTACCTGAACGTGAAACAACACCAATGTGTCCTTTTTTATGGATATAACCCGGCATGATACCGATTTTGCTTTCATCAGCCGTGATAACGCCCGGGCAGTTCGGGCCTACAAGACGTGTCTTTTTGCCTTCCATGGCACGTTTTACCTTGACCATATCCATGACCGGGATATGCTCTGTAATACAAATGACCAGATCCAGCTCTGCATCAACTGCTTCCAGAATGGCATCTGCTGCAGCTGGTGCCGGTACATAGACAACCGAGGCATTAGCGCCGGTTGCGTCAACAGCATCTTTAACCGTATTGAAAACGGGAACACCTTCCACTTCTGTACCACCTTTTTTCGGTGTGACGCCGCCGACAATTTTGGTTCCATATTCGAGCATTTGTTTCGTATGGAATTTGGCTGTTCCGCCGGTAATTCCCTGAACAATTACTTTTGTGTCTTTATCAACATATATACTCATTTTCGTCCGTCCTTTCTTGGGTTATCTGTTTGTTTTCCAATATTTACTTAACAGCGGAAACGATTTTTTCTGCGCCATCTGCCATCGAACCGGCTGACGTAATATTTAATCCTGATTCATCAAGAATTTGTTTGCCCTGTTCGACATTAGTGCCTTCAAGTCTTACAACAAGCGGAATATCGAGGCCTACTTGTTTAGTCGCTTCCACTACACCTTCGGCAATCACATCACACTTCATGATGCCACCGAAAATATTGACGAAAATACCTTTCACATTTGAATCGGACAAAATGATTTTAAATGCTTCTGTAACTTTTTCTGCTGTTGCACCACCACCGACATCAAGGAAGTTAGCAGGCTCACCGCCGTAATGTTTGATTATATCCATCGTTGACATCGCAAGCCCTGCACCGTTAACCATACAGCCGATATTGCCATCTAGTGCTACATAACTCAAATCATACTTGGACGCTTCGATTTCTTTTTCATCTTCTTCTTCCAGATCACGCAACTCCCCGATATCTTTATGACGGAACAATGCGTTATCATCAAAGTTTAATTTGGCATCAAGTGCCATCACCTCGCCGTCACCTGTTGTAACGAGCGGGTTAATTTCCGCAATGGAACAATCTTTGTCAACAAATACGTTATAAAGCCCAATCATGAATTTCGCTGCTTTACCGAGTAACTCATCGGGAATATTGATATTAAATGCCAGTCTGCGAGCCTGATAACCTGAAAGCCCGACGACAGGATCGATCACTTCTTTGAATATTTTCTCCGGTGTTTCGGCGGCTACTTCCTCAATTTCTGTCCCGCCTTCTTCTGAGGCCATCATGACAACACGGGAAGTGGCACGGTCCAGAACAAGTCCCACATAATATTCGTTTTGAATATCAGAGCCTTCTTCTATTAACAAACGTTTTACTTCTTTACCTTCAGGACCGGTCTGATGTGTCACAAGATTTTTGCCCAAAATTTCATTAGCATATGTACGCACATCATCCAGATGTTTAGCAATTTTAACACCACCGGCTTTACCACGGCCGCCGGCATGGATTTGCGCTTTTACAACGGTTACATCACTGTTAAGTTTTTTGGCAGCGCTGGCTGCTTCGTCAACTGTATATGCGACATGCCCGTTCGGAACACTTACGCCGGACTCGCGCAAAATATCTTTACCTTGATACTCATGAATGTTCATCTTTCATCCTCCCATCAAATTTCACTGCATGTCCTATTGTATAAAAAAACGATAGATTTCACAAGAATTAGCGGTTTATCCCGCATGTAACGGACACTAATACCCCTCAATACAGGGGATAAGTGTCCGTAAATGTCCGATTCTGCTCAACTAACATTCAGTGGAGAAAGACCGTTCCACTGAATGAAGTTTCGCTTTATCCCGCATGTAACGGACACTAATACCCCTCAATACAGGGGATAAGTGTCCGTAAATGTCCGATTCTGCTCAACTAACATTCAGTGGAGAAAGACCGTTCCACTGAATGAAGTTTCGCTTTATCCCGCATGTAACGGACACTAACCCCCCCTCAATGCAGGGGATAAGTGTCCGTAAATGTCCGATTCTGCTCAACTAACATTCAGTGGAAAAAGACCGTTCCACTGAATGAAGATTCGCTTTATCCCGCATGTAACGGACACTAATACCCCTCAATACAGGGGATAAGTGTCCGTAAATGTCCGATTCTGCTCAACTAACATTCAGTGGAAAAAGACCGTTCCACTGAATGAAGTTTCGCTTTATCCCGCATGTAAACGCTAGGCGAACCGCTATTTACTACTATAATCGAATCCAGGCGATCAAAAGGGGGTATGATATTTTAAAAAATTCCATGCCCCCTTTTGACGATTTTTTTCGATTATAGATACGAATAGAAATATTTTTATTATTTTTCCATCCGCTGATCTGTCCTGTACACGAAAGCAAACACTTCGGCTACAGCTTGGTAAAGTTCTTCAGGGATCGTTTCATTGATATTTAATTCGGCGAGTAGTTCAACAAGTGATTCATCTTCCTGGACAGGGACATTGTTTTCGTTTGCTTTTTGAATAATCGCTTCGGCTGTTAATCCTTTACCGGTTGCTGTGACTTTTGGCGCCTGTTCATGATCCTGGTCATAGCGCATCGCGACGGCTTTATGGCGTTTTTCATTCATACTCGGTAATCAACCCCCTGATACGGTTTGTAATAGGCTGCTTTTAAGGTCTCGTTTCCTAACTGATTTTTTTCATGAATCGGTTTAAACGTCACCGTGGAAAGCCGATAATCGAGAGACTCAAGCCCTTCTTTCAGCATTGGCTTTAATACAGCTGATTGTTCTGTCAGATGCCCTTGCTGATCATTGTAGATAGTTATCGCTACAGCACGTTTTTGGATATGCATATCAATGATCGTTTCGTTTAAATTCGTTAGGTCCAGATAAAATAAAATACGGCAGGAATCAGGATTAATTTTACCGTCTTCTGTTTTATGGCCGGAAAATTCCAGCCGGAGATCATCAGGCAAACCAAACTTTTGACCGGGTACTTGCAGATTCGCCTGGATGGCATTACCCGATTCATGAACCGATTGAATTTGCATACCATTCAGGAAATGCAGGAGCTGCTGCGTGCGTTCACCAACAGCTCCATCACTTTGCTGTATAAGCTGCAATAGCATGGATTTAATCGTATGCTGCTGCTCATGAAACTGATGGTTGGCAAGCTGATTTTCATAATTTAAGCCCACAGATTGCAGTACTTGTCGGATCTGACTTAAAAATTGTTCTTTTGGTGAAGAAAACGGAAAGATATTTTCCGTTTTGAACAGTGTCAATAAGTTGTCTATTGCAGTGTATGTTTGCTTGTCCGCCATGGTCTGCAATGTTGAAAGCAGCTGTTGCAACTGGTCAGGATTATTTTGAATCAGTTTGCTGAACTGCTCTTGTTGGGCAGTTGTCATGAGTGGCATGAGTGATTTTGTCAGTTGCTGTTTCAATTGCAGAAAAACTTTTCCTGATACCGATTGGTTGTTCAGTGCTGCATTTTCAATTGTTGCTGACCACTGCTGCAGAAACTCCTGGGATACATTCCTGATACTCATCCCATTTTGCTGCAGTGTCTCAAGCAGTCTTATTGTTTTAGCATGGTTCAGCTGGTATGGCAGCTTACCATTGATGCTGCCATCTTGTCTTGTGTTAGAAGTCCACTCAGCTTGCCACCTGGAAAAATCCATACGTGCGTCAACAGCACCGGCAGCCTTTAAAATCTGAAAAAACTGCTGCTGATGGCTGAATGCTTCTGTTGCGATTTGCTTCACAAGTACACTGCTGCCGGATGAAGGTTCAACCATCTGGCTGATACGGTTCATGAGATTTTGCTGCAGGCTTGTCCGGTCAGGGTTCTGTCTCAGTTGGTTCAACAAAGATGTCATTTGATCGGTCATGCCTGCAGTGTTTACAGAGGCTAATGCCTGATAAACGGAGTTGGTGACAGGCAGACCAGCTGAAATCATGCTTTTGATGGTTTGTTGTGCCTGCCGGCTGTTTTGGGCACTGTTCAATAACTGGAAACTCCGCTGCAACTGATCTTTCGTAAAGGGTATCTTTTCGTTTATCAACGCCTGTAATAGGCCTGCATTCGATCTCGATGCTTTCAGCCCCAGCCGCCGAAGCAATGCCATCACGTTTTGGGAACCTTGATTTTGCAGCTGTTCACCGATAACACGCAGATGAATGACATCATCTGACGGCTGTACCTGAAAATGGTATTTCCCACCGGCTGACAAAGAAGCTTCCAGCTGAGCAATCACCTTTTGTGAGCCGAGCTGAATTTGTGCTTTCTGATTTGGATACAGTTGCATGATTTGTCCCTGCATAATTTGGCCGGGTCTTAAAATCTGTGTCGAATTAGATGAAGTTATTCGATTTCCTGACAGCAGCTGCTGTACATTCATGAATTTCACTCCCGATCCATAGCGTTGAATGACGTTTCACTAACCCTACTGGCTGACGGCATTGCGTACAGGCGCAAATGTTTTCCGGTGATATGGCGAGATCCCCCGTTCTGTGAGCATGTCCAGATGTTGTTTTGTCCCATAGCCCATATTGGACTTAAAACCATACCAAGGGTACGCTTCATCTATTTCCTTCATGAAATGATCCCGGGTAACTTTTGCCAATATACTTGCGGCTGCAATGGAGATACTTTTCTGGTCGCCTTTGGTAATGGCTTCAGACGTACATGGCAATTGATCAAGTGACACGGCGTCGATGAGTATATGATCTGGGACCGGGTCCAGTTGATAGATGGCATCATGCATGGCCAGTTTCGTAGCTTCATAGATATTGATCCGATCGATTTTCTGATTGTCGATAATGGAAATGCCATAGCTCAAAGCTTCATTTTTAATAATGGCAAAATATTCATCACGGGTTACCTCATTTAGTTGTTTGGAATCATTTAACCCAAGCAGTTTAAAATCCCGTGGTAAAATAACTGCAGCGGCCACAACAGGTCCTGCCAACGGACCGCGCCCAGCTTCATCCATCCCGGCTATATAATGACAGCCGTTAGCGTAGTGGGCTTGTTCATGCCGGGACATTCGGACAAAATCCGCTTCCAATGCTTTTTCTTTTAATTTTTGCTGCTCATACCGTTCTATCAGCCGTTGAACGCCTTTTCGCTCGTCCAATTTCAATTCATTTATGTATGTTTCATCCAATTTATCTGCTGCAAATAATTGTTTCAATACCGCAATCGAGTGCTGTTGCATCGTAATCACCTATATTCTATAATATTTATATCGGCTGCATTATGAAAATTTGAATAGGAAAATATATTCGGAACGCTTGTCTTCTGAATAATTTCTTCGCCCCTAGTTGGATTTTAGAAAATACTTGGAAGATAACCCCCTGGTGCTGCTTATATTGACAGTGAAAACAGAAGGACTTAAAAACTAAAAAAGACACGCCCGGACATCATGCGTTATCCGGAGGTGTCTCAAGTGTCATCGTTCCAAGCTTACCTGCCCGCAGATCATGGATAACCAGACCGGCCACTTTTTCGAAATTCACATGACCGCCGCTTTCCAGTGCGCCACGCTGCTTGCCGATGGCAACAAATATATCCCACATATCTTCCATGTTGCGTTCAATCCCATAACGTTCTTCCAATTGCTCCGGATAATATTCCTGCATATACTGAATGGCGAAAGCTACCACATCATCCAATGGCAGCAATTGATCCTTAATGGTCCCAATAGCTGCAAGCCGGAATCCAACCATCTCATCCTCAAATTTGGGCCACAGGATACCCGGCGTATCCAGCAGTTCAAATTCATTTTTCACTTTAATCCATTGCTGTTTTTTGGTGACACCTGGTTTATCTCCGATTTGGGCGATCTTTTTATCCGCCAGGCGGTTGATCAGTGTTGATTTGCCGACATTCGGGATACCGAGGATCATAGCACGGGCGGGACGCGGATTAACACCCTTTTCCTTCAGCTTATCTAGTTTAGTCTGACTAAGCGCTTTGCCTGTTTGAATGACGCGTTTGATATCAGCTTTATGATTCACATCAATAGCAACAGCCGCTATACCCTGATCGTTAAAATAAGCCAGCCATTTGTCCGTTACCCTGTCATCAGCCAGATCTTTTTTCATCATGACAATCATTTTCGGCTTTTGCTGCAAAACGTCCTGCAGCATTGGATTTTGTGAGGACAGCGGTGCACGTGCATCAACAAGTTCCATGACAAAATCAACCAGTGTCAGTTTTTCTTCCACTTCGCGTTTAGCTTTGGCCATATGCCCCGGAAACCACTGTATCGTCATTATGCATCACCCTAATCATGTATTGTTTGAATTCGGTCGAGCGGCCAATAAATCAGACTTGTTTTCCCAACAATCTGATCCATCGACACAAGCCCTAGGATACGGCTGTCTGTCGAGTTAATCCGATTATCCCCTAACACAAGCACATGATTGTCAGGGATTGTTTCGTAGCCACCAGGGAGATGTTCTAGTTGAAAGTCACCCGTTAAAGGCTGGTAGGACGGCTTTTTTTCTTTTCGTTCTTGCAAAAAGGGCTCTTCCACTTTCTCGCCGTCAATATATAAAACGTCATCCTCAACAGCAACATGTTCACCCGGTAAGCCGACAACCCGTTTAATGAAATCTTTCCGATCCGATGCATGAAACACCACGATGTCAAAACGATCAGGTTCCTGCATCCGATAAATAAATTTATTGACAATCATCTGGTCCCCGTTATGCAATGTGGGCATCATCGATGGACCATCAACAACAATCGGGGCAAAGAGGAACGTTCTTATAATAAAAAACAGACCGAAAGCAATTAATAATGCCTTTACCCAGTCAAACCATTCGCTTTTGATTTTCTCCATATAGTCCCACCGCCTGCACCAGTTATATGTATCACTATCACATGACTACTTTTATTATATCACGTCATCCCCATAAGATTTGAACATTTTTAAAAGTAAAAAGGAGCTTGCGTGAATGCAACAAGCCCCTTTACAAAATCAATTTCAGTTGACGGATTAGCGACGCTCTTTAATACGTGCTGCTTTTCCGCGCAGATTGCGAAGATAGTACAATTTCGCGCGACGAACAATACCACGACGGGAAACTTCAATTTTCGCAATACGGGGTGAGTGCAGCGGGAATGTACGCTCGACACCAACACCGTAAGAAAGTTTTCTTACTGTAAATGTTTCACCGATTCCGCCGCCTTGCCGTTTGATAACGACACCTTCAAACACCTGAATACGTTCACGTGAGCCTTCAACAACTTTAACGTGAACTTTGACGGTGTCACCCGCGCGGAAATCAGGATGATCGGTACGAAGCTGATCCTTTGTCACTTCTTCGATAATGTTTTGCATCCTGCTTCAACTCCTTCCAAACCAATGCTCTTATCTCGCCAAGGATAGCGGAACATCGTTTTTACGGCTTAAAACGTCTTAAGCACAATGATAAATATACCATACTAAAACAGTAAGTTCAATACTCTTTCTGTCTGATTTCATTTAAGAAATTTCGATCTTCATCCGATAGATTATGATCATCAAGCAAATCTCGCCGCCGTTCATAAGTCCGTTTCAACGACTCCTGTCTGCGCCATTTAGCAATTTTGGCGTGATTCCCTGACAATAACACGTCAGGGACGCTCATGCCGCGGAAGTCAGCAGGGCGTGTGTAGTGCGGGTGTTCCAGGAGTCCAGTTGAAAAGGAATCTTCCGGTGCGGATGCTTCATTTCCAAGTACATCCGGCAACAGTCTCACAATACTATCAATGACGACCATCGCGCCAAGCTCGCCGCCTGTCAAGACATAATCCCCGATAGATATTTCGTCCGTCACGAGATGTTCCCGAATCCGCTCGTCATAGCCTTCATAATGGCCGCAAATGAACACAAGGTGATCTTCTTCAGCCAATTCTTCTGCTTTTTGCTGGGTGTACGGCTCTCCCTGAGGGCACAATAGGATCACACGTGGTTTTGATTGTTTCCCACTTGTAACAGCGTCCACCGCATCAAAAAGCGGCTGCGGTGTCAGTACCATACCTGCGCCGCCTCCGTATGGATAGTCATCAACTTTCATATGCCTGTTTTCCGAGTAGTCACGGAAATTTACCAGGTTGTAATTGAACTTTTCTTTTTCCTGCGCTTTTTTCAATATTGAGGCATTCATAACGCCCTCGATCATTTCAGGGAATATCGTCAACACATCAATATGCATCAGTCAAGCAGTCCTTCCATTGGCTCGATGATCACTTTTTCAGCAGAAACGTCCACGTCTTTCACCACATCTTCAATATAAGGAACCAATACATCTGGTCCGCTTTCCCGTTGAACGACCCACACATCATTGGCTCCCGGTGACAAAATTTCTTTGACCTCACCAATATATTCGCCATTTGTGAGATAAACATGGTTGCCGATTATTTCGTGAAAATAAAATTCATGTTCCGCCAGTTCCGTCAGCTGTTCCTCATCGATTTTCAGATAAAGCCCTTTTAAATGCTCAACGTCATTGATATTGTCGTAGCCTTTAAAATGAATCAGGTCAAAACCCTTATGGATCCGGTGGCCGTCAATTTCCAGATTCAGCACCTGATCGGTTTCCTTCTGCAGGATTAACCGATTGCCGTTGTCAAACCGATCATCAAAATCCGTGATCCGCTGCACTTTAACTTCGCCTTTTATGCCATGTGTATTCACGATTTTACCTACATTATACATATCGGTCATGTCATCACCTGCTATTCATCAATCCGGACAACGACATCATCTTTTATGACAATCGCTGACTCGCCCATGGTGGTGCTCCAATGCGAACCTTCTTTCACCTCAACAAGAGCCTCAACTTCTTTTTCAGTAATCTCACTGCCAATCTCCAGGATATCAAGCTGTTCGATTTTAAAATCAACAAGCTTAATCTTTTCTTTGCGATTTTTGATTTCCTGATGGAACCGCTGGGAAAGCTCCTGCTTCGACATACTTCGTTTATTCTCGAGTTTGCGCTGTTCAAACCTTAATTGTTGACACTCTTGTTCAAGCCGCATTTTATGGTCGTGAAAGCTGTTCCGTAATGTTTCTTTGCTTTTCTCAGTGACAATTTGTTTAATCAGGACCTTTTTGATGATTTGCATATTGGTTCCCCGCTCTCTAAACGATCTTGGTATAGAGATGAATCTTTTCAATTTTTAAAAAGGGAAAGGTGTGCCCTCTCCCTCTACATAATATCCAAATAAATGCGTTTGTTTGCCTCTGTCTTGGCAGCATAAACGACTGTTCGAATCGCCTTGGCGATCCGGCCATTTTTCCCGATCACCTTTCCGACATCGTTCTCATTAACGGTCAGATGGTAGACGATTTTCGCTTCTTCTTCTGTTTCCGTCACAACGATGTCTTCCGGGTGATCAACCAAAGGTGTCACAATTGATTCAATCAGGGCTTTCATGATCATCACACTACTTTACAGTTAATTTTTCTGTTCGTGGAATTTCTTCATGATGCCTTGTTTTGAGAAAAGGTTACGGACAGTATCACTTGGCTTGGCGCCTTTTGTCATCCAATTCAGTGCTTTTTCCTCATTTATTTTCACTTCAATTGGGTTCACAACCGGGTTGTACGTACCAATTTGTTCAATAAAACGTCCATCTCTAGGTGAGCGTGAATCAGCCACAACAATACGATAAAATGGATTACGTTTTGACCCCATACGTTTCATGCGAATTTTAACTGCCATGATGTCACCTCCAATAATTATGTTTCACAGTTTTAGATTCTAACAGATTGTTCAATGTCTGTAAAGTGTTTTTCCATTACAGGAAATATGAAATTTATATCCTTAAATCGGCAATTCGCCGATTTCTTCAAGTCCGACTTCCGGCATCTGACCTCTGGAAAAACGAGAGGAGCCACGAGTTTTTCTTATTCACATGAACGGCAGATTCATCCCTTTGCCTTTTTTGCCCTTTTGCATGCCGGTCATTTGTTTCATCATTTTCTTCATTTCAGTAAACTGTTTTAATAGCCGGTTCACTTGTGATACGGACGTACCGGACCCTTTGGCAATCCGTTTCTTTCGGCTGGCATTTATGATGCCTGGATCCTGGCGCTCATCCTTGGTCATGGATTGAATGATCGCTTCGACATAAACAAGTTGTTTCTCGTCAATTTGCGCATTTTTCAGGCCTTTCATTTTATTGGCACCAGGGATCATATTCATTATATCTTCCAATGGGCCCATTTTTTTAACCTGTCCCATTTGTTCCAGGAAGTCGTCAAAGGTGAATGACGCGGTACGCATTTTTTCTTCGAGTTCTTTTGCCTGTTTTTCATTGACGTTCGTTTCCGCTTTTTCAATCAGACTTAATACGTCACCCATGCCGAGAATCCGTGAAGCCATGCCTTCAGGATGGAACGGCTCCAGTTGGTCAAGCTTTTCACCCATACCGGCAAACTTGATCGGTTTGTCGGTGACCGCTTTGATGGACAGGGCTGCACCACCGCGTGTATCACCGTCAAGTTTTGTCAGGACGACACCGGATATCTCCAATTGTTGGTTGAAACTTTCGGCGACATTAACAGCATCCTGACCGGTCATGGCATCGACAACGAGAAAGGTTTCATCGGGATTGACGGCGGCTTTGATCTGCTTCAGTTCATCCATTAAATTTTCATCAACATGGAGCCGGCCTGCCGTATCAATGATGACGTAATCATGGTGTTCCGCTTTCGCCTGCTCAACAGCCTCACGGGCGATATCAACCGGGTTGGCATCTGTCCCTTTGGCGAAAACAGGCATGTCCAGCTGCTGACCGACAGTTTCCAGCTGATCGATCGCTGCCGGCCGGTAAACGTCGGCTGCTACTAGAAGAGGTGAGCGATTGTGTTTTTTACGTAAATGGTTGGCGAGTTTACCACTGGTTGTCGTTTTTCCGGCACCCTGCAAACCAGCCATCATGATAACGGTTGGTGGGCGGTCGCTGGCAGCTATCTTGCTCTGTTCACCGCCCATCAGTTCAGATAATTCCTCTTTGACAACTTTAATGACCTGCTGTCCGGGTGTTAAACTTTCCATGACTTCCTGTCCAACAGCACGTTCTTTAATACGTTTGATCAAATCTTTGACAACTTTGAAGTTAACGTCTGCTTCCAGCAAGGCAAGACGCACTTCCCGCGTCATTTCCTTGACATCCTGCTCAGATACCTTTCCTTTGCCGGTGATTTTTTTCATGGTGCTCTGTAAACGGTCGGCCAGTCCTTCAAATGCCATAGAAGGTGTCCCCCTACTCTAGTTCTTTTAATTGATGGATGAAGGCCTTTATTTCACTGTAATCAGCCGCTTCATCCATCCGGTCCAAAATCGTCGTACGTTTTTGGAATTTATCGTATAAGCCAAGTTTATTTTCATAGGATTCAAGCATTTTTTCGGTCCGACGGATATTGTCATACACTGCCTGACGCGAAACTTGCAGTAATTCGGAAATCTCACCAAGTGAATAGTCCTCGCGATAGTACATATCCATATAACGGCGCTGTTTAGGGGTCAGCAGCGACTGATAAAAGTCAAACAAGTAATTAACGCGTGTCGTTTTTTCCAGCAATTCATCCACCCCTTACGCCCGTGCTAAATCGGATGTTAAGTGAAATCCCTTTACAAAAGTTTATCATCATTCAGCATCATCTTCAAGCAGGTCCGCAAACAGGCCATAGACAAATGCGTGGGCGTCAAATTCCTGAAGATCCTCAGCCTTTTCACCCATTCCGGCGAATTTGACCGGAATTTGCAGTTCATTCCGAATGGCCAATACGATGCCGCCTTTTGCCGTTCCATCCAATTTGGTCAACATAATCCCCGAAACGTCGGTCGCTTCGGAAAAGGTCTTTGCCTGGCTCAGCGCGTTCTGGCCGGTCGTCGCATCCAGGACCAGCAACACGTCATGCGGGGCGTCAGGCACTTCCCGTTCGATGACACGCTGCACTTTGGCCAGTTCGTTCATTAAATTCACTTTGTTCTGCAACCGGCCGGCCGTGTCACAAATCAACACATCGGCATCACGAGACGTCGCCGCTTTGATGCCATCAAAAATGACTGCCGCCGGATCACTGCCTTCACTTTGTTTGATCACCTCAACTCCTGTTCGTTCACCCCAGACATCGAGCTGTTCAATGGCGCCGGCGCGGAAGGTATCACCTGCGGCCAGCATGACGTGTTTACCTTCCTGTTTTAATTTGTAAGCCAATTTGCCGATTGACGTTGTTTTGCCGACCCCGTTCACACCGACAACAAGGATAATCGAGAGTCCATCTTCCTGCACATTCAATTGTTCAATTTCTTCATTATCATCCTCATAATAGATCGCCACAAGCTTCTCGGAAATGACATCCTTCATTTCTCGCGTGTCCTTTATATTTTGCCGCTTTACTTCCATTTTCAGCTCATCAACAAGATCCATCACGGTATTGACCCCGACATCCGAGGCAATCAGCACTTCTTCCAGTTCTTCAAAAAAATCTTCATCCACTTTGCGGTAACGGGCGATCAGATCATTGATTTTACCGGAAAACGCGTTACGGGTTTTTTCCATGCCTTGTTTATATTTTTTGGAAATGTCTTCTGTTTCCGCTTCATTCTGTTTGAATTTGTTTTTCAATTTATCCATGAATCCCATGAAACGATGACCTCCTTATGCGTTGATAAGCTCTTCGGTTTCTTCCAGCCGGACCGATACGAGACGTGATACCCCGGACTCCTGCATCGTGATACCGTACAACACATCCGACTCTTCCATGGTTCCCTTGCGGTGAGTAATAACAATGAATTGCGTATTATCACTGTATGTCTGCAAATATTTGGCAAACCTGACGACATTCGCTTCATCAAGCGCTGCTTCCACCTCATCCAATACACAGAAGGGCACCGGTCGGACACGGAGTATGGCAAATAATAAGGCAATCGCCGTGAGTGCCCGTTCCCCCCCTGACAGCAGTCCAAGATGCTGCAGTTTCTTACCGGGCGGCTGGGCAATAATTTCCACACCGGTATCAAGCAGATTTTTCGGATCGGTCAATTTCAGTTCAGCTTTCCCGCCACCGAATAATTGCTTGAAGACAAGGGAAAACTCCTCTTTAATTTGTCCGAACGTGGCGCCAAACCGTTTTTCCATTTCTTCATCCATTTCCGCAATGACGGCATGTAATGTCTGTTTTGCTTCCACTAGATCGGTTTGCTGCCCGGACAAAAAGTCATACCGCTCGGAAATACGGTCATGTTCATCAATAGCACCCAAATTAACTGTTCCCAGCTGGTTGATCGCCTGTTTAATTTGCTCTACCATCGATTGTGTTTCCTGAATATTATCTGTCTTATCATAGTCTTGCATGGCTTTTTCAAATGTCATCGTATATTCCGTCTGCAGTCTGGACAGACGGTTTTCCAGCTCGACATCAAGGCGGTTTGCTTTCACTTCTTTTTCCTGAATGGCTTCTTTAAATGCCTGATGCTGTTTATTTTCTTCTTTCAGTTCACGGTCCTGATCCTGCAAGAGCTGGGTGCGTTCGGAACGATTGGCGCGCATTTCCTGGATTTTCGCTGTGACCGTGTCTTTAGTCGTTTTTGCCTCAGAAATTTTGGCCTCGATTTCTTCTTCAGTTTCCTCAGCATTTTGCATATCCAGCAGCTCATTCAGGTCATTGGCAACCACGTCATACTGTTCTTGGTAATCACTTAACTGTGTCTGTAAGCTGTTTGTTTTTTCACGCTGGTTTTTCAGACGTTCTTCCTGCTCGGCCAAAGTCACTTGTGCCTGCTGGTAATCTTCTTTCAGCTGATCCTGATTTTCCTGGAATGCTGTCTCCTGCTCAGTCAGCTTATCGATTTGCTGTTGCGTTGTTTTGAGCTGTTCGGAAATGGTGTCGAGCTCTTTAGTCAGCTGTTCGTCGCGTGATGTCAAGTCACTCGTATCCTGGTCAAACTGCTGCTTATCCTGGTCATATAGCGCAAGATTATCATTCAATGATGCCAGTTTCATTTCAGCTTCTTTGCAGGATGCGCGCATTTCCTGCAGTCTTTCCTGTTCTTTGCTGGCCTGGTCTTCTTCTGTTGCTATCGCCTGTTCCAGTTGGCTGATCGCACGCTTTTGCTTATCAACCTGCTTCTCAAAGGTGTTTGCTTTTTGTTGGAAGTCCTCGAGTTTTTCCGTCACGTCCTGCAAATCTTTTTCCCTCGTGAATAACGATTGTTTTGATTTTTTCTGCGCGCCACCGGACATGGACCCACCCGGATTAACAACATCACCTTCAAGTGTAACAACGCGATGTTTGCGTTTTACGAGTCCTGCGATTTCATTGGCATCTTTCAGTGTTTTAGCGACAAGGACATGGCCCATTAGATGGTTAACCGCTTTTTGAAATTCAGATGGTGCCGACACAAGGTCACTGGCAACCCCGACAAATCCGGAATGGTCCGCCGCTTTTGCCAGCATATCTTTCGGAACAAACCGTGCCTGAATCGAACTGAGCGGTAAAAAAGTCGCGCGGCCGCTGTTCGTCTTTTTCAGCCAACTAATGGCCTGGCGTGCTTTCTTGTCGTCATTGACAACAACATGCTGGGCCTGACCACCTAATACGGTTTCAATCGCGGTAATATACTGCTTAGGAACATCAACCAGTTCGATCACAGCCCCATGGATCCCGTCAAGTTTCTTTTCCTCCCGGGCTTTGAGTACAGCCTTAACCCCGTAGAAAAAGCCTTGAAAATCTTCTTTCATATCTTCCAGCATCTCTTTTTTGGACTTCAGCTTTTCAATATGTTGATAGCCCTGGTATAACTTTGTCTGTGCTTCCTGAAAGGCATGACGTTTGGCCGTTAGGTCTTCCTTCATGTGCTGGACTTCCTGAGATTTCGTTTGATAGATCGCTTCCTGCCGGGCGTAATCCGATTTCAGCTTTTCCGTGTTTGTGCTGAGGTCTTGTCGCTCCGCCAGCAGATCTTCAAATTTTTCAACTTGCTTGTCTTTCTTTCCGGCAATTTGGTCCAGTTGTTGCTGGATCGATTGTTTTTCGTTCCGTTTAGCAGCCTGTTGATTCAAGTACTCGATATAATCCGATTTCAGTTCCTCGATTTGTTCGACTATGTTTTCCCTGTCTGTTGTCAGGTTTGCCTGCAGCTGTTTTACCCGGTCTTTCGTTTCGTCGCGGCTTTCCTGCAGTGATGATCGTTTCACGTTTTCCTGGCTGAGCTCATACTTAAGCATCTCGATCCGCTCGGCTGTTTCCTTCTTCTGCGCTTCAAGCTTTTCCTTATTTTCGCTGAAGTGTTTTGTCCGTTCATTGAAGACGTGTTTTTTGCCTTCATATTGTTCCAGCTGCTGTGTGGTCGATAATAGGTTTGCCTGCAGCTGTTCAATCGTCTCATCAAGCTTTTGGAGTGCTTGCCGTTCTTGTTCAAGTTCAGATTCTTTTGTCTGTATGGCTGTTTTCTGGTTCAGTTCATCAGTCTTTTCCTTCTCCAGTTCATCCAGTAATCCTTGCCACTCACCATGAAGTTGCTCAATCTCTGTAATAAGCAAGGAGATGTCATACTGTTTCAGCTGTTCTTTTTTATCGAGATATTGACGGGCTGTTTCCGCCTGCTCTTTCAATGGTTCAATTTGCTGTTCGATTTCATGAATAATATCTTCCACACGATTTAAGTTTTCTTGTGTTTCGGCTAATTTATACTCGGCTTTTTTCTTGCGCTGCTTGTACTTTAAAACACCGGCAGCTTCTTCAAATATGCTGCGCCGTTCGTCCGCTTTGGAACTGAGTATCTCCTCAACTTTTCCCTGACTGATAATCGAGAATGCTTCCCGCCCAAGTCCTGAGTCCATAAATAAATCGACAATATCTTTCAATCGGCAGGACTGTTTGTTAAGGTAAAATTCACTCTCACCGGAACGATAGACACGCCTGGTGACACTCACTTCCTCATAGTCAAGCGGCAGCTCCTTATCACTGTTATCCAGTACAAGTGTTACTTCCGCGACATTAAGTGCCCGCCTTGTGTCACTGCCTTGAAAGATGACATCTTCCATTTTCGAGCCCCTTAATGACCGGGCTGACTGTTCACCCAGCACCCATCTTATCGCATCGGTGATATTGCTTTTTCCGCTTCCATTCGGACCCACGACCGAGGTGACGCCCGGTACAAAGTCGATACTGATCCGCTCAGCAAATGACTTAAAGCCCACACTTTCCAATCGTTTCAAATACATAACCATTCTCCTAATTTCTTTCAGGGATCGTACAAACATGTCACAAGTCCGGGTTGGCAATTTAACGCATTTATTTTATCATAAAGAGAAGCACAAAAGAAGGCTTAATCCGATACATAAGCTTTGTGGACTATTAATCAAAGGAGTGTTCATGTGAATCTGGAAAATTCGACGCAGGAAAACCTGAAATTTATGCTGGATGAACTGGCTGAACAGTTAAGTGTCGTCAATCGTGAACTGATGGATGCGGAAGATTATGATTTGGATAAATACGAGGACATTAAGTTTATGTATGATATGATCAAACAAAAGGGCCAGTTGAGTGCATCCGAAACCCAGGCATTCATTGCTGAGCTGCGGTCTGTCAGGAAATCATAGCATCTAAATGGATAGAAAGAGAAAAAACTGGTTCGGCCGAAACACGAACCAGTTTTTTTGGGGAGCTATCTTCAGCGTCCACGAATT
The DNA here is from genome assembly GCF_042679865.1 of Lentibacillus salinarum. Lineage (NCBI taxonomy): Bacteria > Bacillati > Bacillota > Bacilli > Caryophanales > Bacillaceae > Lentibacillus > Lentibacillus salinarum. The sequence continues at coordinate 110,881 of NZ_JBHTNH010000002.1, read as the reverse complement.
CATTTTAAACCCTCGATTTTGCCTTGCATAACGACATTTATGTTAATCGTCCAACGTATCCAGTGCATGCTTGGCGGCGCGCTGTTCAGCCTCTTTTTTGGTATGGCCTGTACCTTCTCCTGATACATCCCCATTTATAACAACCTGCGCAACAAATTCCTTGTCATGGGACGGCCCCTTTTCGTCGGCGATCACATAGTCGATGCTATGGTCGCGATCCCGCTGAACATGCTCCTGCAGCTTGCTCTTATAATCCATCGCATGCGAAAAAGCACCTGTTGTTATTTTCGGATAAACATACATTTTCAGGAACTGAATGACGACATCGTATCCCTGATCCAGGTACAATGCCCCCAGAAATGCCTCAAACACATCTGCCAATATGGCCGGTCGCTCACGGCCGCCGGATTGTTCCTCACCCCGGCCAAGCAGCAGATAATCACCGAAACTTAATTCGCGGGAAAATTCGAACAAGGACGGTTCACATACAATTGATGCGCGCAGTTTGGTCAAATCCCCTTCCGGCAATTGTTCTTTTTGCTTGTATAAATATTGGGAAACACCGAGTTCCAGAACAGCATCACCCAAAAATTCCAATCGTTCGTTATCCGAAAAGTGTTTATCCCGATGCTCATTCACATAAGATGAATGCGTAAAGGCCTGTTTCAGCAGATCTTGATCGTTAAATGTGATGCCAAGTTTTTTTTCCAATTGTGAGAGATTCATGTCAGTGTTCACCACTCCATACGAAGATTAGGTACAGTTTACAGAAGATGAAATGGACAGAAAGCCCCGCGTGGTGCGGGACTTCATAAGTGCTATATTCAATTAGGACTGATTGCTGTTTATGTAGTTGACAGCATCCCCAACCGTATTGATTTTTTCAGCTTCTTCATCAGCGATTTCCATGTCAAACTCATCTTCAAGTTCCATAACAAGTTCAACCACATCAAGTGAATCAGCCTCAAGATCGTCTTTAAAAGAAGCTTCCATGGTCACTTGTGATTCTTCCACTTCAAGTTTATCGACAATGATTTCTTTTACTTTATCAAAAACATCGGCCACGATTTGTCACCCCCTTTCAGTAAGTGTTCAGGTGCAGAAATCGGTTCATTCACCGATTTCCTCCAATCCGGTTTCCGACTTCTGACGTCTATTCTACATCACCATGCCGCCATCAATATGGATCGTCTGTCCGGTGATATAATTGGCATCATCGGACGCCAGGAAACGGACAACGCGTGCCACATCTTCCGGATCACCCAATTTTTCCAGTGGTATCAGCGACAGCATGCCTTCTTTTTGTTCCTCAGTCAGTGCATCGGTCATATCGGTTGAGATAAAACCAGGTGCGACCGCATTAACGAGGATATTGCGTGACGCGAATTCTTTAGCTGTTGATTTTGTCAGACCGATAACACCAGCTTTTGCAGCTGTATAATTCGCCTGGCCGGCATTGCCGCTGACGCCAACAACCGATGAAACATTGATAATCCGGCCGCCTTTCTGTTTCATCATCTGTCTTGAAACGGCCTTCGTGCATTGGTAGACACCTTTTAGATTCGTATCAATCACTTGATCAAATTCGTCTTCTTTCATCCGCATTAATAAGTTATCCCGGTTTATCCCGGCATTATTCACTAAAATGTCCAAGCTGCCAAATTCGCTAACAACTTCTTTGACCATTGCTTTAGCTTCTGTTTCATCTGCGACATTAGCTTGAATCTCAAACGATTGTACACCCATTTGCTTCACTTCTTCAACAACTGCTTGTGCCTTGGCTTGACTACCGGCATAGTTGACGGCGACATTTGCACCCTTGTTTGCCAGTTCGAGAGCAATCGCTCGGCCGATTCCACGTGAGGCCCCGGTTACTAATGCGTTTTTCCCTTTCAGCATCAGGATCCCTCCTTGTACCACGATAAAAATTCATTTAATGAGTCCGGGTCCTGCACAGCAAACGTTTTAGCTTTGCGGTCAATTTTCCGGACAAGCCCGCTCAGCACTTTCCCGGTACCGGCTTCGACAAAGGCATCCACACCTTCCTCGAGCATATGGCGGACCGATTGTTCAAACTGGACTGGCGAATACAGCTGCCTGATCAGCAAGTCTTTCACAGCCCCTTTGTCCGTAACAGGTTCGGCCGTCACGTTGGCATAGACCGGGATGTTGGCATTATTGAATGTGACCCTGTCCAATTCCCCGGCAAATTGTACATTGGCCGGTTTCATTAGCCTTGAATGGAATGGCCCGCTCACATTCAGCGGCAGCACCCGTTTGGCACCATTTTCCTTTAACAGTGGTGTTGCTGCTTCGATGCCTTCTTTAGACCCGGAGATGACAATCTGACCTGGACAGTTTAAATTGGCTAGATCAACAACCTCGTCACTGTTCATTTGTTCCAGCGTCTCTTCAATCGCTTCCTGCGACATACCCAGAACAGCCGCCATCGACCCCTGTCCTTTTGGGAAAGCTTCTTCCATCAGCTTGCCTCGTGTTGCTACAAGCGGCATGGCTTCTGCAAATGACAGCGCCCTAGCAGCAACAAGCGCACTGTACTCCCCAAGACTGTGCCCAGCAGCCATGACCGGTTGGATGTTATTGTCAACCAGCATACGGTGAACGGCAATCCCTGACAATAGTAATGCCGGCTGTGCGCTCTCTGTTTCGGTTAATTCATCATTGGGTCCTTCAAACATCAGCTCTGTCAGCTCTTTGCCCAAAAGTTGATCGGCCTCCCGGAACAATTCCTGTACAGCCGGATAGGTATCATAGAGAGCTTTTCCCATGCCGACCGTCTGGGAGCCCTGCCCCGGAAATAAAAGTGCCACACGCTTCATCCCTGTTCCCCCTCGTTCCAGTCGATTGACTCGACCGTTGTTTTAATCGTATCGGTCACATTGTTTTCCACCATATTGGCAGCCTGCTGAATCGCATTAAAAATGGCACGGCTGTTCGATGACCCGTGTGCTTTGATGACGGGTGACGCCAGACCGAACAAGCCAGCTCCGCCATATTCCGAATAGTCCAACTGGCTCTGCAAGCCTTTTAAATCTTTTTTAACCATGCCGGCCGCCAATTTTGTTTTGACAGATGACATGAATGTCTGCTTCAGCAGCGAAAACATCGTCGTCGCCGTTCCTTCAATCGTTTTCAGAGCGATATTACCACTGAATCCATCGGTGACAACAACATCGGCAGCACCTGATAAAATATCACGGGCCTCCACATTGCCGATAAAGTTGACAGGAGCTTGCTGCAGCTGGTTAAATGCTTTTTTTGTCAAATCATTCCCCTTTCCATCTTCCGTCCCCACGTTGAGGAGACCGACAGTCGGGTTTGAAATGGCGCGTACCTTTTCCGTATAAATAGAGCCCATGATGGCGTACTGCACAAGATTATGCGGTTTGGCATCCACATTGGCACCCACGTCCAGAAGTAAACAGCCTTTTCCGTCAACGGTTGGAAGAGTAGGACTTAATGCGGGTCGGTCAATGCCGCGGATTCTGCCAACCACAAATAACCCCGCACTCATCAGGGCACCAGTGTTTCCCGCGGAAATACACGCATCTGCTCGGTTTTCCTTCACTTCTTTTGCCATCAGCACAAGTGAGGCATTTTTTTTACTTCTGACAGCCCGCACCGGTTCATCATCAGCCGTAATGACGTCGTCTGTATGAACAATGTCAATTTGATTGAAACCCGACAAATATGGCTTGATTTTTTTCTCATCGCCAAAAAGTGTGATCTGCAGATGATCGATGCCGGCTATAGCCTCTTCAGCACCTTTGACTATGGCTTCAGGTGCATGGTCGCCTCCCATGGCATCAATTGCTATCTTCATTGTCAATGTCCCCTTTTGGACGCGTTAACTTGCGTCAATTTCCATCTTATAATCATAGTACAAAAATAGCTTTAGTGGCGCTATGACTTAGAACGATACATATGAAATAAACCGGTGAACACTTTTTCATGATCGACGAAACTGTCCACCCGGACGATAGTCAGCCCCTTATCATCCACTTCTTCAACAAACGCTTTGGCCACAACCCGTTCCCCCGCTGTTACCTGTCTGGTAAACTTAATTTCCGATTTGGCCGTCAGTGCAAGCTCATCATTAATAACCGCAACCGCCAGTGAATTTGCTTGGGCAAACAGATGGTGGCCGCGGGCAATTTTATTCCGGGAAAAGACGTGTTCCTGTTGAATTTCCAATATCGAAAGGGCACGCTTGTCCAGATCCAGGTCAATGATTTCGCCGATCACCTCATCCAGCGGCAGTGCTTTCACTGTTTCATTCCATTGGTTTGCGGCGACAGACTTGATCCGCTCACGGAGTTCAGGGATGGAAAGTTCCATCCGGTCAAGCCTGATCGTCTGGATGCTCACATCAAATTTTTCCGCTAACTTCTCATCCGTTATAAACGGGGTCGCTTCAATCGTATCCTTCAATAAACGTTGGCGTTCCACTTTACTGAGTTTCATTTACAGCACCGTCCAGATAGGAAAAACCAGGTATTCGCCCGGTCATGGTGGCGGCAACATTGCTTTTCCTGTAGTTAATATCGTATCACATGTTAATCCTATGACTTGGTACTAATAGTAATATATAATACCACGTCCGGATATGCAAGTGATCACTAATTATTATATCGGACGTTTTGCCGACCATCTTTAATCCAATTTTTCCTGGAACACCGCCATATTTTCTAAATAGATTTGCAAGTGCCGGAATTCCGGATCACTTTCCAACATCCCGGCTTCGATAATTTCTTCAGCATCCCGGCGTGCTGTCTCCAGTGCTCGGTAATCATGAATCATATCCGCTACTTTAAATTCCGGCAGGCCGCTCTGTTTTTTTCCAAAGAAATCACCAGGACCCCGCAGTTTCAGATCCTGCTCAGACAACTCAAAGCCGTTAATGGTTTCGGTCATGATTCGCATCCGCTCTTTACCTGTCTCACCCTTCGGATCAGCAATCAAGATGCAGTAGCTTTGCTTATCACCACGGCCAACCCGGCCTCTGAGCTGATGCAATTGGGATAGACCAAAACGCTCCGCATCGTAAATGACCATGGTCGTGGCATTCGTGACATTGACACCGACTTCCACAACGGTCGTTGAGACGAGAACATCCACGTCCCCATCGGCAAACTGTTTCATGACGCCGTCTTTTTCTTCCAATGAAAGCCGGCCATGCATCAGTCCAATTGTTAATGAACCTGAATAAAATGCGTCAAGCTGGTGATACAAATCGACAGCATTTTGGATATCCAGCTTGTCGGACTCCTCAATCAATGGACAGACCACATACGCCTGTTCACCCCGTTCAGCACGTTCGCTAATAAACTGCAGGACACGTTCAAAGGTATTTTCCCTGGTCCAGTATGTTTCAATCGCTTTCCGGCCTGATGGCAGCTCATCAATCACCGAAACATCCATATCACCGAAAGCGGTTATCGCCAGCGTTCGTGGAATCGGAGTTGCTGTCATGAATAAGACATCCGGATTCAAACCTTTTTCCCTAAGTGCCCGGCGTTGCTCTACTCCGAATCGGTGCTGCTCATCGACAATCACAAAGCCCAAATCATTAAAATGCACATCATCCTGGATGAGGGCATGCGTGCCAATCACGATATCAACATTATGTTGTTCGATCGCGGCCAACGTCTTCTTCCGCTTTTTCCCTTTGACCGAACCCGTTAGCAAAACAATTGATGCTGCGTCGCCAAACGTTTCTTGCAGTGACTGAAAATGTTGCTCGGCCAATATTTCGGTTGGAACCATTAGCGCTCCTTGTTTGCCTGCGGTGATTGAGGCATAAAGGCAAACTTCGGCAACAGCCGTCTTACCTGAACCAACATCACCCTGCAGGAGCCGGCTCATGCGATATGATGATTTCATATCCGCCAAAATCTGATTCAACGCCTTTTGCTGGGCATTTGTGAATGAAAATGGAAAACTGTCAATAAACTGCTTAAGGCTGGCCGGTTCATAATGCTGCGCGTTCCCGACCGTTGACTCCCGCTTTATTTTCCTGAGTAACTGCATTTTAAGCTGAAACAATAAAAATTCTTCATATGTAAACCGCCGCCGGGCATGCTTCAAATCAATTCTGCTTTTGGGAAAATGCATGGTGGCAACTGCCTCAGCCCGATCAGGCAGTTTATAAGCCTCTAGGTAACGGGGCGGCAACAATTCGTCGATATCATGCTGATTTGTTTTGAGGGCGTCGGTGACAGCTTTCTTCACTTTGTAATTGGTCACATCGCCTTTTAAAGAATACATGGGCTGAATGGAAGTCTGCTGATTGGCTGGGCCCTTTTTGTATTGATTGACCGTTATTTGCAGTCGGTGCGCATCCCATTTGCCTGTCAATGTTACCGTGTCTCCAGGATTCAATTGCTTTTTAGCAAATGACCGATTGAACATGACGGCCTTTACAGCAACGCCTTCCACCTCAACATTAAATGACAGCCGGGATTTTCTCCGGCCATAAAAATGAAGGGAAGGCTCATGGATAACCCTTCCCTCGATGGTAACCTTATCATCATGAATCAACTCGCTGAGTGGCTTGATATCAAACACATCGTAACGATAGGGAAAATAAGCAAGCAAATCCTCTACGGTATAGATGCCCATTTCCCCTAAATCGGCCGCCAATTTCTCCCCGACACCTTTAACGGCTGTTACTGGATCACTAAGCATGTTCCATCACTCTTTCTAAACGGACATTCCAAAAATTTTCTCCTTCAACAGGCGTCCGGTTGGCGTATCCGCCAGACCACCCTCGCCTGTTTCCCGCAGGCTTGACGGCATTTGTTTTCCGATCCGGTACATCGCCCCGATGACTTCATCACATGGAATCGTACTCGTGACACCGGCCAATGCCATGTCAGCCGACACGATCGCAAGCGTCGAACCTCCGGCGTTCCGTTTGACACATGGCACTTCGACCAAGCCGGCAACCGGATCGCAAACCAGCCCGAGCATGTTTTTCAAGGTCATGGCGAACGCTTCAGCTGATTGCTGGGGACTGCCACCGGCCATTTCCACGATGGCCGCCGATGCCATGGCACCTGCTGAACCGACTTCTGCCTGACATCCACCTGCAGCACCGGAAATAAATGAATTATTCGCAACGACAAACCCAAATGCACCGGACGTCAACAAGTATCGTACCATCTGTTCACGGGTCGGATTCAATTGGTTTTTGACCGCAAATAACGTCCCTGGTACACAGCCTGCACTGCCCGCTGTCGGTGTCGCACAAATTGTCCCCATGGCAGCGTTGACCTCATTGGTGCCCATCGCTTTACTGACAGCATCCATGACAATATTGCCCGACAACGGGGTAGTTTCTTTCATATATTCTTGTACTTTGACAGCATCTCCGCCGGTCAACCCGGTCACAGACTCAACACCTTGCAGACTGTCTTCCACAGCTTTTTCCATCACATCAAGGTTCTTTTCCATTTCGGAAAATACATCTTCCCGCGTTTTTTCCTTTACATCCATCTCCTGCCGGATCATAACGTCCGAGATTAATATATTTTCATTTTCAGCTATTTCCACTAATTCGGCAACTGAACGAAACATATCATTTACGCCTCCCCCTGAAGTATGCTCTTACGCTTTCATAAACCCTTCAGACATTATTGATGCCTGTCGCGCGAAACCAGCCATTTGACATTTCTTTAGCTGACAATCTTGGCAACCTGGTCAATGTGGTCAGCGCTTTCCATTTCCTTTAAAACACTGTCATCCACATTCTGATCCACCTCAATAACCATCAATGCGTCTTTCCCGACATCCTTTCGATTCACTTCCATATGGCCGATGTTTATTTTATGTTTTGCCAAAATTTCCGCTACAGATGCAATCGCTCCGAACCGGTCATTATGCATGATCAAAATGGCCGGATGGTTGCCGGATAGACGCAATTCAAATCCATTCAATTCCGTGATTTCAATTTTTCCCCCGCCGATCGAAATACCGACCAGTTCAATCCGCTCTGTATCATCACCAATAATCAGTCTTGCAGTGTTCGGATGATTAACCCCAGCACTGTCTTCAATAAATTGAATATCGAGGCCTCGTTCTTTGGCAATCTCACGTGCTTGATTCATTCTCGGATCATCGGTTTCATATCCCAATAAACCGCCTGCCAAAGCAAAATCCGTACCGTGACCTCTGTATGTTTTGGCAAATGATTCATATAAGTGGATCTTGGCCCATTTCGGTTCTTTTCCTAATAGATTGCGTGCTGCTTTTCCGATTCGTGCTGCTCCTGCTGTATGTGAACTAGAAGGTCCAATCATGACCGGTCCGATTATGTCAAATACTGAATTAAATTTCACAACACAACACCGCCCCAATTCCAGTATATTTTTCTCTCCTTTGCCAATTATAACAAAGAACGGTATAATAATCACCTGTGGATTGTATGTTAGAGCAATGTATAATCGGGTGGGAGAGGGATAGTACATTATCGAGGAATCAACATGCCTTATCAAGACAACACGACGCTACAGGGTACCAAAGGAAAATGGCGCCAGGAAATAACAGCCGGATTAATTGGGTATTTGACGACTGTCTATATTGTTGCCGTAAACGGATCGATTCTCAGTGAAGCTGGTATTTCACTGGAAGCTGGGATGGTCGCTTCCATTCTTGCCAGTTTTGCCGGCACCATTCTGATCGGACTGTACGCAAAGCTTCCCTTGATTGTGATCCCGGGAATGGGTATTAATGCACTGTTTGCCTATTCAATCGTTGAAAGTACAGGACTCTCATTCCAGGAAGGACTGGCGGTTATTATCGTTTCCGCCGTACTGTTTCTTATCACCGCATTCACGAAACTGGGAGCTGTTTTAAAAGAGGCAATCCCTGAATCATTAAAACACGCGATTACAGTCGGGCTCGGTTTTTTCCTGATTCTGATAGGCCTCGAAAAAAGCGGTCTGGTCGTCAGTGGCGAACAAACGATTATGGCCATTGGTGACTTCACATCACCTGTATTTATCGCCAGTCTGCTGACGTTATTTGTTGCGATTTTTTTATTTATGAAAAATATCCCGGCAAATTTCCTCGTGACCATGATAACCGGAACAATTATCGCTTATCTGTTTGGGCTGTTGGATACAACCAAAAGGTCCATTGATGTTAATGCAGGTGAAATACGATTCGTCCCATCGTTTACAGCAGTAGGTGATTTTGAATTTTGGCTGGCTGTTTTTCCGCTGACGATTATCCTCATTTTCGAAAATATGGGGCTATTGCACGGACAACTCCATATGCTGAAACGACAGGATAGCTACAATAAAGCTTATCAAGTGACAGCCTTCTCATCATTGATGTCTGCCTTTTTTGGAACATCACCAACCGTGTCAGCAGCGGAAAATGCAGCTGTCATTGCCTCTGGTGGCAGAACGGGGAAAACCGCTTTAACAGCAGGGTTTCTGTTTTTAGCAACACTGTTTATCATTCCGTGGATTTCCATGATACCCAATACGGCGATCAGTCCGATCCTGATTATTGTTGGCGTCTTAATGGCGCAAAATCTCCGGAATGTACCGTTGGATGACATGTCAGAGGCATTGCCGGCCTTCTTAATTGTTGCGATGATTCCATTCACATACAGCATCGCTGACGGCATGGCATTCGGGTTTATTGCATACCCGATTGTGAAGGTCGCGATGGGCAAACAGAAAGATCTGTCAGGTATTCTGATAACCATTTCTACGTTATTCCTATTTTACTTTATTATGAAAATGGCTGGTATATGAAAAGAGGCTGGGACATAACTATAATGACAATTCTAAAGATGAACAATACACTGCTTGAGCGGAGGAAATATACGTAGACTCCAGCGGGAAGAAAGGCATAGGTGAGACCCCGCAGTGCGCCAGCGATCTTTTCTGCGAGGAGCGTATGCCTCGCCGCAATAACTTGCAACGCGACGAGCACGAGGAGGCTCACCAGCCGCCCGCGGAAAGCGACGAGCAAAACATCAACCGAATATGCTTCGAGTTGCGAGGAGTGCTGCTTCTCCGAAATGGCTTTCAACACGACGAGCACCAAGTATATTTCCGGAGCGGGTTATATGCACCAACCATAACTTCAAGTTAGTTCGGATTTTTCTTTATTATAAACACTTTTGTCCCATCCCCTTTTCTCCTCTATTCAACTGAAAATATAAACGAATAAATTGGCTGATGACCTTTATGAACTTCGATTTCAATGTCTTTATATTTTTCTTCGACATATTGCTCAATTGCTTCAACATCTTCATCACGAGCATCTTCACCCTGTAAAATCGTAAGGATCTCATCTTCTTCGGTAATCATGTCGTCAAGCAACGATTTGACCGTTTCCAGCATATCTTTATTTGACGCTTTAATGGCACCGTCCGCAAGCCCCATAAAATGGTCCTTTTTGATTGTCATGCTGTCAATTTGTGTATCGCGGACCGCATATGTAACTTGTCCTGTTTTGACTTCTTGACCAGCAGCTTCCATTAACGCGTGATTATCATCAATCGCTGCTTCCGGATGAAATGCCAGAAGAGCACTGATTCCCTGGGGGATTGTCTTGGTCGGCACAACGGCTGCACTTACTTCTGCCAGTTCTGCTGCCTGCTCAGCAGCCATCACAATATTTTTGTTATTTGGCAAAATCAGCACATTTCGCGCGTTTGCTTTCTCGATCGCTTCAGCAATATCCTGGGTACTCGGATTCATCGTCTGGCCGCCTTCGATCACAACCGTTGCTCCAAGGCTTTCAAACAGCTCTTTTACGCCGGAACCCATGGCAACCGTCACAATCGCATAGTCGGCTTTTGCTTCCGGCTCCGCCTTTTCATTATCGTCACCAACAATGGCGGTATGCTGATCACGCATGTTTTCGATTTTCATGTTCATCAAAGATCCGAAGCGTTGCCCAAGCGTCATGACTTCTCCCGGATATTCAGCATGGACGTGGACTTTGACCAGATCATCATCCGACACGACCAGCAACGAATCACCATGCTTGCTCAGTTCTTGCCGGAATGAATCTTCATCAAATGGATGATTCTTCAGCTTATCCGCTTCAAACCGCACCATAAATTCTGTACAATAGCCATACTCAATTTCCGACGTGTCCATGAAGTCCTGGGCAATCTTATGGTGCTCAGCATTGACCATTTCTTCCATGCCAACATCATCCGTGTCCTGCTCCGGCACTTCTTCACCTTTCAGTGCTGCCAAAAAGCCTTCATAGATCGTGACCAGGCCTTGTCCACCTGAGTCAACGACACCCACTTCTTTCAGGACAGGAAGCAGATCCGGCGTACGTTTCAACGAGGCTTTTGCTTCCTGTACAACGTTCGTCATGAGCGCGATGACATCCGTCTCTGTTTCGGATTCAACGACGGCGGTTTCGGCTGCATCTTTGGCTACTGTTAAGATTGTTCCTTCTACAGGCTTCATAACCGCCTTATACGCTGTGTTTACGCCATTGTCCAATGCGTTGGCCAAACCCTCAGCAGATAAAGTTTCCTGCTTGTCCATTCCTTTGGCAAATCCGCGGAACAATTGGGATAAAATAACACCGGAGTTTCCACGTGCCCCCATCAGCAGTCCTTTCGAAAAAGCCTCCGCCACTTCTGATATATTGTCACTGTTCAGTTTCTTGACCTCATCCGCGCCAGACGTCACCGATAAATTCATATTCGTACCAGTGTCCCCGTCAGGAACCGGAAAAACATTTAAAGCATCTATTTTTTCGGCATTATTTTTCAAGTGGTGTGCACCCGACAACACCATTTTCGCTAGCATCGTGCCATGTAATATTTCTTGCGTCACAATACGTTCCTCCCTCATAACTGCAATAACCGAAACGCTAGCCGGGGACGAAGGTTAATCCTTGGCCACCCGGACACCCTGGATGTAAATATTCACCGAATCGATTTCCAGGCCCAATGACTTGCTTAACGTATATTTCACCTGTGATTGAACGTTATGCGCCACTTCCGAAATTTTCGTCCCGTAACTGACGATAATGTACATATCAATATGAAGGCGATTTTCTTCCTGTCTGACAACCACACCTTTGGAGAAGTTCTCTTTTCTGAGAATCTCGGCAATTCCATCCCTGATTTGACTTTTTGATGCCATACCAACAATGCCATAACACTCAACAGCTGCACCGCCGGCGATTGTTGATATGACCTCGTTCGTGATCGTGACCTGACCATCATTTGTATTCAGTTCTATGGACATCATGATCCTCCTTTGATACCGCCTGTTTGTAGGTTGTTCAAAAAATACGGTAAAAATGACGCATCGAGCATTTGAACCCGATCTATAAGGATATTTTACTATAAGCGTTCATTGAATAAAAGCATCTGAAAAATAAAGTGTATAATAACTCCCTATAAGAGGTTGTTCAAAAAGTCCGGTAAAAATGACACGTCGAATTTCTTCGTTGGCTTGTTTCTCCGCTGCTCATGTATCTAAAGGCGCAGGGGACCTTCTGCTAAGACCGCCCACGTCCTGTGGGCAACGCAGAAGTCACCACATCCTGTGAAAGCCCGCTGCTCGAAACGGCACCGCCTCGAACTTCTCGGTCCTTTTTATCCTCCTTTTTGAACACGCACTATAACAATGAATCATTTAAATTCGTCTGTCAAGTGATCGTTCTTTATATATTACCGAAAACAATTGCATCAGGCATCCAAGTATGATAAATTGGGTTAGTAGTGACAGGAACCAAGTGTAAACAGGAGGGATTACAATGGCCAGAAAATGTACCGTGACCGGCCGTCAGACCCATACCGGGAATAATCGGTCCCACGCGATGAACGCAAATAAACGTAACTGGAAAGCTAATGTGCAAAAAGTTCGTATTATGGTAGACGGTAAACCAAAACGTGTTTACGTATCTGCCCGTGCCCTGAAATCAGGCAAAGTACAGCGCGTTTAATAATAGGCTGTTGGCTCACGAAAAAGCATCCGGATAGCGGGATGCTTTTTCATTTTTTATCTTCAAAAAATAAGCTTCTGCCAGTAAATGACAAAAGCTCAATCAGCTTGATTACTTATCTTTTTTGAAAACGCCAGCAATCACCCGGACAAAACCGCCGATAAATCTTGGGAGCTTAATCGTATAAAATTTCATGAGTACTCAGCCTCCTCTGTGTACAAACAAAGCTTTCAATGAAAATCGTATGGCCTAAACATCACGACTCTTTATTATTAATAGTATGCCTTCGTTGAATGAAAAAGTACCAAAATCTGAAATAAGCTTGTTTGAAATACAGCGAGTTGATCCCCAGGAAATCGTTTTATCGGTTAGTGGATAATAAAAACCTTCCAGTTTCATCCCTTTCACAAGCCGGGTATGCGGGATAAACGAGATCGTTGGATAATACGCATCATGGCTAATATTATGTTTGCCCGGTCCTGCTATTTCCAGACGATTTTGCCGGTCAATGATAACGCCTGTTATAGTCCGGTTCTTCATCGCATAAAGCAGCTGAATATTGATTAATGCATGATCGAGCCGTCCACCGGTTACACCGAACAAATAGATTTTTTCCGGGTTTAAAGCATAAGCTTTGTTAAGCGCAATCTCCAGATCTGTTTCGTCCTTTTCGGAAGGATATGACGCAAATACGTTGGCATGCCTCTGCACGTTCAGTTTATCTTCCGTGCTCATTGAATCAAAGTCACCAACCGCATAATCCGGTGTTATACCGTTTTCCAATAATGTCAGCGATCCCCGATCCGCTCCAATCCATACGTCCATTATCGATTGATAGCGCGAAAGCTCGGGCAGCAACTCTTGCGGCCCGTTTCCCATGATGGCAACATGTGACATGTGTTACTCAGCCTTTCCCGTTGCCTGGACAATGTCGCGGATGGCCTGCCCGCGGTCAGCCTGCTTGAACACGGCGCTGCCAGCAACCAAAACATCTGCACCGGCATCGGTACAGCGTTTGGCTGTATCACGATTGACGCCGCCATCAACTTCAATTTCAAAGTTTAATTGACGATCTTTCCGTAATGAGGCGATCTGCTCGATTTTTTGCACAACCTGTGGGATAAACGATTGGCCGCCGAATCCCGGATTAACGGTCATAAGCAGGACGAGATCAACCTCATGTAAAATATCCCGGATCATTTCCACAGGTGTTGCCGGATTAATGACCACCCCGGCCTTTACCCCACTGTGCTTTATGAGCTGAATGGTCCTGTGCAGATGTGGACATGCTTCCTGATGAACCGTAATGATTGACGCACCCGACTTAGCAAAAGCTGGAATGTATTGATCGGGATTTTCAATCATCAGGTGCACATCAAGTGGCAAGTTTGTGTGCGGCTTAATAGCTTCAACGATGAGTGGACCGATCGTGATATTCGGGACAAAATGGCCATCCATCACGTCCACATGAATATAATCGGCGCCACCTTTTTCAACATCCTGAATTTCGTTACCGAGCTGCGAAAAGTCAGCTGATAAAATGGAAGGTGCGATTTTAGTCATACTAATACCTCGGCTTTCGTGAATTGATTTCATCCAAAAAACGCAGATAATGGTCATATCGGGTTGCAGCGACTTCCCCGTCTTCCACCGCTTGTTTGACGGCACAGTTCGGTTCTTTATGGTGGAGACAGCTGCGAAACTTGCAATCCGGCTGCCGTTCGCGTATTTCCGGAAAACACTCTCCCAGATCGGCGGCTTCCAAATTCCGGAAGTCGAGTGCGCTGAAACCCGGCGTGTCTGCTACAAGCCCGCCACCGGCTTCCACCAATTCGACATGCCTAGTCGTGTGCTTCCCCCGGCCCAAACTAGCGGATATCTCATCCGTTTTAAGCTCAAGGGAAGGGTTTAACACATTCAATAACGATGATTTTCCAACACCAGACTGGCCGGCAATGACGGACACACGCTCAGCGAAATAACGTGTTAATTCGGTTAACTTTTCCGGTTCTTTGGAAGAAATCAGTTCGACCGGATACCCGATTTGTTCATACAGTTTTTGATAATAGATTAAGTTTTCCATTTCCGCTTCTGCTATCACATCTTTCTTGGTCAGAAAAATGACTGGTTTAACCTGCTTTGATTCAATCATAACCAGAAACCGGTCCAATAACAGCGGGTTAAAATCAGGCTTCACAGCAGAACTGACAATAACAGCCTGATCAATATTCGCTACAGGTGGCCGGACAAGTGTGTTGCGTCTCGGTTTAACGGCCAAAATATAGCCCTCTGTTTCGTTAAATTCAACAAAGTCACCGACGAGCGGTGTGATGTTTTGGTTGCGGAACACACCTCTACCTCGGCACTGGTACATGTCATCCCCTGATTGTACATAATAAAAACCGCTTACTGCTTTAATAATTCTGCCTTCAGTCATTTAGTCACCTGCCACCTCTTCATACGGAATCGATTTATCGATCACGACTTCATCATCGCGCATAACCCTGTAATCCGCCACACTGTCAGGAGCGATGGTCAATGTAATGGTAAAATCCTTGTCCTCTGTTATGGTGTATTCATCATATTTTTCTGAGAGTGAACGATTATTATCCCCAATATAAATGGAAACGGTCTGTTCCATCGGTTCATCCGGGTTTTCTGATTCCTCATCCGGGTTATATGAAACGGTAAACGTTTCTTCGTGACTGACGGGCGGTTTTTCTTCAGGTCCTGTGGAGATGTAGACGTTGACAGTATCGCCTGCTTCCACCTCAGTACCTGCTTCCGGATCCTGACTTATGATGTTGCCTTCCGGTGTGTTTTCTGAATTTTCCTCGTTAACAACAACGTTCAGTCCTTGTTCTTCCAGCGTATTAACAGCCTGCTGTTGACTCATGCCCGCCACATTATTCACACTAATTGGAGCAGGACCTTTGCTGATGTCAAAAATAACGTCCGTCTCTTCGGGAATGACCTCAGTCCCTGGGGAAGGATAAACTTGAGCAACGATTTCCCCTGAACCATATTCATCCGAATAGTCTTCATCTGCTGTAACAGAGTCAAATCCCTTATTTTCCAGAATTCGTTTGACCTGTTCATAATTTTCGCCGACAAAATCGTCAAATGCCACTGTTTCTTTTCCTTGACTGACGATGATCGTTACCATATCATCCTCTTTCACCGTGGTCCCGGCATCCGGCTCTGTTCCGATAACCATATTTTCTTCTATGTCTTCCGAGAACGTCAAGTCCCGTTCAGTCTCCAAATTTAATCCGCGTAATTCGGTCATAGCCTCTTCGTATTCCATACCGCTCACATCAGGGATCTCGACATCTCCCGGCTTAAATATGATAAACAATATGGTGGCAGCTGCTGCCAGTAGTACGAATAAAGAACCAAGTATGAGCAGCCATTTTTTTCGCCGGCGCTGTTTACCGGTTTTTGCCTGCTTTTTGGCTTTTTTGGCTTTTTTAGCTCCCTTTTCTTTTTTACCTTTCTTTTCTTCCGTATAGGGTTTCGTGTTGTCGTTTGGCTGATTAACCATCGTCTCATCAGCCGCGTCCGACTGTAATTGGCCGTCGGTTATAATGGGAATGGCCTTCGTCTCTTCCCCTTCTTCAGTTGGCGGGATAAACTTTTCTTCATTTAGCCTGTCCGGATCTAGCGCTGTTTCGAGATCATCCTCCATGTCATAGACAGCGTCGTAACGGTGAAAAGGGTCCTTTGCAGTAGCCTTTAACACAATATTTTCAACACTTTGCGGAATATCCGAGTTAAACCGTTTAACCGATGGTGTATCATTTTGCAAATGTTTTAAAGCAATTGATACCGGCGACTGGCCTGAAAACGGAAGCCGTCCTGTCAATAACTCAAACAGAACGATTCCCAAAGAATAAATATCCGACTTTTTGGTTGCGGTTCCACCACGCGCTTGCTCGGGGGATAAGTAATGAACTGAACCAAGGACGGAATTGGTTTGGGTTAAAGCCGTCGCACTTAAAGCTATAGCAATACCAAAATCTGTCACCTTGGCCTGGCCGGATGTGTCAATCAAAATATTTTGCGGTTTGATGTCACGGTGAATGATGTCATTGGCATGGGCATGAGCAATAGCGGAAGCAATCTGTTTCATAATATCCAGTGCTTCCTGTATGTTAATTGGTGCGTGTTGCTGTATGTATTCTTTCAGGGTCATTCCGTCCACATACTCCATGGCCATAAAGAGAACCCGGTCTTCTTCCCCCACATCATAGATATTGACAATATTCGGATGTGACAGACTTGCTGCTGATTGTGCCTCTCGGTCGAAACGGGCAATGAATTCCGCATCATCAGCATAGTCCATGCGCAACACTTTAATGGCCACATGACGATCGAGAATGATATCTTCTGCCAGATAAACATCGGCCATGCCACCGCCGCCGATCGTTTCTTTTATCTTGTAGCGCTCATTCAGCAGGTGACCATGCAACATTAGCCATCACCCTCTTTCCTGGCAGCGTCATAGGAGACAATAATAAGGGAGATGTTGTCCTCACCGCCTCGTTCATTGGCAAGTTCAATCATTTCGTTACTCGTTGTGTCAAGGGTCTGGTCTTTTTGCATAAATGTCAGAAGTTCTTCATCTGTCAGCTTATTGGTCAGTCCATCTGAACATAACAGAAGCTGGTGACCGGCCGTCCATTCGATCGTCTGGACATCAGCGGTTATATCCGCATCTGTGCCAAGCGCTTTCAGTAAAACATTTTTACGAGGGTGATGTTCAGCATCATCCGGACTGATTTGACCAGAGCGAACAAGTTCATTGACCAAGGAGTGATCTTCCGTCACTTGCCTTAAACCATTTTGATCCTGAATATAACACCGGCTATCACCGACATGGGAAACAGCTGTAAATTGGTCTGTACAGACAGCTGCCACAACAGTCGTTCCCATTCCAGCACATGCCTCATGTTTTCGGGCATGTGTCAATATTTCCCGATTTATTTCCTGCAGTGTGTCATTTAACCATTTCTCAGTTTCCTCAGTGGACTCAAAGCTAGCAATATGCTCCCATTTATCCCGGAGTAAAGAAGTTGCCATCTGACTGGCCACATCACCTGCCTGGTGACCGCCCATTCCATCGGCAATAACAGCCAACAATTGACCTGTCCTGTTATAAAAAACCCCGCCAGCATCTTCATTATGGTCTCTAATTTTTCCCCGATCTGTTTGAAATTGTCCCTTCATCTCTTCACCCCTTAACAGCAAAACTGTCCGCTTTTAGCTTGATTACTTGCGTTTGATTCTCGTCAGGAAAAACCCATCAGTCGAAAACGTTTGGGGGAATAGCTGCAAACCGATTTCCGAACATCCTGGTGACTGTCGGATCATGGGTGGTAATTGTTCAAAAAAGCTCGTATCCAGTATAAAATCCGGGTGACGCGCTAAAAAGTTTGCTGCAACGTTGTCATTTTCTGTTTTATCGACCGTACACGTACTGTATATCAGTAACCCGTCTTTTTTCAATAATGGCGCTACATGTTCCAGTATTTCGCTTTGAATCCGGGCTAGCTGGTCAATATCTTCTTTTTGCTTATGATATTTAATGTCGGGCTTTCCGCGTATGACGCCAAAACCGGTGCATGGCGCATCCACCAAAATACGGTCGAAGCGTTGGTTTTCATGCTGTTCCTGCAATTTCCGCGCATCACCCGCTTTGGCATCGATAATTGTCAAATCCAGCTCCGCAGCTTTTTGTTCGATTTGTTTGGCTTTTTTGGCATGAAGATCATATGCGGCTATGACCCCCTGATTGCGCATCTTTTCAGCCGTATGTGTCACTTTGCCGCCTGGAGCACTGCAGGCATCCAGTACCGTCATACCCGGTTCGGCATTCAGCATTTCTGTTACCAGCATCGAGCTCTGATCCTGGATGGTGACATAACCCTCTGCAAACAACCTTGTCCGTAAAATGTTGCCCTGATCAATAATAATACCCTGATCGGAAAAATCGGACTTTCGTGTTGCAAATCCAAGTTCACGTAGCTCGTCCATGGCTGCTTCACGTGTGATCTTCAATGGCTGGACACGGATGGACAATGGCTTTCGTTCAAGATTGGCATGGCACATCGCATGTGTCAATTCATAGCCGTACATATCCACCCATCGTTTGACAAGCCATTCGGGATGACTTGTTTCCACGGCCAGCCGCTTTGCTTTATCCTGGATGACTGCTGTATTGGGGACACCTTTACGTTGGACGTTCCGCAAAACACCATTAACCAGCGAAGCAATCCCTTTGTGACCACGGTGTTTGGCGATTTCCACCGCTTCATGAATAACAGCATGATCCGGCACCTTGTCCAGAAAGTACATTTGATAGACAGACATCCGGAGCAGCATGCGAACCCATCGTTTCAGTTTCTTCCGCGAGTCGACAAACGGTTCCAAGTAGTAATCCAGCGTTAATTGACGTTGGATCGTTCCATAGACAATCTCCGTCATGAGCGCTTCGTCTTTCGGGGAAATATGTTTGGATTTTATTTCGTGATCGATCAATAAATGGCTGAACCCGCTGTCCTGTTCAATGCGCACGAGCAGATCAACGATCGATTCTCTCACCTGATAATTTTCCATTTAATCACCCATCAGCATCCCTGTTTCAATCCGATCAGGCGCCCCCTGCAAGTATTGCTTGACCGACATCCGTTTTTTTCCGGCAGGCTGTATCGCTGTCACCCGGATGCCTTTTTGATCGCCACAAACGACGACGAATGCTTCATCTTCAATGATGCGGACAATTTCACCCGGTGTTCTGTCATACGTCTGCTCGTCCATGACGCCCCACCAGATTTTCATCACGTTGCCATCGTATGTGGTGAATGCAACCGGCCAGGGATGCAATCCTCTAATCTGATTATAGATAACCTCATGCGGCTTGTGCCAGTCTATTTTTTCCTGCTCACGCTTGATATTGAACGCAAACGTTGCCAGATCGTCGTTCTGACTCACGGGATTGATGTCGCCGGCAAATAGTTTGGGCAAGGTATCCGCCAAAAGTTGTGCACCTGTTTCGGATAACTTATCGTGCAACGTGCCGACATGGTCATCAGCTGCTATTGGTACGGTTTCCTGTGTGATGATATCACCGGCATCCAGCTTTTCAGCCATATACATAATCGTAATGCCTGTCTCCTGCTTACCCTGTAAAATAGCATAATGAATCGGTGCCCCACCCCGCAGTTCAGGCAATAATGAGGCATGGACATTGACACACCCGAATGTCGGTGTGTCCAGCAATTCTTTCGGCAAAATTTGCCCATAGGCAGCCGTTATGATGAGATCGGGCTCATACGCAAGAATCTTCTGATAGTCATCCTTTAACGTTTCCGGCTGCAGAACCGGAATAGCGTGTTTTTCAGCCGTTTCTTTAACAGGTGGCGGCGTCATCATTTTTTTCCGGCCTTTAGGACGGTCCGGCTGGGTAACGACCAAAACCAGCTCGTATTCTGTCTTAACCAGTGTTTCCAGAATCGGGACGGAAAAATCAGGGGTCCCCATAAAAACGAGTCGCTTCATTGACTGATGCTCCTTTCTACTGGAAAATCTCCTGCTACATCAATTGGTATGGTTGCATATCCACTGATATTTGTAAGTCATGTTTGTTTATCTCATCAGCAAATTGCCGGTTAATTTTATTAATCAACGTTCGCAATTCAGGTTCGTGTTTATATTTTATCATGCATTGGTAACGATATCTATCCTTCACCCGGGCAATTGGTGACGGTGTCGGCCCTAAGATGACCGTCTCCTTGCGAACATGTTTCCATAAGCTTTTCACGATTTGCTGTGTCGATTGCACTGCCTTCACATGATTTTCATGAGATATCGTTATTAAGGCCAAAAACACATAAGGCGGGTATTGAAATTTTTTTCGCATTTGCATTTCCTGCTGATAAAACTGCCAATAATCGTACCGGCTCGCCAGTTCGATACTGTAATGTTCCGGTGTATATGTTTGGACGATGACTTCACCCGGCAAGTCGTGTCTCCCCGCCCGGCCGCTCACCTGTGTCAGGAGCTGGAACGTTTTTTCAGATGCCCGGAAATCCGGTAGGTTCAGCATGGAATCAGCTGTCAGTACACCGACAAGGGTCACATTTTCAAAATCAAGCCCTTTGGCGATCATCTGTGTACCTAGTAAAATATCCGCTTTCTTATTGGCAAATTGATTCAGCAGTTTCTCATGGGCCCCTTTCCGCCGTGTTGTATCCACATCCATCCGCAGCACCCGGGCCTGCGGTATCAGCTTTGTCAAGGCTTCTTCAATGCGCTGTGTGCCTGTCCCGAAAAAGCGAATCAGATCACTGTTGCAGGATGGACAATACAAGGGCATCGGCTCTTCATACGAACAATAATGACATTTTAATTGATTGCTGTATTTATGATAAGTCAGGGCGATATCACAATGCGGACATTCACGCACATGGCCGCATTCCCGGCACATGATAAACGTTGAATAGCCGCGCCTGTTTAATAACAGAACTACTTGTTCACCCCGGTTGATTCGTTTCTCCATATTTTCTTTCAGACTGCGTGAAAACATCGAGCGGTTGCCTGCATGCAATTCCTTCCGCATATCGACGACGTTTACATCAGGCATGGCTTTGTCATTAGTCCGTCTGGTCAGAGAACTGAGTTTATAAACCGCTTTATGTGCCCTGGCATAAGATTCCAATGCTGGCGTCGCGCTGCCGAGAATCACCGGGCAATGATGATACGCCCCGCGGTGAACCGCTACATCACGTGCATGATATCGCGGCTGGTCTTCCTGCTTATAGCTGTTTTCATGTTCTTCATCGATAATGATGATACCAAGGTTTTCAAATGGTGCAAACACAGCTGACCTGGCTCCAACCACCACTTGTACCTCACGTCGATGGACCCGTCGCCATTCATCATATTTTTCACCGTTGGATAAACCACTATGTAAAACAGCGACATTTGAGCCGAATCGTCCTTTAAACCTTTTGACCATTTGGGGTGTCAGGGAGATTTCCGGGACCAGAACAATCGCCTCTTCCCCCTTATCAATGACGTCCTGTATGGCCTGTAAATAGATTTCCGTTTTTCCACTGCCGGTGACGCCGTGAAGCAAAAACACATCATGCGCATTTTCTTTAATATTCTGTTTGATCGGTTCGATGGCTTCACGTTGCTCAACCGTTAATTCCAAAGCCTCAGTCTCCTCAAACGTATGGTCATCATATGGGTTCCGGTAAACTTCTTGCTTAAATGTCGCGAGCAAACCTTTATCGACTAATGCGTTAACCGTGGACCGTGTCGTCTTGAACTGTTTCAAAACGCTGTTTAGCTCAATTGCCTGTGACTGATTAATAAAAAAAGCAAGTAATTCCTGTTGTTTTTTCGCTCTTCCTGACATGTCCTGCAGCGCCTCTTCAAGCAAATGCACCTCACGTGTCGGCTTTAAATACGTGACGTACTTTTTCGTGACGCGTGATTTAACTAAGTAGTGAACGGCGATATCGCCATTCTGTATCGCTTTCTGTACCTGGTGAAAGTTGACCTGGCTATTTTCCAGCGCCCCGTAAGGAATAAAGTCCCTCCCGGCAAACAATGCCTCGAGTTCTGCCGAAAGGGATTCCCGGCTGAGGCGCTCCAGCTCCTTCTTATAATTTGCCTTCAAAACTTGCGGCAGCATCGCCTGGAAAGCCGTTATATACAAGCTGACTGTCTTTTCTGCCAGCCATTTGCCCAACTCAAGCAATTCCGGGGTCAAAATCGGTGTCAAATCAAGGACATCGGCTATTTCCTTTAGCTTATCGAAAGAAGACTCATTCACTCTCTTGACGACGTACCCCATGATTTTTCTTGGGCCAAAGGGAACGATAACACGCATCCCCGGCAGTAGCATCGCACGGAAACGTTCGGGTATCTTATAATCGAATGTTTGGTTAATAGAACTGGCCGGAACATCGACAATCACTTTTGCGATATTCAATTGGTTTCATCCTTCATATCACGAGCGATCAATAATAATAGTTCATGCGCCACAGCCTGTTTTGATCTGAGCGTGATCTCGTCTTTATCCTGTATTTTATTGATATATGTCACCACATTCGTATCCCCGCCGAAGCCAGCACCCTGGGCTGCCACATCGTTAATGATAATCGCATCAAGGTTTTTCTTCTCCAGCTTGGCGATGCCATAGTCAACCGGGTCCGTTGTTTCAGCCGCAAAGCCTGCCAGAAATTGCTGTTCTTTTATGTCACCAAGTGACTGCAGGATATCTTTTGTCCGTTCCATCGCGACATGCCAATCGTCCGACTGCTTTTTCATCTTTTCATCATAAATTTGCTTTGGCCGGTAATCGGCAACAGCAGCTGCTTTAATGACGATATCATTCTCCGGGAAATGCGCATGCATCGTCTTATACATGTCGACGGCTGTTACCACATCGAGGCGTTGGATCATCTGATGCCCGGTCTCCAGGCTGACCGGTCCGGTGACCAATGTGACCTTAGCACCCATATTTGCTGCTGCTTCAGCCAGTGCAAACCCCATTTTTCCAGATGAACGGTTCGTAAAAAACCGGACTGGATCCACTTTTTCCTGGGTTGGGCCAGCTGAAATCAGCACACGCTTACCGGAGAATAAGGCATTTTCCGACTGATGGTTGTCCACTGCTGCGATAATGCTTTCCGGCTCTTCCAGTCTTCCTTTCCCAACATAGCCGCACGCCAGATAACCTGCACCCGGTTCAATGAAATGATATCCCCAAGATTCCAGCTTTTGCATGTTTTCCATGACAGCGGGGTGCGCGTACATATGGACATTCATGGCAGGTGCTATATAAACACTGGACTGTGTGGCCAGCAGTACCGTTGACAGCATATCATCCGCGATTCCACCCGCCAGTTTACCGATGACATTCGCCGTTGCCGGTGCGAGAATCGTAATATCTGCCCAGTCCGCCACATCTATATGCGCGATGTTGGCCGGATCTTTCTCATCAAACGTATCCGTATAGACAGGGTTTCGTGATAAAGCTTGAAATGTGAGCGGTGATACAAACTTTGCGGCGTTTTCGGTCATGATCACTTTCACATTCGCACCCTGCTGTGTTAACTTGCTCGTTAAGGCACATGCTTTATAAGCGGCTATACCACCCGACACACCGAGAAGTATATGTTTATTTTGCAACATCCGTCATCCCCTCCTCATACGAAAGCCGCTTGTCAAAACATAGACCCCCGCAGATGAAAGAACAGCGGGGGTCATCACGATCAGTTGCTATCTTCTTTTACAAACAGTTTTTCCGCCATCACTTCTTCAAGTGCCTGCCCAACATATTTATTCGATTTCGGGTTATCAACCAGCACTTTATTCGTTTCCCGGATATGACGGGCTCGTTTGGCAGCTATCGTTACCAGTGTATATTTGGAACTGATTTTTGTCTGTAAATCGTCAATGGACGGTTCAAGCATGGACATATTATTCCTCCTTCAATAATTGTTTATATTGTTTGGCAATCCGTTCACGCCTGCAATGTTCACTTTGGATGATCGATTGAACCTTGTTAACGGCAGCATCCACATCATCGTTGACGACAACGTAATCATAGGCATCCATCATGTCAATTTCATTTTGTGCTTTTTTCAACCGCTGCAGCACCAGATCCTGTGATTCTGTGCCCCGCTCAACAATCCGGTTTTTTAATTCCTCCAGACTGGGCGGAAACAAAAAGATGAAAACACCTTCTGGAAAATTTTCTTTCACCTGCATGGCGCCCTGTACTTCAATTTCCAGAAACACGTCCCTGCCGTCCTGTAATGTGTCTTCCACATATTGTCGCGGTGTTCCGTAATAATTATTGACAAAACGGGCATGTTCCAAAAGCTCCCCCGCCTCGATCAGCTTTTCAAATTCGTCATTCGTTTTATAAAAATAATCGACACCTTCAGCTTCCCCGGGGCGTTTTTCCCTGGTAGTCATGGAAATGGAATAGGCCAGGTCATTGGCACGGCTGAAGAGTTCCTTTCTGACAGTGCCTTTCCCGACACCTGAGGGTCCGGATAAAACGAATAAAATGCCATTTTCATCAATCAAAACGTTTCCTCCTAGTTATTCTCGTCTATAACTTCCTCATGACTGATTACACGCTGCCCGACAGTTTCCGGTTGCACAGCGGAGAGCACAACATGATCACTATCCGCGATAATAACAGCACGTGTCCGCCGTCCGTATGTCGCATCCACTAATTTATCATTATCACGTGCTACGGTTATAATGCGTTTGACCGGCGCTGATTCCGGCGACACAATCGATATAACCCGATTAGCCGAGACCACGTTGCCGAACCCTATATTGATTAATCGTAAACTCAAATTGGCTCCCCCTTAAGATTTTCTCTCTCTAAATGTTCGAATCAGTTGTAAACTGTAATATACCTATTATAGTGTAAATAAAAGCCATAATACAAGCATTTGCTGTAGCGTGTGGCGACATTCTTCCATTTTCGCCACAGCCCTGAACCGCGCCTTGTTTTTGATTAACATATGATTTCACTCGATATGTACACCTGAAGTCGGTCTATCCTATTATACCAATTTGACTGAAAAAGTAAAAACCCTTCTATAACAGAAGGGTCCAATAAAAATTATTTTTTGGTAAATCCAAACAAAACACTTGGCAAAAAACTTAAACCAAGAACAAGCGCCCAATCCCTTAATCCTAAAGCAGTCGTATGGAATACCGGCTGTAACGGTTCCCAGTAAATGACAACCAGAAGCAGTAAGATCGATGACAGCACAGCCAGCACTAAATATTTATTCTCAAACGGGTTCCGGGCAAAAATCGAGTGTTCGCTCCGGCAATCAAAGACATGGATCAGCTGTGCCATAACCAATGTTGTAAAAGCAATCGTTTGAGCGTAAATCAAATTATCAGAGTTGTCCTGATAAGCCGTCATAAAGGCGATTAACGCAACGATACCGATTAAGAAACCGCGGCTGATGACTTTAAATCCAAGTCCCCTGGCAAAAATCCCTTCTTTTGGGTTCCGCGGACCCCGTTTCATAACATCATCTTCCGACTGATCCAGCCCGAGGGCCATGGCAGGTAATCCATCTGTCACCAGGTTTACCCACAATATTTGCACCGGCACTAATGGTAGCGGCATGGCCAGGAGCATGGCAAACAGCATGACCAGAATCTCCCCGACATTGGATGCCAACAAATAGCGGATAAATTTCCGGATATTTTCATAGATATTACGGCCTTCAATAATTGCCGATTTAATGGTGGCAAAATTATCATCCATTAAAATGAGCGATGAGGCTTCCTTCGTCACATCTGTCCCGCTTTCCCCCATGCTGATGCCGATATCACTAGCTTTAATGGCCGGGGCATCGTTCACACCGTCACCGGTCATGGCAACAATATGCCCTTCTTCTTGAAAAGCCTCCACAATTTTCAATTTATGCTCAGGGGTGACTCTGGCAAACACATAGACCTGATCGATGATATCGCGCAGTTCCCCGACCGACATATTGTTCAGCTGAGACCCATTTAACACCATGCCATTTTCAGGCAACAGGTTCAGCTGTGTGGCAATCGCACGGGCGGTTTTTTCATGATCACCGGTAATCATGACTGATTTGATGCCGGCTTCACGGGATTCCGAAATTGCTTGTTTCACTTCTTTTCTCGGCGGATCCATCATCCCGTATAACCCGATGAAAGACAAATCTTTTTCCAACACCGCTGAATCCAGTGATTCATCTTTCGCCAATGGTTTCATGGCAATCGCCAATGTCCTGAGTGCATTGTCAGCCATGCCGTCAATCGCCCGCTTAATCGTCTGTTGATCATCTCCCCGCATCAATTTGCGTCCGTCTTCTTTCATAATATAGGCTGAACGTGGCAGGAGAACCTCTGGGGCACCTTTTGTTATCAAGAAACGCATTTTATTCTCGTCTTCCGCGATCACACTCATCCGTTTACGATCAGAATCAAACGGCAGTTCCTTAATGATCCGGTAATTATCATAGAGCTGATGTGACAGACCGAGCTTTCGTGCCGCCACAAGCAATGCGCCATCTGTTGGATCGCCATCAACATAATACTTGCCTTTCCTGAGCATTAATGAGGCATTATTACACAACATACCGTAGAGGAACATCGACTCAAGATTGGGATAATTCCTGTCCATTTTATGGTTATTAAAAAATATGTTCCCCTTTACATCGTAGCCATCACCGGTCACATATAACGACTTGTCATTCAGAAACACTTCTTTTACCGTCATTTTGTTTTCCGTCATTGTTCCAGTCTTGTCCGAGCAAATTACCGAGGCACAGCCCAAGGTTTCAACCGCCGACAGTTTCCTGACGATGGCCTTCTTTTTGATCATGCGCTGAACGCCCAATGACAAGGCAACGGTCACGATCGCCGGAAGCCCCTCCGGTATGGCGGCAACCGCTAGCGAGACGCCCGCCAGAAACATATTGTATACCGCGTGGCCTTGATAGACCCCGACCAAGACAACGAGCGCTGTCAGAAGCAGGGAAACAGCAATCAGGACTTTTCCCAATTCGGCAAGTTTATGCTCAAGCGGGGTCGTCGTTTTCTTCGTTTTGACCATTAATGACGCGATCTGCCCCATGACGGTATTCATGCCGGTCCCCACAACAATGCCTGTCCCGGAACCACGTGTCACGAGTGTATTCATAAAGCTCATGTTCACTTGATCCTGGGCATCAAGGTTGTCCCGGGAAATCGGTGACGCATGCTTCATGACCGGCAGTGATTCGCCTGTTAATGCTGACTCTTCTGTCTCCAGACTGTTGGCCTGGAGTACCCGGATATCGGCAGGAATCCGGTCACCGCTATTAATTCGGATGACGTCCCCCACAACCAGATCCTGTGATAATACTTTTTGCCACGCCCCATCACGCAGAACGTTGGCAACCGGTGCCGACATTTCTTTTAATTTCGCGAGTGATTTTTCCGCTTTTCGTTCCTGAAAATACCCGAGAAAACCATTAACCAGTACAATGACCATGATGGCTATGGCGTCAATGTATTCACCAAGCATACCGGCGACCAATGTTGCAGCCAGTAATATCAGTACCATGAAATCCTGAAATTGTTTCAAAAAAATCAGCCATTTGGATGTGCTTTTTTCGGATGCCAGCCGATTTTCACCATATTGTTTCCGGCGCTGTTCCACTTGCTTATCTGACAAACCATGTTTCGTCGTGACGTGCAATTTTTGTTCGACCACATCGACATCCATCTGATACCATTTCATCCTGCATTCCCTCCAGATTCATCAGGAAAATCTTTTTGCGCGTCTCCCGTATATCAATACTTATGCAGACTTGTCCGAAAAAATGCTATAATGGAAAGTGAAAAAGAGGCCGGTTTAATACTGGTGGCCTGTACACCGGGCAGGCTGATTTGAATCCGTTGTAACAATTGTAAACGCCTGTGCCAGTACTATCTGTTGATCTGGAATACAAGGAGAAGTGATCATATGCCATTTGATGGAATGGTTACCCGCGCCGTAACCAATGACCTAAATGAGAAAATTATCCCTGGAAAAATTGCCAAAATATATCAGCCGACCGATACAGAACTGGTTTTCACTATACGGAGTTACGGGAAGAACCATTCACTTCTGCTGTCCATTCATTCAGTGTATGCACGTATGCACCTAACGAATGACACGTATCAAAACCCGAAAGAACCGCCGATGTTCTGCATGCTGCTCCGGAAACATCTGTCCGGGGCCGTCATCGAATCCATAGAGCAATATGGCATGGAACGGATTATCACGTTTTCGGTCCAGTCACGGAACGAAATCGGGGATATCACCAGCAAAAAGCTGGTGATTGAATTAATGGGTAAGCACAGTAACGTCATGCTCATTGATGGGGAGAAAGGGCATATTTTGGACAGCCTAAAACATGTATCTGTTTCCCAGAACCGTTATCGGACCATTTTGCCGGGGCACGCGTATAAACTGCCGCCAAGCCAGGATAAATCGGACCCTTTACAAATTGACAGTGAAACATTTATCCGTAAACTGGACTTTAACAGCGGAAAAATAGCCAGGCAAATCGTCGGGACGCTCACGGGGTTCTCCCCTTTTATTGCTGAGGAAATAGCACACCAGGCAAAGCTCGGTTCAATCGAAACGTATCAGCAAGCATTTGAAACGTTACAAGAACACATAAAAAACCATCACTATACACCGGGAATTTACCGGAACGGCAAAGAGGATTTCCATGTGCTGCCAATAACACACACAGACGGGGATTCAGATATGTTCAACGATCCCAATTCAATGCTTGATGCCTTTTATTCCGGCAAAGCTGAACGTGACCGGGTGAAACAGCAGGCAAGGGATTTATACCAATTTATAAAAAACGAAAGAGACAAAAACACCCGGAAACTGAAAAAACACGAAAAGACATTGGCAAAAGCCGAAAACGCCGTCACTTACCAGCGACTAGGCGAGCTTTTGACCGCGAATATGCATCAGGTCAAACATGGTGATAAAACCGTCGATGTTATCGACTATTATGATCCGGAACAAAACGCCATCACCATTGCGTTAAATCCGAATAAAACACCGAGTGGAAATGCGCAGAGCTTCTTTAAAACATATCAAAAATTAAAAACCTCAAAGGAAAAAGTACAGAACGAAATGGCTAAAGCGCACCGAGAAATCACTTACCTGGACCAGCTGCTGCAGCAAATCGATACAGCACGTGAAGCTGATGTAGAAGAGATTCGGGATGAACTCCGGGAAGAAGGGTATTTGAAGAAACAGAAGCAAGGAAAACATAAAAGGAAACCAGCAAAGCCTAGTCCGGAAACGTTTATCGCTTCCGATGGTACGAATATCCTGGTCGGCAAAAATAACAAGCAAAATGACTACTTGACGATGAAGCTGGCCAATCGTGATGACGTCTGGTTGCATACGAAAGATATTCCCGGATCCCATGTCGTTATCCGCGAAAAAGAACCCGCTGAGGAAACATTACTGGAGGCAGCACAACTGGCCGCTTATTTCAGCAGGTCACACCAGTCATCATCCGTGCCTGTCGATTACACAAAAATACGGCATGTATGGAAACCAAATGGCGCGAAACCAGGGTTCGTCACCTATGACAACCAGAAGACATTATATGTAACACCGGAAAAAGATACAGCCCAAAAATTAAAAGATGGATGATCGGTTTTATACCAATCATCCATCTTTTTTAAACGTTTTTTAGCTTGGCTCCTCAACGGCTTTCGGATTCAGTGTGACATCAATATTGCCACGGGTTGCTTTCGAATATGGGCAAACCTGATGCGCACCCTGCGCCAGCTCTTCTGCTTCTTCCGGGTTCACGCCTGCTATTTGAATGTTCAGGGTGGCCGCTATTTTAAAACCCTCATCTGCCGGATCCTTTAAGAAACTGACTTCCGCTGTCGTCTGCGAATCAATCTTTTTATTTTTCTGTGATGCCACAAGGTGAAGCGAGCTGTCAAAACATCCTGAATAGGCCGCCGCAAACAACTGCTCCGGGTTTGATCCTTTGCCTTGTTTATCTTCTGCCGGATTAACCAAATCCAGATCGATCAAACCGTCATCTGATGTCACATGTCCACCACGACCATTTTTAGCGGTCGCTTTTGATGTGAAAATAACGTTACGCACGTGTGATCACTCCTTTAAGTTCCTTATATAAAGATGATTCCCAGTAAGCCAAAGGAATTAAACATTTAAAGTGCGTGTTCAAAAAGGAGGATAAAAAGGACCGGTCGGCTAAGTTCGCAACGTCCTGTTGCAACGCCGACACTAGCACGTCCTGTGCGTCGAAAGTTCGAGGCGGTGTCGTTTCGAGCAGCGGGCTTCCACAGGATGTGATGACTTCTGCAGTTGGCTATTGACGTGGGCGGTCTTAGCAGAAGGTCCCCTGCGCCTTTTGATACATGAGCAGCGGAGAAACAAGCCAACGACGAAATTCGATGTGTCATTTTTACCGGACTTTTTGAACAACCTCTTAAAGGAATGTTTCTTTTAAGAGTGCCGTCAAAAACTGATCAACCTGTGGTAAATGGCGGACGCCTTCCTGATAACAGACCCACGTATCACGTGTAACAGGTTTCCCTTCCAACTGGAGTGGGATATGTGGATAGTCGTCCATCATGGAAGCCGAAACACTTTTTGGCAGAACTGCCATCCCCAGCCCCTGTTTCATAAATTGTTTACACGTTTCAATCTGGTCCACATGAAGCATCTTAATCGGCTGGATTTGCTCCTGATGGTGATAAAGCCAGTTATCAACCAGTTCATGCATACTGTCATCACTTTTGAACGAAATCAGCGGGCGTTCCTTCAGTTGATCGGTTGGAAACGGTTCGGTATCAAACATATATAACGGGTCTTCAAACAACAGTTCACTGACCGTTTCTTTCAGCTTTTTACCACGGATAATGCAGACATGATAGTTTTTATGTTCCCGTTTAATATCTTCACTGATACCGGTTACCAGATCAATAGCCACTTTTGGGTAGGCGGTTGTATAGTCACCCAGAATCGACGGCAAGAAGCGCTGGCTGATGAGAGAAGAACAGGCGATTGACAAGGTACCCTGTACTTCCCCGCTTGACTCAGCAAGTGAATTTTTGATGACCTTTTCTTCTGCCATCACTTGTTTGGCATGCTGCAAAATCATTTCACCAGCCGGCGTCAACACAAGGCTTTTTGACGTACGGACAAAAATCGTCTCCCCGAAATACGCCTCAATGTATTTGAGCCGCTGGGTCACAGCCGGTTGAGAGATTAATACCGCTTTTGCCGTCCCCCGGATTGTGCCAACTTCTTTTAATTTCAGCAGTAACTCATAGTCATCTATTTTCATAATGAAACGCCTCGTTTGATCATTAGTTGTTATATATATATATTGATTATAACGTGATGGTCTGATTATTGCTATATGCGTGGGAATGGAATTTTGGCTGAGTCACAATTCATAACGCTATTTCCATTATATCAGCGCCAGCTGGTTTCGCCATTTTTGCAATTGCTGCTGATGAGCTGTGTCAATGGATCCATTTTCTGCCAGACAATGCAACACTTCATCATAATCTGTAATCGTCCGGTATCGCAGATTTGCTTTTTGGAATTGCTGCTTGGCCACTTCCAATCCATATGTAAAAATGGCAAGTATTCCGAGCACGTCAACACCGGCTCGTTTCAACACTTGGGCTGCTTGAATCGAGGAACCACCCGTTGAGATTAAGTCCTCAATAACTACTACACGCTGTCCCGGTTCAAGCTTTCCCTCAATCTGATTCTGTTTCCCGTGTTCTTTTGCTTTGGCACGAATGTAAACCATCGGCAGATTGAGTTTTTCCGCTACCCAGGCAGCATGTGGAATGCCCGCTGTCGCACATCCGGCAATCACATCCGGCCTCTGCTCCATGTGCCCGATCAGCTGAACAAATGCAGCTGCAATTCGATCCCGTACAGCCGGATAAGCCATCGTCAACCGATTATCACAGTAGATCGGTGATTTGATCCCGGACGTCCAGGTGAAATAATCATCGGGGCTGAACTGGACAGCCTTTATATCAAGTAAATCCCTGGCGACATCATGACTTAATTCCATGTGCCCACTCCTTTCGCACATTTTCAAATGCTGTTATTGGATTCCCGGCATGCGTTACCGTGCGGCCGACAACCAGTATATCCGCCCCATTATTCCGGGCTAATGCCGGCGTGGCAATTCGTTTTTGGTCGGCTGCTGCTGCATGATGAAGACGGATGCCGGGGGTGACCGTTAAACATGACGGGCTGCACAGATGTTTTATTTTCCCGGCCTCATAAACCGAGCAGACTACCCCGTCTGCTCCATTCTGATGAGCCATGTCAGCAAAGTGTAACGCATTTTGTTGCAAATCCCCATTCATTTTCAACTCACGGTTCACAATCATTTCATCCATGGACGTCAGGATGGTAACGGCAATCAACTTCGTCTCGCAACCTGCAGGTGTACCAGCTGTGAGCCCTTCTTTCGCCCGCTGAATCATGTCACTTCCGCCCAATGCGTGGACAGTCACCATATCCGCCCCCAGCGTGGCAATATTTCTCATCGCCTTCATGACGGTCGTCGGGATATCGTGAAGTTTTAAATCAAGCAAAACATCATGCCCTCGCTGCTTTAACGCGTCAATCAAATGGGGGCCTTCACGGTAAAAAAGCTCCATTCCCACTTTAACCGGGACGCCATGAAAATCGTTCCGGTCAATAAACGCCTTTGTTTCCTGCCATGTTGGAAAATCCAAAGCCAGATAGATGTTTTCATTCATGTCGCGTGCCCCTTTCCAATTGCACCTGTCACGGAATTGAATCCGTAATGTTGCAATACACGTGGTAAGTTCGCAATAATTTCCGGACAACTGTAGGGATTTTGAAAGTTGGCTGTACCAACCGCCACGGCACTCGCGCCAGCCAGTAAAAATTCCAGCACATCTTCTGCCGTGGCAATCCCGCCCATACCAATGATCGGGATGGAGACATGCTGTTTCACCTCATAAACCATGCGAATAGCAACCGGCTTGATGGCAGGGCCTGACAGTCCGCCCGTTTGATTGGCCAACAGTGGCCTCCTCCCGTCTAAATCAATCTGCACGCCGGTTACCGTATTAATCAGGGACAACCCGTCTGCCCCGGCTTTTTCAACCGATTTGGCTAGCGCCACAATATCCGAAACGTTTGGTGACAGTTTGACATACACTGGATGGTTGCTGACCGCTTTCACCTTTGCCGTCAATTCAGCTGCCATATCGGGATCCGTGCCGAACTGAATCCCCCCTTCCTTGACATTGGGACAGGAAATGTTCAGTTCCAGCGCATTGACGGCTTTCGTTTCATTAAATGCCGAGGCAACGCTGACATACTCATCAGCTGTACTTCCTGCCACATTCGCCAAGACAGGAACATCATACTGAGCAAGAAAGGGGAGTTCATCGGCTATAATCTTTTTCACACCGGGGTTTTGCAGGCCGATCGCATTCAGCATGCCGGATGCGGTTTCGGCAACCCGGGGAGTCCTATTTCCACAACTTGGTTGACTTGTCGCTGCTTTCATAACGACGGCACCTAGTTGACTTAAATCATAAAAATCACGGTACTCCCGGCCAAATCCGAAACAACCAGAGGCAGGCATAACCGGGTTTTGCAATGGTAATCCAGGCAAATTGACTGATAGATCTGTCATAACACCACCTCACCTGCCGGAAAAACCGGACCGTCCCGGCAGATTTTCCGGTAGCCGCTATCGTTATGGGACGGTATGACACAGGCAAAGCAGGCACCAATACCGCATCCCATCCGCTCTTCCAAAGATATGGAACCTGCCTGGCTCCCCAGCTCCTGTGTGACAGCCCGGAGCATTGGGACCGGCCCGCAGGCAAAATAATGATCAATAGCCCCCACTTGATCCAAGGCATCGGTTACCAGCCCGTGACCGCCATAGCTGCCATCATTTGTAACGATATATGTTTTCCCCAACTGCCGGAACATTTGTTCATAAAAGATATGG
The DNA here is from genome assembly GCF_042679865.1 of Lentibacillus salinarum. Taxonomy (NCBI): domain Bacteria; kingdom Bacillati; phylum Bacillota; class Bacilli; order Caryophanales; family Bacillaceae; genus Lentibacillus; species Lentibacillus salinarum. The sequence goes on along the minus strand of NZ_JBHTNH010000002.1, from coordinate 76,304 downwards.
GCATTTGATTGAAAACCAAGGACTGCAGTCACATGGACCCCCTTTTTTTGCAAGTCTTTTCCCAGAAAGTACAATGGCGGTACACCTATGCCGCCGCCGATCAGCAAGGCTGTTTTGATTGTCTCACTCCTGCGGTGAAAGCCATTGCCGGCCGGCCCCAACACATCCAGTCTTGCACCAGGCATATACGCCGCCAGCCGACGCGTTCCGTCACCGGTTGTTTTGAAGAGAATGGTGACCATTCCCGCCACTAGGTCAGTATTGGCGATAGAGAGGGGACGGCGCAATGTGTGACCGTCCACCAGCAGGTGTAGAAACTGTCCTGGTTGAGCCATATTGGCGATATAATCATTTTGCAAACACATCTCATACGTATCCAGTGCTATAGGCCTGACTGATTTCACGATCATATCGACATGCTTCATGATAAAACAGCTCGTTTCGTCGTCATTGGCTGTGGACTGAATGTTGTTGCGTCAATCACATTCACAATGGCTTGTGCGGTATCCAAGCTTGTTAAACAAGCAATGCCATGCTCAACCGACTCGCGACGGATCATAAATCCGTCTGATCGCGGCTTTGTGCCGGATGACAGCGTGTTGACAACAAATTGGACATCGCCATTTTCAATCACGGACAGGACATTTCTGGCTGCAGAACCGATTTTGCCGACCCTTGTTACAGGAACTCCTGCTTTTTCTAGATAAGCTGCTGTACCTTCTGTGGCAAGCAGCTGAAACCCGAGCTGATGGAATCTCACAGCTATGTCCAGCATTTCCGGCTTATCTTTATCAGCTACTGTAAGGAGCACTGTCCCTTCATGCGGCACTGACAGGCCGGCAGCTGTCAACCCTTTGTATAGAGCTTTTTCCAATGTTTTATCATGACCGATTACTTCCCCGGTCGATTTCATTTCCGGTCCCAGCGTTGTATCAACACTACGCAGTTTCTCAAACGAAAAGACAGGGACTTTAACCGAAACGGTATCCGGCTCAGGTAAAATACCGGACGAATAACCCATACACGACAATTTCTCGCCTAACATGCACCGGGTGGCAATATTGGCCATCGTAACACCGGTTATCTTGCTCAGAAACGGGATTGTTCTGCTGGCCCGCGGGTTGAGCTCCAGAACGTAGACGTCCTGATCGCGAATAATAAACTGAATATTGATGAGCCCTTTGATACCAAGGGCACGCGCAATTTTATAGGTTGCATCAAAACACTTTTGTTTGACGTTAGCGCTCAACCGTTGCGGCGGGTAAACCGCGATCGAATCCCCGGAATGAACGCCGGACCGTTCAATATGTTCCATTATACCCGGTGTAATGACGGTTTGTCCGTCACTGACAGCATCAACTTCCACTTCAATCCCGGTCATATACTGATCAACCAAAATCGGATGGACGTTGTCCGCCTCATTGGATTTGGCCAAATAATGATGAAGCTCATCTGCATCATTGACCATTTCCATCCGGCTGCCGCCAATAACGTAAGACGGGCGTACAAGGACCGGATAACCGATCGCATCCGCCGCTTTCTCCGCGTCCTCAGGTTTGAGAACCGTCCTGGCCTGTGGACGCGCCAATGCCAGATTATCAAGCAGCTGTTCAAACCGCTCACGGTCTTCCGCCTGATCAATGGCCTCCAGTTCGGTCCCTAAAATCGCCACACCACGCCGTTGCAATCCTTCCGCCAGATTGATCGCTGTCTGACCGCCAAACTGGACAATGACACCCTCAGGCTGTTCCAGCTGAACAACATGCATGACATCTTCAACCGTAAGCGGCTCGAAATAAAGTTTATCCGTTATGCTAAAATCAGTTGAAACGGTTTCCGGGTTATTATTCATAATGATCGCCTCATAGCCCATTTCCTGAATCGTCAGCACCGAATGAACCGTTGCATAATCAAATTCGATTCCCTGCCCAATCCGGATTGGTCCAGATCCGAGGACGAGTATTTTTTTCCGATTGGATGGAGCCAGATGATTCGCCGCTCCATAGGTACTGTAAAAATAAGGTGTATTCGCCTCGGATGCTGCCTTACGGGTGTTGACCATGCCATACCCCGGTGTTATAGTATGCTGCCGACGCCATTCATAAATGGTTTCGGCTGTCGTATGCCAGATCCGGGCGATCGCTGCATCCGACAAGCCTGATTTTTTCGCTTCTGTCAATAGAGCCGAATCAAATCGTTTACCGGACAAACGTTCTTCCAGTTCAATAAGTTGCTGAATCCGAGTTAAAAAGAAACGATCAATATTTGTCAGCGTAAACACCTCATCAACTGTCAAACCACGGCGAAATGTTTCAGCTAACACAAACAGACGCTCGTCATCCGCATTTTGCAGACGTGTTCTCAACTCATCCATTGGTGCATCAGCCAAGTCTGGCATCCTCAATTCCTCTGTTCCAATATCCAGAGACCGAACACCTTTTAGTAATGATTCTTCAAAATGACAGCCAATGGCCATAACCTCACCGGTGGCTTTCATTTGGGTGCCGAGCTGGCGAGTGCCTGTGACGAACTTATCGAATGGAAAGCGCGGTATTTTCGTGACCACATAATCAAGAGCCGGCTCGTAATCAGCATAAGCCGTACCCGTTGCCGGATTGGCTATTTCATCAAGTGTCAGCCCCACAGCCACCCTGGCAGCGATTTTCGCAATCGGGAAGCCAGTCGCTTTGGATGCCAGCGCTGACGATCGGCTGACACGCGGATTCACTTCAATCACGTAGTAGTTAAAACTGTCCGGATCAAGCGCCAACTGGACGTTGCATCCACCTTCAACAGCCAATGCTCGGGTAATTTTCAATGATGTATCCCTTAGTAACTGATATGCCCGTTCGCTGAGCGTCTGTGACGGAGCCACCACAACAGAGTCCCCTGTATGAATACCGACCGGATCGACATTTTCCATATCACAGACAACAATGGCCTGATCACGCTTATCCCGTATCACTTCAAACTCAATTTCCTTAAAACCGGCAATGCTTTTTTCAATCAGGCATTGGTTAACCGGCGATAAAGCCAACCCATTGCGGGTCACCTCAACTAATTCAGCTTCGCTATAGCACATGCCCCCACCGGTCCCGGCCAATGTATAGGCTGGCCGGACAATCACCGGATAGCCGGTTTCACCAGCAAACGAACAGGCTGCTTCAACCGAATGAACAATTTGGCTGTCGGGGACAGGTTCATTCAATTCCCGCATTAAAGAACGGAACTTTTCCCGGTCTTCCGCCTTTTCAATCGTATGCCGTGTTGTCCCGAGCAATTCGACCTGATAGTCAGCTAGAATTCCGTTGCGCTCCAATTCAATGGCGATATTGAGACCTGTTTGCCCTCCTAGCGTCGGCAGAATCGCATCAGGCCGCTCCCTGCGAATGATTTTGCTCAGAAATTCAGGCGTCAGTGGTTCCATGTAAACCTTATCAGCCATCGTATGATCTGTCATAATAGTCGCCGGATTGGAGTTGGCAAGCAAAACGGTATAACCTTCCTCCTTAAGCGCCTGACAAGCCTGCGAGCCGGAATAATCAAACTCTGCCGCCTGCCCGATCACAATCGGGCCTGATCCGATCACGAGAATCGTTTCAATGTTGGTGTTCTTAGGCATATGCATCCTCCTTATAAACAATTTGTCCGTTAACCATCGTCATGGCTGGGGTCCCCTGTATCTGCCAGCCGTCAAATGGCGTATTTTGCCCTTTTGAATAAAAGGTATTTCTATCCAGCGATACCTCCCTGTCCAGATTCACCATCGTAAGGTCAGCAGCCTTTCCTTCTTCCAATCCGCCATAGGGCAGGTTAAATGTCATGGCCGGTTTCACTGTCAACCAATCAATAAGTTGCTTGAGTGTGACGCTGCCCTGTTTAACCAAACATGTATATAATAGCGAAAAAGCGGTTTCCAGTCCTACGATGCCAAACGGCGCCTGTTTGATACCCGGTGTTTTCTCTGCTTCTGTATGTGGTGCATGATCGGTGGCGATCAAATCGATCGTTCCATCAAGCAATCCTTCAAGCAATGCCGCCTGATCCGCCTCGCTTCTTAATGGCGGATTCATTTTAAAAGCGGCGTTATCCTCGGTGATAGCCTGTTCATTCAGCAGTAAGTGGTGTGGCGTCACTTCAGCGGTCACATGAATACCTGCGCGTTTAGCATCACGAATGACTCGGACCGATTCTTTTGTGCTCACATGGCAAACATGATAATGACAGCCCACTGCTTCTGCCAATAGGACATCCCTAGCAATCTGCACGGATTCACTCAAAGCCGAAATCCCTGGCAGGTTGAGCCGTTCACTGACTTCACCGTCGTGCACAACTCCGCCGGTAACCAATGTGTTATCTTCACAGTGGGCAACGATCGCTTTTCCATTGGCCGCAGCCTCACGCATGCCTGCAAGCATCACATCGGCTGTCTGGACACCGACGCCATCATCAGTGAAAGCAAATGCCCCGATATGTGCGAGTTCTGATAGATTCGTTAATGTCTCCCCATTGAGTCCTTCGGTGATTGATGCATAAGGGCGCACTCGCACACAGGCATCCCGCTCAATTTTTTCCAACAATGCCTGAAGTGTCCCGGCATTATCGGGAACAGGATTCGTATTCGGCATGGCACACACCGTCGTAAAACCACCGCGTGCGGCTGCTTTTGTCCCAGTGATGATCGTTTCTTTATGCTCGCCGCCGGGTTCACGCAAGTGCGTATGGATATCGATGAAGCCGGGTACGACAACGTGATTCTTGCAATCGATTGTTTCATCAGCTTCTTCTTTAATGTGTGCTGCGATTTTTTTGATCGTTCCTTTTTCGATTAAAATCGTACATGCCTCTGTTTGACCGTCATATCGTAATCGCCTGGCGTTTGTCAGTAAAATGTTCATGATTGACACCCCTCCAGTTTAACAGTTTTGCCATGATGGCCATTCGGACGTAAACGCCATTTTCCATTTGCTTAAAAATTCGCGACCGGCTACACTCGACCAATCTTGTGTCCATTTCCACGCCACGATTGACAGGGGCTGGGTGCATAATGATCGCATGCTCTTTCATGCTTCTTTCGCGCTCGGTGGTAAGACCGTAGCCGGAAAGGTAAGAAGACGTGTCATACACCGCTGCCGTGTGGCGTTCATGCTGGACCCGCAGCAGCATCAGCACGTCACACATTTCACAGGCCTCGTCGATTGATAGATGTGAAACAGCCAATGACGCATCTCCCAGTCCGGGTGGAGCGGCAAAATAAACGGTCGCTCCCAGCTTTTTGAGGGCATGAGCATTGGAACGGGCCACCCGGCTATGCTTGATATCTCCTGCTATGACAATAGTTAAATCATTAAACCGGCCGAATTCCTGATAGATTGTCAGAAGATCAAGCATCGACTGTGTCGGATGTTCGTCCTTGCCGGAACCGGCATTGATGAGCGGGACCGACACCTTTCCGAGAAGTTCATCATACCAGTGGTCATTAGCATGCCGCACAACCATGATATCCGCCCCGATGGCCTCATATGTTCGTGCTGTATCATAGGGAGACTCCCCTTTGACGATACTGGCGAGATCCGGCTCCAGCTCCAGCGGATCTATGCCCAGCTTCCTCTCGGCCACATGAAAACTCATCCGCGTCCGTGTACTTGGCTCGAAAAACAAGTTGGCTGCAAAATACTGACCGGTTAATGACTCCGGTTTCTTTCGTAACGCCTCGGCAGTGTCAAGAATGGCGTAAATGCCATCAGCCGATACATCGTTAACGGATAAAAAATGCTGCACGTCATCATCCCCTTTTTCAAATGGTTAAGCTGCACTGTCATCCTGATCTATTCGCTTGGCATCCATGTCAGCAAACATCGCCCCATTGCCATAGCCGCTTTCTTTACCTGGTAAGACAAGATTGAGCAATACACCGATAATGGCTGAAAGAGCCATGCCAGCGATCTGCAGATTATCCGTCAGCTGGACAACCGCGCCGCCGACACCGATCACGAGAATAACAGAGGCAATCACTAAATTCCGTTTATCACTCAAATCCACCTGATTGTCAATCAGCATCCGCAGGCCATTTGCAGCAATAATTCCGAACAAGAGAATGGACACACCGCCCATCACTGCTGATGGAATGGAACTGATCAACGCTGTAACAATGCCGGTAAACCCGAAACAGATGGCGAACACAGCAGCACCGCCGATCACAAACACACTAAACACACGCGTTATTGATAAGACGCCGATATTTTCGCCATATGTGGTATTCGGTGGGCCGCCCAGAAACGATGCGATAATGGTCGCCACACCGTCACCCAAAATGGACCGGTGCAACCCGGGTTTTTGAATAAAATTCCGGCCGACCACTTTCGACAGCACCATTTGATCTCCAATATGTTCAGCAATTGTGACCAATGCGACAGGTACCATCAGCAGCACGATTTCGCCGCTGATAATCTCGAACGGTGAATAATGGACAAATGGCACGACAAAGTCCGGCGACTTAAATAAAGCCGTAAAAAACGCCCCGACCGACTCTGCCGATGTGATCGCCACCCATTCTGCCTGCACTTCCGCTGTATCCACTACTCCCTGAAAAAGGGCGAACACATAGCCGGAAACAATGCCAATCAGGATCGGTATCAGTCCGAAAAATCCTCTGAAGAAGATCGAGGCAACAATCGTAACGGCCAGCGTAAACAAGGCCACACTGAAATGGGTGATGCTGTACACATCGTCATCCAGCCCGGGCACATACATGGACATGTCAATGGCCGTTGATGCCAGCCCAAGTCCGATGACGATAATGACGGGTCCAACGACAATCGGCGGCAAAATCCGCATCAGCCAATTCATACCCGATAGCCGGATAAACAAGGCAACAACACCATACACAACACCTGCCAGAAAACTCCCGACCATCGCGCCGGCCGGTCCACTAGCAGCGCTGGCACCGATAATCGGGGCGATAAACGCGAAACTTGACCCCAAGTATGCCGGGATGTTTCCTTTCGTAATCAGCAGATAAGCCAGTGTTCCAAAGCCGCTCGATACCAGTGCCACTGCGGGAGACAGCCCGGTCAGAAACGGAACTAGTATCGTTGAGCCGAACATGGCGAATAAATGCTGCAGACTCAGCACAACCCATTTTTGCAGTTTGGGTACTTCCTGAACGTCCATTATCATTTCCTGTTTGGTCATCTCGATTTCCTCCAATTCATTTTTATTGAGGCTGTTTGCTAAAAGATTGTTGTTGTTGACACAAACGCCATAAACTGCGACGCAACTTTATCAGGAATTCCTCCCAAACTTCTGAATTTGAGTAAGTGCTGGTCCATCGCTGCGAACTTGACTAACTTAACTAGTCCGGGTGAGTGGAGGGCGGTGACTCCTGCGGGAATAGCACGTGTCCGAAGACCCCGGAAGAAGCGTTCTTTGCTTCTGAGGAGGCTGAGGCCGTGCCCGCGGAAAGCATCCGCCCGAAACGATCCCGGACGGCGGGAATAGCACGTACTTATAGAAAACAACCAAGCAGCAGTTACGTCGCAGTTTTTCCCGCATCTAAAGGTTAGTAACCCGCCAAAATACGGCGGCTAACTGACCTTAAATGCCCGATTCTGTTCAACTAACATTCAGTGGAGAAAAACATTCCACTGAATGAAGTTTCACTTTATATCAACTGCGAGAGTCTAAGAGCAACAAAATTTACGAAATGCGCCTTTATTAAAAACTAATTTCATAATTTCAATCCCACAAAAAAACCTCTTTGCGAAAGGCCGCAAAGAGGTACACGTGTTCAGTATGCCTACACGTTTCCTAAAAGCGACCTTCTAAACCTCACCGGATTTAATTAAAGGTCATTGATTCATTTTTCATATATACTCACATCATCCTGTTCATCCACTTCACGCAACTGAACCATTATCACTTCTTCATCAGATGTCGGAATGTTTTTCCCGACATAATCTGCTCTTATCGGCAGCTCACGGTGGCCCCGGTCAACGAGAACCCCAAGCTGAATCTGTGATGGTCTGTCAATGTCCATGACGGCATCCATTGCTGCCCGGACCGTCCTGCCAGTATACAACACATCATCAATCAAAATAACTTTTTTATTTTTTAAATCAGCGTCAATCTCTGCCCCCTTCAATTCAGGGTCTTTATCGGCAGTTACTTCTTCCAAATCATCACGATACAGCGTGATATCCAGTTCACCTGTTGGTACTGTTATCCCTTCTATTTGCCGGATCTTTTCCTGCAGCCTCTTCGTCAGCGGGATGCCCCGTGTTTTGATGCCTACGAGCACCAGATGGTCACCGCCTTTATTTTTCTCGACGATTTCATGCGCAATCCGCGTTAACGCCCGCTCCATGGCTGCCTGATCCAGTAGCACAGTTTTTTTCTTCAATTGAACACCCCCCCGAAACTGAAAAAATCCCTTTTCGCCAATGAGGCAAAAAGGGATTTGGACATACGTCGGTCACATAAGTGATCGTTCCGGCACCTTTTAGCCTCACTGGACTAGATTAAAGGTTCATTATTTAACTGTCATAATTATGACAGACTTCCCGTCAGGTGTCAATGTTTTTTTCAAACAGCGCCAGCAACTCTTTAAAATAAGCCGGCGCCTCCTCCTCAAAATGCAGTACTTCATTTGTAGTCGGATGTGTTAATTGTAGCGACTTCGCATGGAGGGCCTGGCCACCGATGTCCAATGTTTTTCGCTGTCCATATTTCGGGTCACCTGCAATCGGGTAGCCGATATATTTCATATGGACACGAATTTGGTGAGTACGGCCTGTCTCCAGTTGACATGTAACATGGGTGAAGTCGGCAAATCGGGTCACAACACGGAAATGTGTGACAGCAGCTTTTCCGTTTTCCACAACACCCATCTTTTTCCGGTCATTCGGATCCCGGCCAACCGGTGCATCGATCAGGCCTGTTTCATGATCAATCACGCCATGCACAATGGCTTCATATTGCCGATCTATCTCCTTTGCCGACAGCTGTTCGGCAAGATTGATATGGGCTTGGTCATTTTTGGCAACAATCAATAATCCGCTGGTATCTTTATCAAGACGGTGGACAATGCCTGGTCGTTCCGCACCATTAACCTCCGACAAACTGTCACAATGTTGCAGCAAGCCATTTACAAGGGTCCCGCTTTGGTGACCGGCAGACGGATGAACCACCATCCCCCTTGGCTTGTTGACAACAAGAAGATCAGAATCTTCATAGATGATCGACAACGGGATGTCCTCCGGCTCAACGGTGAATGGTTCTGTTTCGGGCAATACCCACTCAATCGTGTCACCGGCCTGGCATTTAGCATTCGCCTTAACATATTGGCCGTTAACACGAATGTGGCCATTTGTAATCCAAGTTTGCACCTGTGAACGTGATGCATCAGCAATCAGTGCTGTCATCAATTTATCAATGCGCCGATTCTGTTCAGTTTCTGTTACCATGTGCTGCTCTGTCATTTTGTCGCTTTTCCTTTCGTTCATCAATGATTGTTATGATAATTACCAGAATCACACCAACGACTAATGCAGCGTCTGCTATATTAAATATCGGATAGTCATACCCGAAAATAATTACGTCAAAAAAATCAACCACTTCATTCCGCAACAGACGGTCGATGAAATTCCCGATCGCACCTCCAAGGATTAGACTCAGCGCAATCGCCAGCACCTTGCTTTCCTTTGCATATTTTTGCATGAAATAAATCAAGCCGACGACAACAATGGCTGTAACGACGTAAAAAAAGCCCATTTGTCCCTGCAGGATCCCCCATGCCGCCCCACTATTACGATGCGACGTTAAGTAGAAAAAATTCCCGATGACCGTAACTTGCTCACCAAGCTCCATTGTTTTGACAACGATCCACTTGGTTAGCTGATCGATCGCAATGACAAGCATTGCTAATATGTAATACACATACATTTCAGTTCCTCCACTATCATGGCTTCTTTACAGTTTCAAACTCCTTTTAGCATTTTATCACAAATCATGAAAAAGCGCCTTATCTTCTGAATCGATTCAAAAGATCAGACGCCCTTTTAGAGACGGTTACTTACACGTTGTAGTGCGCTTTTACAATATCGGCACACCGTGAACACAATTCCGGATGGTTTTGATCATCGCCAACCGTTTCAGTGGCTGTCCAGCAGCGCGCACACTTTTCACCAGGGTGTTTCTCGACTTTAACATTCACATACTGGTACGCATTCGCATCAGATGCCTCATCCATTACGTCGGCTTCGGAAACGATAAATAGTTGATGCAAATTGGAAATGCCGGCAAGCACTTCTTTTGTCTCGCTATCTTTTGGAACAATGGTCAACTTGGCTTCCAGTGATTTGCCGATGACTTTGCCTTCCCGCGCTTCTTCCAGTGCTTTCAGAACATCATCCCGGACGTTCATGAAATGATCCCATTTTTCATATAGTGTGTCAATGCCGGTAATTTTCCTTGGTTCCGGAATATCGGTGAGCTGGACACTTTCTTCTCGGGCGCCTGGAATGTATTCCCACATCTCATCAGCTGTATGCGGAATGATCGGCGTTAAGAGTTTCACCAATGTGGTCACAATCTCATAATAAGCGGTCTGGATACTGCGGCGACGATGGTTATCCGCTGCTTCGATATATAAAATATCCTTGGCAAAATCAAGATAGAATGAACTCAAGTCAACCGTACAGAAATTATGAATGGATGAATAGATCGGTGAGTATTCGTAATGGTCATAGCTGTCACGGACATTCTGCAATAAATTCTGCAGACGGTGCAGCATATAGCGGTCAGCTTCTTCCATCTCCGCTTCAGGTACCATGTCTTTTGCCGGGTCAAAACCAGCCAAATTGCCAAGCATAAACCGAACCGTGTTACGGATTTTACGATAAGCTTCGGATATTTGTTTCAAAATATCCTGGGAAATCCGGACATCCGCCTGATAATCAACCGATGATACCCATAAACGCAGAATGTCGATACCAAGCTGCTTTTGAATTTTTAACGGGTCCATCACGTTACCGAGTGACTTGCTCATTTTCCGGCCGTTGCCATCCAGTGTGAATCCATGACTAATAATTGTTTCGTAAGGTGCACGACCGGTAACCGCCACTGCCGTGGAAATGGATGAGTTGAACCAGCCGCGGTACTGGTCGCTGCCTTCCAGATAGACATCAGCCGGACGTTTGTGATCCTCACGCCCTACTAACACGGCTTCATGGGACGAACCGGAGTCAAACCAGACATCCATGATATCCATTTCTTTCGTAAAGTGGCCATTTGGACTATGCTCAGACGTAAATCCTTCAGGTAAAAGATCTTTGGCATTGCGTTCAAACCACACATTTGAACCGTGCTCGGCAAATAATGTGGAAACATGTTCAACTGTTTCATCGGTAATAATCGGTGTATTATCCTCAGCATAGAAGACCGGAATCGGTACACCCCATGTGCGCTGCCGGGAAATACACCAGTCTTCACGGTCACGCACCATGTTGTACAGGCGTGTTTCACCCCAAGCAGGATACCAGTTAATTTGATTGATTTCATCCAAAATGTTCTGCCGGAAATCTTTGATGGATGCAAACCATTGGGATGTCGCACGAAAGATTGTCGGTTTTTTCGTCCGCCAGTCATGTGGATACGAATGAGTCATGAATGTCAGCTTCAGCAGTGCTCCGACCTCTTCCAGTTTTTCGGTGATTTCTTTATTGGCTTTATCATAAAATTGCCCTTCAAAACCTGGTGCCCCATCAGTGAAATAACCCTGGTCATCAACCGGCGACAGTGGTTCGATACCATACGAACGTGACATATAAAAGTCATCTTCACCGTGTCCAGGTGCTGTGTGGACACACCCGGTACCGGCATCTGTCGTCACATGGTCACCCAGCATGACAAGCGAGTCGCGGTCATAAAACGGATGTTTCGCAACCACTTTGTCCAATTCCTGCCCCTTGAAGGTTTTGACGACTTCCGGGTTTTCCCATTCTAACGCATCGCTAATGGTTTCCAGTAGTTCATGGGCAATCACATATTTCTCACCATTGACAGCAACTACCGCATATTCCAATTCCGGATGAACGGCAATGCCAAGGTTTGCCGGAATCGTCCATGGGGTTGTCGTCCAGATGATCATTTTTTCATCGACATCAAGCACACCTTTTCCATCTGTTACATCAAACGCGACATAGATGGATGGTGAGCGCTTGTCATAATATTCGATTTCCGCCTCAGCAAGTGCTGATTCGGATGATGGTGACCAGTAAACAGGTTTCAGTCCTCTGTAAATATAACCTTTTTTGGCCATTTCACCAAACACTCTGATCTGAGCTGCTTCATAATCTTTGGTTAGCGTAATGTACGGGTTATCCCAATCCCCTCGGACACCAAACGTTTTAAATTGATTTCGTTGATTGTCAAGCTGTCCCATAGCATATTCAGCACATTTTTGTCGGAACTCGGCAACGCTCATTTTTTTGCGGTCAACTTTTTTCTTTTTCGTCAATGCTGTTTCCACCGGCAAACCATGTGTATCCCAGCCGGGAACATATGGCGCATGATAGCCGCTCATTGATTTATACCGTGTGATAAAGTCTTTCAATATTTTGTTGAGTGCATGCCCGATGTGCAAATCACCATTGGCATACGGTGGGCCGTCATGCAGAATAAACAGCGGACGTCCTTTAGTCCGTTCCATACCTTTTTCGTAAATGTGGTTCTCGTCCCACTTTTTCTGCCGCTCAGGTTCTTTGTTCGGCAAATTCCCGCGCATCGGAAACTTGGTCTTTGGCATTAGTAATGTCTCTTTATAATCCAATCTATTTTCCTCCTTATGTTTCCAAAAGAAATTTTTCGTAACGTGTGTTGTTAAATTTTGGCCACATTGAATATGCTCGTCACGTTGCAAGTTGGTTCGGCGTTGCCTGTGCTCCTCGCAACTCGCAGCATATTCGGCGGATGATTTTTGCTCGTTGCTTTTGCGGGTGGATTCGAAATTCGCTACCGTCATAAAAGACAATCTTTAAGAAAAAAGCCCTGAAAATAAAAAAAGCCTTCTCATCCTCAAAAGGGACGTGAAGACTCGCGGTACCACCCTTATAAATTTAAAAATCATCCATTGATTCATTTTAAATTCACTCGAGATTCGTAACGTGAATAAACCGTCCACTCCTACTCGGATTCAGAATGGATACTCGGGAGTGATGTTCAGAATGCCGCACTGTTTCAGGCTTTCACCAGTTCCTGATTCGCTGGACAAGTCAGCATCCTACTGTCTCCGTCATCATATGGCATATTAATATAAGAGCATTATATGTAAATAACGAGCAAACGTCAAGGTCTATCGCCTATGCTTTGGTTTCGGCGTAATCGCCCATTTCCTCTGTTTCCCCTTCCGTATCTGCTTCCTCACCAAATAAATCATCCCAGTCACCTGCATCAATGACATCAAGCTGGGCTTCTACCATCATTTTCAGCCGGGTCCGGAACACTTTTGCCTGTTTCTTCAATTCCTCAATATCCATTTCAATCCGGCGTGATTTATTCAATGATTCATTCACAATCCGGTCCGCATTTTTTTCAGCTTCCTTGATAATCAATTTTGCTTCCTTCTGGGCGTTGCCTTTCAATTCTTCAGCTGTTTCCTGTGCAATTAAAATGGAATTATTCAATGTACTTTCGATATTCGTGAAATGTCCCAGCTTTTCATTTAACTGGTCCACTTTTTCCTGTAAATCTTTTTTTTCGCGGATGGTCATTTCATAATCTTTAATCACTTGATCCAAAAATTCATTGACTTCATCCTCATCATAGCCGCGAAAGCCTCTCGTAAATTCTTTATTATGAATGTCCAGCGGTGTTAATGACATACAGGCCACCTCCTTAAGCGGTTTTTCTCGATAAATCTATCAAGACATATATGTTATTTCGACAAGAACACCAAAATTCCTGCAAACTGTCCAAATTATTTTAATAGCGCTGTGGTGATACTGACCTTATCTTTTTTGGTTCGACCATTGATCCTGATCAATTTACTTCTGCCTTTGCCTCGCAATGAAAGCATATCGCCCGTTTCCAAAACGAATTTGCGATCATCGGTCACTTTATAATTCACTTTCACGTTTCCTTTTGTAATCATCTCTGCTGCCTCTTTACGGGACAAACGATAGATGGCCTTCACTACCGTGTCCAGCCTGAGCGAGGAGACAATATGATCGGATTCCACCCAGTTGATTTCTCTTTCCAGCGCAGATAAAAGCGGTTCTTCTTCCAGCTTTATTGTCGTATGTTTAATATCCGTCAAATTTGTGAGCACATAGGGAGCAATTTCATCCGCCGTCATGATTTGAATCAACCCATCTTCAACTATGATATCGCCCAGTTTTTGTCGTTTAATGCCTAAAGACATAAATGCGCCCATCACATCACGATGGCTGAGCGTCACAAATTTTGTATGGTAAGAACCCTGCAATAAGGTCAGCTGAAAGATATCTTCAGTGACGTCCTCGTACAGCGGTGCAATAATGACCCGTTTCCGTTCGGCATTTTGGCTGCCGCCATGCGTATGAACTTGCAAATCCTCCATGCTTGTCCCCGCCAACATATCAACGATTTGCTGTTCCCGCGGGTCAAGGAAATCGGTGAGCCTCACTTGAAACGTTTTTTCAACCTGATCCATCCATGACAACACCTGGTCAATAAACGGATGTTCCTCTTTTCGGAAATGCTGGTAGATGTCCATTTATTTTAACCTCTAGAACCAGCCGATCAGGACAGGCAGACCGAACACTCTGGCAAAATATAGAACAAAAATAGCCACAATCGGGGAAATATCAATCATGCCGATCGGCGGGATGATACGTCGGAAAGGTTCCAAATACGGTTCGCAAATTTTGGCCAAAAACACACCAAATGACGATTCACGTGCTCCCGGAAACCAGGACATAAATATATAAATAATCAGGGCGAAACTATAAAGTTCCAATGCCAGTAATAATAAACTGAGTAGTGATTGCATCGTTTCCTACCATCCTTTACTGTATTCGTCTTCTTCAACCATTGAATCGGTAATGGTTCCGGATACGTCAACATTGTCCGGTGCACACAGAAATGTTTCAGCACCAAGTTTCTGGATATCACCATCAACCGCATATACCGTACCGCTGAGAAAATCAACAATTCGTTTTGCCTGCTGATGATCAACCCGTTGCAGATTAATAACGACGGCCCGTTTATTGACAACATTGTCGGCAATTTCCTGTGCCTCACTATAAGTACGCGGTTCACATAACACGACTTTCGATGTGGGTCCTTGCATCGTTGTTAAGTTCACCACGTTGCCATTTTTGGTTCGCTGCGCTGCCGGTGCTTCATACGGATTGACCGCTTCCTCCTGTTCCATATACTCATAGTCGTCTTCCATTGTGAAAAATGTCTTGATTTTATTTTTAATGCTCATCATATCACCCCGTTTTAGGACCCGACCAGCTCGGATCCGACTCGGATATGTGTTGCGCCCTCTTCCACTGCAAGCTGGTAATCATTGCTCATGCCCATAGACAAATCGTTACAAGGGGCATATGGCAGTTGCTCCGCCTTAACGGTATTCCGCAAAGAAGCCAATCGTCTGAAAACACCACGCAAATATTGCGCGTCATCACTATGCGGTGCCATCGTCATCAGTCCCACCACCCGCACATTTTCAAACGCTTCCAGCTGTTTAATGAATGACAGTGTGTCGTCAGGGTTAAGACCATGTTTGGTATCTTCCCCGCTCACATTCACCTGGACAAAGCAGTCCACCGGTTCAGCGGCACGTTTATTGATCTCCTTGGCCAGTGATATCCGGTCCAAGGAATGAATGGCATCAACCTTGCCGACGACGTCTTTAACTTTCCTCGACTGTAACGTACCGATAAAATGCCATGATGCCTGATCCTGTATGTATGCATGCTTTTCCAAAAAGCCTTCCAGCCGATTTTCGCCAAGATTTGTAATACCTGCTTTGATGGCTTCTTCTGTTCGTTCAATTGTAACATATTTCGTCACACCAATGATGGTGATTTCTTCAGGATTCCGATTACGTTTGGCGCAAGCTTGTTCAATATTATATTGAATTTGACGCAAATTGGTTGCTACATCCATTATAGCCTCCGTCCTCCCCCATTAATCATTTTTCATAACCTATATAACCAAGCATTCTTCCTGTTTGTCCCTGTTCACGTCGGTGCGAGAAAAATAATAATTCATCGCGGAATGTGCAATAATTTGTTACATCTATATTATGACGTAAAACCCCTTGTTGTAAAAGGATTTCGATGTTTAACTGTTTCAAGTCAAGCAAAAAGCGATTGTTTCCCCGAGGTGTCACCGTTTTTTCACGTAAATCACCTGGAATATGGCCTATGACGTGCTCATCCACTTCATAAGCGTCGCGAGAGATGCATGGTCCAATTGTAACACGTATATCAGCCGGGTCAGCATCCGCAGAATGCAATGCTTCTACCATCTTTTGACAAATGCCGTGGACGGTTCCTTTCCATCCAGCATGAGCAATGCCAATATATCCTGTGACAGGATCAAAAAAGTAAACCGGAACGCAATCAGCAAAAAATGCCGTGCAAAGGATGCCTGTTTGATTTGTTATCAAGCCATCAATCCCTTTTAGCGATGTCGTATAGTTTGCTGCACCTTTTCCCTTATCTTCTTCAGTTACCGTATGAACATCTGTCTGGTGTATCTGTTCACCGGAAACCCAGGACTCCAGTGGAAATTGGACAGTCTCGGCCAATTTTCGTCTATTGGCAATGACCTTCGCCCAATCATCTGCTACGTGTAAACCAAGATTCAATGAAACAAAAGGCGTTTCACTATTACCACCGTTCCGTGTTGTAAAACCTGCCTTCAGATTGGGATTCAACCGCTGCCATTTAGCGATGGCGAAATTCATGCCTGTCTGCTGACGGAATGGTTCTGTCATGTATGTGCCCCCTAACCACGCTTTATACTTGTACTATTTTATCATATTTCAGCAGTTATTCGAGCAATTGCTGATCTGAATAAAGCGTTGGTGTGGCTATTTCTCTGATTAGGATGACGTCCGTCCCGATGACTTCAATATGATCCCAGGGGATAATCATTTCATCCGATTTACTAAAAAAACCGGATGCTTTATCTTTTACAACAAGCACCAAAGCTGTAATCCTCCCCCGGTCACCGTCAATTTCCAGATCGGATATGTGGCCGAGCCTTTTGCCGCTATTCATGATGATGACTTCTTTTATTTGCAACTCCGATAACGTTATCACCAGATTCACCTGCCTTATTACTGCATTATATGCAGCCGGATGAGCAAAATATTATGCCGCCTTTAAGAATACAATCGTCTAAAAAACCATAAAGGGGGCGTTGAAAATATCATTATTTTTGACAAAGAAATGACCCCAAATTGGATTTGGGGTCGATAGTTGTTATAGAACGTAAGTGGGTCCCCCCTCTGTGGTCAGGTGGACCAGAAAGACTGGGGGGCTTCTTGCTTTCGTTATTCAAACATTTCTTTGTTCATTTGGTCGATGGCCGCTTTTTCCAGACGGGAAACCTGGGCTTGAGATATCCCGATTTCATCAGCCACTTCCATTTGGGTTTTACCCTGAAAAAAGCGTTTGTTCAATATGGTCTTTTCACGTTCATTAAGCTGATACATTCCTTCTTTCAATGAAAGCTTATCGACCCACAGGGAGTCTTTATCTTTATCATCGCTCAATTGATCCATGACATAGATCGGGTCTCCGCCATCGTTATAAATTGGTTCAAAAAGCGAGACAGGATCCTGGATGGCATCCATGGCAAATACAATATCGGAATGATCAACATCCATTTCTTCGGCTATTTCCATGGCTGTTGGCTCTTTGGAGGTTTTACTGATTAATTTTTCCCTGACTTGAAGTGCCTTATAAGCCGTATCACGCAAAGACCTTGATACTCTGATTGGATTGTTGTCACGCAGATAGCGTCTGATTTCACCGATGATCATTGGGACAGCGTAAGTGGAAAACTTGACATTATGGCCTAAATCAAAATTATCAATTGACTTCATGAGTCCAATACAACCAACCTGGAATAAATCATCACCATACTCACCGCGGTTATTGAATCGCTGGATAACACTTAATACGAGACGTAAATTGCCATTTACCAATTCTTCCCTTGCTGATAGATCACCATCTTGCATTCGCTTGAATAATTCACGCATTTCGTCATTTTTTAATACAGGTAGTTTTGATGTATCAACGCCGCAAATTTCTACTTTATGTTTTGTCATATTCTACCCTCCCAGTGGAGATGCTGTTCATGAGCAGTATCTCCCCATAGGAGGGTTTTTATGCAATTAGGCCTGGCGATACATCCTATTAAGATGCCTTCAAATCACGTCGGCGTAAGTCAGACCATTTTATTAAATTCTTTTTGCAGACGGCGGATGATCTTTTTCTCCAGACGGGAAATATAAGACTGTGAAATACCTAACATATCCGCCACATCTTTTTGTGTTTTTTCTTCCTGACCGACTAGGCCGAAGCGAAGTTCCATTATTTGCTTTTCCCGGGGATTAAGTTGCGAAAGAGCATTTTTTAGCAAACGTTTATCCACATTGGTTTCAATGTCCCGGGTAATGATATCCTCATCTGTACCGAGAACATCTGACAACAACAATTCGTTGCCGTCCCAGTCAATATTTAAAGGCTCATCAAAGGAAACCTCAGACTTAAGTTTATTATTCCGTCTTAAATACATTAATATTTCATTTTCGATACATCTGGAAGCATAAGTTGCCAGCTTTATTTTCTTTTCGGGATTGAATGTATTGACAGCTTTGATCAGCCCGATAGTACCAATACTGATCAGATCTTCAATATTGATCCCGGTGTTTTCAAACTTTCGGGCAATGTAGACAACCAGACGTAGGTTTCGTTCAATGAGCATGGCTCTGGCGGATTTATCACCTTCAGGAAGCAATTCCAACAAGCGTTTTTCTTCTTCTTTTGATAATGGCGGCGGAAGAGCTTCACTGCCACCTATGTAATAAATTTCGTCTGTTTTGAGGCCCAGTTTAAATAGTATTTTATACCACCATAAACGCATCCGAAGTCTGATAAGTTTCAAATTAAGTCGCTCCTTTTTAGCTTTTTTCGATGGCAGTATAAGCCACCATTGTCTAATTCGTTGCATCATTTGCCATTATGCGGATACAGGTGCGGCATTTTTTATAATTTCCGGATGGAGTAAGCAATGATAGGATTGATCTTTGGTCAGCCCGGCAAATTGAATGCCGATCAGAACCTTACGTGTCCTAATCGCTTCATCACTATAGACAATTGTGATATGATCCGGCTTAATAGCCAGCATAAATGTGCGGTTGCCTTCAACACCCTGAAACGGGACGATCTGAAGCCGTTTTTCCCAGCCATTTGGCACACGGCTAAAATCCAAATCGTCGTGGGCAGCTTTCAGCATTTCCCATTCATCTTCTGAAAACCATTGTGTTAAAAAATATTCATCACACACGATCACCGGTTTTTTCGTCAATGGATCTGACAGCTGATTGCCGCTGTCAATATAAGCGGTTGTTGCATAACTGATCTGCTCAATCTGAATGGTGATCGGGCATAATTGATCATACCGGATTTTTTCCGCAGCATGCTTGTCCATACGGTTTTTTGTAAAATACCACACAAGCGGAAACCCGATCGCAACAAACAGCCAGCTGATTGGATCTCCATAACCGCTGCTGAATGTGAGCACCCCGTTTGTTGACAAACCAACCGGATTTTGGAATAGAAAGTGTATGGCGATCAATCCACCCCCTATCGCAAATGTTGTGAAATAAAATAAAAGCAGCAGTTTAGCCAGCTGATAGAATGCATAAATTCGAAAACTGCATACAATAATAATGACCGAATACAGCAGTTTACCTATCAGACTCGTAAAAAATGATTCAGGATAATAAATGGACAGCGGCACCAATAATGAAGCAATGAACGCTCCAAACATGACTCTGAGTTTTCTCGTGCTGTCTTTTGCCAGTGCCTGTGTCAGCATAAGCAACATCATATCCAGGAACAAATTCAAAAGCCAGACAGCATCAAGATAAATGGTCACACATGGTTCTTCCTTTCCTGTTTCGTAATCTTTAATAGTCGGTCTAAACATTTAAAAGCTTTCTACCAGAAAGTATAGTGGCATTGGGCAGCAAAGTCTGTCAATTTATGTAGGGTTAGTGGGGCTAATTTTAACTACTTATCACATATCGTGTCGTAACAGCGAAATCTTGCCTTGGATTCCAATTCGTTGGGGTTAAATGCATGGTGAGGTTGCTGAATGACTTTTGATGTCAATTAAAATTAAAAAGACAACCGGACGTCATCCGATTGCCTATCATAAGATTATTCTGTTCTTCAACGGGAAAAGCATCCGCTGAATGGCGTTTTACTTTACCGGTTGCGGTTGCGATTCCGTAAAAAGGTAGGGATATCCAGTTCCTCTTCTTGCGTGCTCGGGCGGCTTTGCTGATTCTGTTCCTGCTCACGCGGTGACGGTGACTCATCGGAAGATCTTGTTGCTGCCTGCTGATTATGGTTAATAACCGGACGTTGGCGGGGTTGTCCCTCTTCTTGCTGACTCTCAACGAATCCGGTTGCAATCACTGTAACAATAATTTCATCCTTAAGATTTTCGTTAATGACCGATCCAAAGATCACATTCACCTCGTTATCGGCGGCTGATGTGACGAGATCGGCAGCTTCCTGGACTTCATAAAGGCTCAGATTGGTACCACCTGTAATGTTCATCAAGATACCATGCGCACCATCGATTGACGTTTCCAGCAGGGGTGACGATATGGCTTTTTTAGCGGCTTCCGCTGCGCGGTTTTCACCTGTGGCAATTCCGATTCCCATTAAGGCGGAACCTTTGTCGAACATGATGGTTTTCACATCGGCAAAGTCCACGTTGATCAGACCGGGCTTGGCAATCAAGTCGGAAATGCCTTGTACACCTTGACGCAATACATTGTCGGCTTCACGGAACGCTTCCAGCATAGGTGTATTTTTATCAACGATTTCTAGGAGACGATCATTCGGAATGACAATCAGTGTATCCACATTGGTTTTCAATGAATCAATACCGGAAACCGCCTGGGTTGATCGTCTTTTCCCTTCAAACGTGAATGGACGTGTTACGACACCTACTGTTAAAGCACCAAGCTCCTTGGCGATTTGTGCAATCACGGGTGCCGCACCTGTTCCGGTTCCGCCGCCCATACCAGCCGTGACGAAAATCATGTCAGCACCCTGTAACGCTTCTTCCAATTGTTCCTTATTTTCTTCGGCAGCTTTTCGGCCTACTTCCGGATTGGCGCCGGCACCTAAACCGCGTGTCAGCTTTCCACCGATTTGCAGTTTCGTTTCAGCCTTTGCCAGATTCAAAGCCTGGGCATCTGTGTTGACAGCAATGAATTCCACGCCTTCAACACCGTGTTCAATCATGCGGTTAACAGCATTGGTGCCGCCTCCGCCAACACCAATAACTTTTATCGTTGCCAGTTGGTCCATATTCGTTTCAAACTCTAACATACATCCGTTCCTCCTAATATGCTGAATTACAACGCATTAAATACGATCGAGTGGTGGTTGGGCAATATCCCGAAACCCCATTAACCCACAAACATTCGTAAACTCTCTCTACTTAATCAAAGAAATATTTGAACAAGTTAGCGATTCCCGATTCCTTTTTCTTCGGTTTCGCGGAGGTGTCAGAACTTCCGGAGTTTTTCGTACGTTTTGGTTTCGATTCATTCTGATTAACGACAACAGAAGGTAACAAATCTTTTCCTTGTATTTTCGCATTACGATGAGCAAATTGCAAGATACCTACTCCCGCAGTAAATTGCGGTTCTCTTACACCTATGTAGTCTGGTATCGCAATCCGGATATTTGACTGAAACAAATCTTGTGCTAGTTCCATAACGCCCGGCATTTTCATTGTACCACCTGTCAGAACATATCCACCAGGTAATTGCTGGTAACCCATGCGCCGGATTTCCCGTTCAGCGTAAGCATAGATTTCCTCCAATCTGGCTTCGATCATATCGGCAATCTGCAGCTGGTTATATGTTTCTTTATGATTACTGCCGATGATCGACACATCGAAGGTTTCATCTTCCCGGGCATCATCAAAAAAGGCATGTCCATGGTTCAGTTTGACATCTTCAGCCTCTTCCGTTGATGTTCGTAAACCGATTGACAAATCTTTTGTAATGTTATCGCCACCCAGCTGGACAACGCTGGTGCCAGCCAAATGATCGTTTTCATAAACAGAAACGGTCGTGGACCCACCGCCAATATCGATCAATGTGACGCCAAGATTTTTTTCATCTTTTGATAAAGCCACTGTTCCCGCTGAAAGCGACTGTAAACAAATATCCGAAATACTCAGCCCTGCACGTTCCACACATTTCAGCAGGTTATGTAAAACGGTTTTGGAGCATGTAATGATGGTCCCTTCCATTTCTAGTCTAACGCCAATCATACCGCGCGGATCGGTAATTTCGTCTAGTCCGTCAACAATGAATTGTTTCGGTGTAACATCAATAATTTCCCGTTCAGGCGGAATGGAAATAACTTGAGCCCCATCAATCACCCGCTTGATATCTTCATCTCCAATCTCACGGTTCTCACTCTGGACAGCCACAACCCCATGGCATGGCTGTAGCTGGATGTGATTGCCGCTGACGCCAACGACGACACTGTCGATTTGCATCCCGACCATTCGTTCTGCCTGTTCCACAGCATTACGGATGGACTGGACCGTTTGGTCTATGTCAACAATCGCACCTTTTTTCATGCCGTTTGATGCAGCTGTGCCCACGCCAATAATGTTCAGGGAATCATTTAATACTTCGCCTATAATAACTTTTATTTTTGATGTACCTATATCAAGACTTACTAGTATTTCGCTGTTGTTCAAAGCAAGGCACCTCCTGGTCAGAAGCATCTGATCTGTTGCCTTCCGTTTAATCAGATGATTTCTCTATTCGATTATATAAGCCTGTAATCTATTATTTTAAAGGAAGAATCGTAAAAAGAAAATATATATTAATTAATTCGATAAAAAAACAGTAAATCCTTTAATTTTCTTCATTTTATTCAGTAACTGCTTATTGGGCATCGGCATCCCCGGTCTTCTGTTCATCATCCGGAGACTCTGCCGCGCCTGAATTGAACGCTTCAAAATAAACACCGGCACCAATGTGAATAACCCCCTCGCTTTCAGGGTCAAGCTGCGAAACAATTGAAGGGTAAACACGCATATTTTCGGCAAAACGCCGAATGGTGCTGTCTACGATATAGCCATCATTCATGTAAAGCAAAATTTTATGCTGATTGTCGTCACTTGGCTGCCAATGGATTTCAGATATCAGCTGCACAATACTCGCGGGCAAATCAGCCAACTCCTGTGCCATTTGTTGTAAATAGGCTTCATCTGAAAACTTGAGAAGCAATGGCGCCTGCCCGCTGGCATACTGCTGTTCACGCTCCTGCAATACATTTCCAGTTCCCAAAACCGGGTAGTGCTTCGCTTCCTGTTTGACATAACCGACAAGGTCTGCCTCCGTAATGTTAATGTCAATTGTCCAGGGCAGCTTCCGATCAACTTCTGCCCGCTGAATAACCGGGTTTTCCTGCAGCGCCTGGGTGACATCTGATTTATTGATGGTCCATATATTCATGCCGTTACGAATATCGGACGTTTCAAGCACTTCTTCGTTCTTGACAAGTGAATTACCGGAAATATCAATCGTTTTGACATGACTTAATGGTGATTGCAAATAGACGATGATGGAAATTAAAAAGAAAAAAATAGAAAGATAGAAGATAAGACGTCGATTTGCTTTCTTTTTTCGTTCCTGTTTCAGCGTTGGTATGCGATCTTCAATTGAAACGACCTTTTTTTTGCCCATTCTATTTCTTCCCTTGTCTTTTCATAATTAATCTGGAAAATACGGCTTAATCATTTGTTGGTTTGGCAAAATACGTTTTTATTCCAATTATTTACAAAAAATCCGCTATCTGACAATTTCAAGAATAAAACGGCATCGTCTCATGCCGTTTTCGCTATTGTTAATTAAATTATACCATATATTTTCATAAAATACGTAGTCATCTTGTACCAGATTGGCTTTAATTTTTCTGTAAGATTCCTATAATCTCGAATACCTGCTGATATTTAACAAAATCCCTGCCGAACAAAGTGTCAAAGTCAGTGATGAACCACCATAGCTTAGGAATGGAAGGGTAATGCCCGTAACAGGAATCAGCCCGATGACAACACTGATATTTATCATAACCTGAATGGTCAACATGGATACAATCCCCAGTGCAAGAAACCTGCCATGGGCATCCGGTGCCTCCAATGCCACTTTAATACCGCGCCAAAACAACAATGCAAACAGACCAATCACAAAGGTGCCGCCCAAAAAGCCCAGTTCCTCGCCGATTATCGAGAAAATAAAGTCATTCTGCGGTTCCGGCAAATAAAAATACTTTTGAATACTTTCGCCTAAACCGAGTCCCATTAATCCGCCCGGCCCGACGGCGTATAATGACTGGATAATCTGGAAACCATCCCCTAATGGATCCTGCCACGGATTGATAAAGGCAGTAATACGACTTATCCGGTATGGTGCTGACAGAATCAGTAAAAGTAAGCCGACAACACCTATGGCAGCAAGGCCCACAAAATGGATGACCCTGGCTCCGGCAGTATAAATCATGATCATACACGTTCCAACCAGCACAACACCTGTACCGAGATCCGGTTGCAGCATAATGAGTCCAAAAGCTGTAAACACCAGGATAAGCGATGGGAAAAAGCCTTTTTTAAAAGAAGTGATATACTTTTGCCGCGACGACAGAAAGACTGCCAGAAAAATAATTAATCCCAACTTCATGAATTCGGCCGGCTGAATGCTGAATGCTCCAATTCCAATCCAGCTTTGTGCCCCACCCCGCTCCATCCCGATTCCGGGAATAAGGACGGCCAGCAACAACACAAAACAAATGAACAAAATAGGTTTACTGTATTTTTTCCACGCACTGTACGGAATCGCCATCACCAAAAACATGCCGACAACACCGGCGCCGCAAAACAGTAGCTGGCGCTTAAGGTAAAAAAATTGATCTGCGTACTTATAGTCAGCCCATACGTAAGATGAGCTGTATACCATAAGAGCTCCAATTAAAAGCAATAATAATATGACACCCAGCAGCGTATAATCAGGCGCAAATTTGGATGTAAAGAGTCGGCGAAACAAAAAAACACCCCGTTTCCACATCGATTGGAATAGGGGCTTCCAGCATTTCTGACCTCTGACTTCCGGCATCTGCTTATACAAGCCCCTACAACAATGTATGCACGGCTTGTATAAACATGTCTCCTCTTTCTTCAAAAGTTTGATACTGATCCCAGCTCGCACAGGCCGGCGAAAGCAAAATGACATCATTGCTTTGTGACAGATTATATGCTTGCTTGACCGCATCCGCCATACTGTCTGCTGTATTTATGCCGGGAATCCCCGCTTCGAGCGCTACCCGTCTCAGTTTATCTTGTGTTTCACCGATTAGAACCATACCTTTTACATTTTCCAGATATGGCTTTAAAGCAGCAAAGTCATTGCCGCGGTCAAGCCCGCCGGCAATCAGGATAACAGGCTGCTGAAACGACGTTAATGCTTTTTGTGTCGCCAGCATATTCGTCGCCTTGGAATCATTGTAAAATAACCGGTCGTTAATGTTTTCCACGAATTGGAGTCGGTGCTTCACCCCGGCAAATGTCGAAAGGACGTTATAAATCGCTTGATTGCCGGCACCGGACAGCTTTGCTGCACTGATGGCAGCAAGGATGTTTTCAAGGTTATGATCGCCAGCCAGCACAATATCCTGCTTATCGATCATTTTTTCGTTCTTGAAGTAGATGCTCGTATCATCTGCCCACGCTCCATTTTCAAGCCGCTTTTTCAAAGAAAAGGGAACTTTGGTCGAGCTGGCAGAAATAACCGCCTCCGCCACAATCAAATTGTCAGCATTATAAATTAGATAATCATCAGCCGTTTGATTGGCAAAAATATTACATTTGGCATTCTTATAGTTTTCAAATGTTTTATGATAATCAAGATGGGCCTGAAAAATATTTAAGAGAACCGCTATTTTAGGTTTAAACGTTTTAACCCCCAGTAATTGAAACGACGATAGTTCCAGAACCATTTTCTCATCCTGAGTCAGTGATTGAGCAACCTCTGTTGCAACAAAACCGATGTTGCCGGCGATTTTAACTGCCTGGTCACTTTTCTGCAGCATTTCCGTTGTCAATGTAGTCGTCGTTGTTTTGCCGTTGGAACCGGTAATGCCAATTATAGAGGTATCCGACAAGTAACCGGCTAGCTCGATTTCAGTTATTATCGGAATATCCAAGCTTTGGGCTTTCTGCAATAACGGCATGTCATAAGGTATCCCCGGGTTTTTGACGATGACATCAACGTCTTTAAGTACGGATAATGGATGAGAGCCGGTTATCACCTCCGCACCCATAGCCTCTAATTCTCGGACAACTTTATCATCAGGGGTTGTATTTTTATCATTGACACGAACATTTCGTCCGCTTTGCAGTAAAAGCCTAGCAGCAGCGGTCCCACTTTTCGCCAGACCCAGGACGAGTATATGGCCATACGGGAAATTCATCAGTTCTTTCAAACTATCCACACCTCAATATAAATTCCAAGCGATGCAAAAATTAGACCAATCATCCAGAAAGTGGTGACGACACGCCATTCCGACCATCCAAGCAATTCGTAATGATGATGCAGCGGGCTCATTTTAAATATTCTTTTACCTGTTGTCTTAAACGAAATGACCTGAATGATCACCGAAATCGTCTCAATAACGAAGACACCGCCGATAATAACTAAAATAATTTCCAGCTTTGTCAAGATGGCAATAGCGGCAATGCCTCCACCTAATGCTAACGAGCCTGTATCCCCCATGAACACTTTTGCAGGATGCGCGTTAAAAACTAAAAAGCCCAGTAAGGCACCAACTGCTGCCAGCGCAAAGATTGTGATCTCATTTTGCGGAAATCCATACCACGCCAGAATGGCAAATGCACCGAACGCTATGGCAGCGGTACCTGCCAGCAGACCATCCAGCCCATCTGTAAGATTGACGGCGTTGGATGCGCCAACAAGCATAACGATCGTCAGCAGTGCATATCCCCAGCCTAGCTCCCATTGGATAGAGGTACCAGGAATCTGGATGTAGGTAGCATAATCATTAACATGTAAAATAAAATAAAAGACAAGTGCAATCACCAATTGGCCTATCATCTTTTGTTTGGATGTCAGACCAAGATTCCGTTTCATGGCAACCTTAATGAAATCATCCAAAAAGCCCAGGAATCCGTAACCAACCAGCACAAAAATTAACAGCCACGTTTCATAACCTATCGAACCGTCATTGGACTTACTCACCATGATGATGGAGGTGATGGCCACGCTGATGACAATCATAATACCACCCATTGTCGGGGTGCCGGTTTTTTTGATATGTGATTGCGGTCCTTCTTCCCGGATGCTTTGCCCAAACTTCAATCGTCGTAGAAAAGGAATGAAAATGGGTGATAGAAGGACGGTAATCAAAAATGATATGGCAATTGTCATCATTAATACATATATATTCACTGTTTCTCCTCCTCTTGCAGCAACCGTCCATGACCGTTACGATGGATCTAAAAATTGTTCAACCAACGATTCAAATTGCATGCCCCGTGAAGCCTTGAACAATAGAAGCGTATCCGCTTCGACATATGCCTCCAGGGCATTCAATAACGCTTGCTTTGATGTGAAATGCCGGGAGTCGACTGATGGGTATTGGTGTTTGACAGCCGAAGCAATTTCAGCAGATTCATCCCCACAAGTTAATACAGCATCCACCGAATGATCAATGCTGTCTGCCACCGAGCGGTGAAGCGGTTTGGATTGTTCACCAAGCTCAAATATATCACCGAGAACGAGTACTTTTTGTCTGAATCCTTCAAGACGGTTCACAACGTTAATACTTGCCTTCATGGACGTCGGTGACGCATTATAGGCATCGTTAATGATCGATGAACCATTCCTGCCGTTTAAGATTTCAAACCGCATGGATGTCTGTGCTAATGCTGCCAATCCCTGCCTCACCTTATCCCCGGCTATATCAAGCAGCCTGGCTATGGTCACGGCAAACGTAGCATTAAGGGCATGATGACTTCCGAGCAAGGGGATGGTATATTCCCCGCCGTCTGAAAGCTGAAACCGGGTGGCATCCCGAGTAAGGTTCACCTGTTTGATAAAAACATCATTGCCGGAATCAAAACCACATGTCATCACACGGTGCCGCTGGCGGACCCGTTTTAATAACAGTTCGTCACCGTCTATCAATAAGTGTCCCTCGCTTGCCATTCCCTTGACGATTTCCAGTTTAGCTGCGGCGATGCCCTCTCTTGAGCCCAAATATTCGATATGGGATTCACCAATGTTCGTAATCACGGCATAGTCAGGTTTGGCTATATTGCTAAGTGTTTCGATCTCCCCGGCATGGTTCATCCCCATTTCCACGACCAGCGCTTCGGTATCCGGCGGCATCGCTAAAATGGTTAAAGGAACACCGATCTGATTGTTCAAATTACCTTTTGTATGATGGGTTTTAAACGATGTCCCAACGACTGAAGCAATCAGGTCTTTGGTGGTTGTTTTGCCATTCGATCCCGTTATACCGATGACAGCAGGGTTCACTTTATCACGGTAAGCCAGTGCCAGCTGCTGCAATGCGGATAACGTATCTTCCACAAAGAAAACCAGAAAATCAGGTGGTAAAAAATCGGGCAGCTTCCTAGTTTGATTCCAAAGGACTGCAACAGCCCCCTGATTAATGGCTTCCTCCAAATAATCATGACCATCAAAACGATCGCCTGTTAGAGGCACGAACAATGCATTTTCAGTTTTTTTTCGACTATCGGTGGCAACCTCAGCGATCTCAATGGATTGCCTTGTCGGTTCTTTATTGTCAGCCAAAACATTACCAAGCCAGTCAGTGGTAAATAACATCAGCGATTCTCCTTAACATCCCGTTCTTGAATGGCCTCTTGAGCCACTTCACGATCATCAAAATGATGCCGGGTATGACCGATTTCCTGATACGTTTCATGCCCTTTTCCGGCAATTAGGATGATATCACCTTTTTCGGCCAGATTAATGGCATGGAATATGGCCTCGCGGCGGTTTTCAATGACCAAATAGTTACGATCTTGAAGTCCAGCCGTCATGTCATCCAAAATCGCCATCGGATTCTCCGTGCGGGGGTTATCAGACGTTAAAATGGCCTGATCGGCATATTTCAATGCAATCGACGCCATTAACGGACGCTTTGTTTTATCACGATCGCCGCCACAGCCAACGACAACATAGACATGATTCTCTGCAAATCCTTTAATGGTTTGCAGCACATTTTCCAATGAATCGGGGGTGTGTGCATAGTCAACAACTGCTGCAAACCCTCGACTGCCATCAACTGGCTGAAACCGGCCGTTCACACCAGACATGTTATCAAGTGCGTCCTTGATAACAGTAAGGGGGATACCAGCACATATGGCAGCTGCACTTGCCGCCAGCATATTATATACATTAAATTTGCCGATCAGGCTGCTGTTTATCTGAACAGAACCAACTGGCGTATGCATCGTGAACGCCGTTTTCGTTACTTCCATGTGGATGTCTTCTGCCCTTATCTGTGCCTCATGATCACAACCGTATGTCATTACATGTTGGGCGGTACTTTTTTTCAGAAAACGACTGTTCGGATCATCTTCGTTTATGACTGCAAATTTTTTTTGTTTCTCATGATAAGTATTCCCTAACTGGGCAAACAAAAGACTTTTGGCGTGTAAGTAATCGTTCATATCCTGATGATAGTCCAAATGGTCCTGAGACAGATTCGTAAACACAGCTATATCGAAATCACAGCCATGAACACGGCCCATGTCCAACGCATGTGACGATACTTCCATAATGGCCGTATCAACATGTTCCCTGTTCATCTCTTGAAAGGTCTTCTGTAAAAACAAAGCATCAGGGGTGGTATTATGTACCGGATAAGCATCCTCGCCGATTTTCATTTGAATAGTTCCGATGATACCAGTCTTCTTTTCAAACTGATTGAATATTGACGCCAGCAAATAAGTGACCGTGGTTTTGCCATTTGTCCCGGTAACACCGATAAGTGGGAATTGACGGGTTGGATAGCCGTAAAACTTGGACGCTAGTTTTGCCATTTCTCTCGATGTGTCTGTCAACCGGATGACCGGCACTGACGCTTGCACCTCTTTTTGTGCTAATATGGCAGTTGCACCATTGCTGACAGCCTGCTCAACAAAATCATGGCCATCAACTGTGAAACCTTCGATACAAATGAACAGGCTGCCATCCGTGACCTGTCTTGAATCAGCTTCAATTTTTTTAATATCAATTCCTTCTATAGCTTCAGATACATGATAAAACGGTAATACAGATAGTAATTCTGTTAATTTCATTCCAATCACCCTATTCTGCATTGAACTGAATTTGTATACTGTAACCAGCATCCCGGCCGGGTACAGTATACAAAATCGTCTTTCCATGAAAACATTAATCTTTGTATATTATAGCAAAAAAACAGCATGTTCACGATGAATTTTTCTCAGATAGATAAATTCTTATTTTTTCCCCTTGTTCGACTTTTGTTCCGGGACTTGGCGCCTGATCAATTATATAATCTCCGGAGCCACTTGTTTCGATTGATAAGTTTGTCTGGTATTCCGATAATTCATTTTTTTGCAATCCGATCAGATCAGGCACTTCAACTTTAGGCTGTTCCGGCCATGTGTATTCTTTCTCAGGCCCATCTTCTCTTGGTTCGACCCCCATGGCACGTAGACTGTCCCCGATAATGGTTCCGACGATAGGAGCTGATACAACACCACCGAACTGAGCTGTGTCTTTCGGATTATCGACCGCAACATAAACCACAATTTCCGGATCATCTGCTGGCGCAAATCCCATAAATGATACAATATAATTATTTGCCAAGTAATTGCCATCAGGACCGACTTTTTGAGCTGTACCCGTTTTGCCGCCTACCCGATAGCCGTCGACATATGCCGGCCGTCCGGTTCCCTCAGCAACAACACTTTCAAGTGTATGACGGATTTCCTCCGACGTTGACTCGGAAATAATGTTTTCCTTTAATACCGGTTCTTTCTTTTTCACAACTTTATTTGTTTGCGGATCAATCCACTCATCAGCAATAAATGGCTCATATAGCTCACCGCCATTCACCGCTGCTGATACGGCCATCACCTGCTGGATCGGTGTCACGGAAACACCTTGTCCGAATGACGTCGTAGCCACTTCAACCGGTCCGATATTTTCCGGATCAAATAAAATGCCGTTTCCTTCACCACGTAAATCGATGCCTGTTTTCTTGCCAAACCCAAAGTTTTCAATATAACTGAACAGTTTTTCTTTACCGAGATCAGTTCCCATTTGTACAAAACCGGGGTTGCATGAATTTTGGACAACTTCGAGATAAGTCTGGTTGCCATGCCCGCCGCTCTTCCAGCAGTGCAACTCTGTTCCGCCTACAGAAATGTCGCCGTCATCATGAAATTCATCCTTTTCAAGGTCGATCAAATCCTCTTCAAGAGCAGCTGCCAGGGTAATAATTTTAAAGGTGGACCCTGGTTCGTAAGTACTCCATATCGGCTTGTTACGATCATATATTTCCGGATCGACATTCTGATAATTCTCCGGATCAAAATTTGGCCGATTCGCCATTCCCAGTACCCCGCCGGTATCTGGATCAACGGCAATCGCCAGTGCACCATCCGGGTTATATTGTGAGACGGCAAGATCCAATTCTCGCTCCATGATGGTTTGAACACGGGTATCAATCGTTGTCTTCAGGTTCATCCCATCTTCGGGTGCTTTATATTCATCCGCCATTTGCTCGAGTTCTTTTCCTTTCGCATCAGAATAAAACGATAGACTGCCTTTCTCTCCATTCAGTTGTTCATTATAAAACAATTCCAGCCCCATCAATCCCTGGTTATCAATTCCGGCGAAACCTAACACATGCGATAAATCATCATCGAATGGATAATGCCGTTTTGAATCTTTCGCTAGGTATACACCGTCCAGATTCAATGACCTTAGGGCATCTTCCTGTTTATCGTTTATTTTTCTGCCTTCCGGGTGCACACGTGTATAAACGGCATCTTTGGTCACATAGTCATAGGCATCCTGTTCAGACATGGCCAGTATGTCAGCCATTTCGGCGGCTGCTTTCTGAGGATTCTTAATTTGTTTTGGTACAACAATAACCGAGGGAGCTGTCACATTTTCCGCCAGTATTTCCCCCTGCCTGTCCAATATGTTGCCACGTTCTGGTTCAAACGTAATATCCCGGCTCCATGATTCGTCGGCAAGTTTCATCAGCTCATCACCAATAATAAATTGCACATAGCCAAGCCGGGCATCAATTATTGTAAAAAATAACAATCCCGCAAGAAAAACAATCACGATTCGTTTTCTTACCGTTACAGACGATACACGTTTCATGTTCCAACCCCTTTTCATCTTCATAGGTAGGCTTGTATCCACTATATGAAGCGGAAAGGGGGAATAGAACATGGATTGCTCGGTCAGCACAATAAGGCCGCGCCCTCTGTTTAAAAACGGGCGCGGCCTATATGTTTGTTATTCATTGGTATCGTTTGTATCATTTGTATCATCGGTTTCTTCTGTGCCTGGTTCAGGCGGCTCCAACTCTACGCCTAAATAATCACCTTTATTCAGGGTTTTTCCTTCATCAATACTTTGCGTCACAACATAACCACTGCCCATCGGTTCAACATCCAACGCTGTCAAATCGGCCAGTTCCAATACATCCCTTAATGACCAGCCTGTAATATCCGGCATTTCGGGATTATCCGTTATGAGAATAACCCTATCACCCGGCAACAGTTCATCATTTTTGAGGGCGCTAGCTTTTTTAATGCGTTTTCCGGAGCCGATGACCGAAACATTCAGACCGCTGTCAGCCAATTCGTCCTGGACATCAGCAATTTCCCGCCCAACGATTTCCGGCAGCTTAATCGGATCTATTGGTTCTGATGCTTCCTTGTCAGGTTCGATGTCCAAATAATGCAGACTATTCTGCATAACATTTTTGAAAATAAATGAGATAGGAGCCGAGCCAGTTTCGTCATAATCAATGTCAGGCTGTTTGACGGACACATACATCATCAGATCGGGGTCTTCTTTAGGTGCCATACCGAGAAACGAAAACGTATTGTTCCCGTGTCCGGTTAATAGCTTACCATTTTCATAAATTTGGGATGTGCCGGTTTTGCCTGCAACTGAGTAATCATCGAGTTTGTATTCCTCCCCGGTTCCATTTTCGGCAGTGACGACGGATTTCATAAGGTCCAGCATTTGCTCGGAGGTTTCTTTTGAAATCGGCTCTGATATGACTTCCGGACGTTTCTCTTCAAGCGTTTGCCTGGAAGTTGCATCCACTGTTTTCGAAATGACATAGGGTTTCACCATTTTACCGTCGTTGGCGATCGCGCTGGCCGCCTTCATTTGCTGAATCGGTGTCATGGTACTCGCTTGTCCAAATGCTGTTGAAATTTTGTCACGCGGATAATTATAGACGAGGTGTCCGGCTTCTTCACCGGGCAAATCGATGCCTGTTTTTTCATCAAAATCAAATGCTTTCCAGTAATCCAGAAATTCCTCAGTGCCGATCGTTTCCCATAGCAGTTTGGCTGCGGCAACGTTGGAGGAGCGGGTAAACCCTTCATCATAGGTGATCGATCCCCAGCCTTCTCCGCCGTTATGGTCTCTAACCGGTTCTACACGATCACTGATTTTGTATGTACCTGATTCAAACCATTTATCACCTTGATAGACACCTTCTTCAATGGCAGCTGCCCATGTAAACATCTTCATGGTCGACCCTGGTTCAACCGGCGTGGCAATCGCATCATTATACCAGTTCTCAACATCAGCTGGATTATTCGGATTATAGCTTGGGCGATTGCTCATGGCCAGCACTTCTCCGGTTTTGGGATCCATCACGATGGCTGTCATACGTTCAGGGCGATAGTCTTCATCCATTTGCGTCATGACATCTTCCAGTAACGTCTGTATTTTCTGGTCAATTGTCAGATAGACGTCATCGCCATTGTCTGCCTGCTTGACCACTTCATTCGGATTTAACAATTTCGCGTTATAATTGTCACGTTCATACGAAATATGACCATCTTGACCACTGAGCAGGTCATTCAGTTGATGCTCAATACCAGTAACGCCATTGATTGTCTTGTCATCTTTTTGCGCAAACCCTATGATCTGGGATGCAAACATACCGTTCGGATAATAGCGGATGGGGGCCTCAACAAATTCGATACCGGGAAGCTTCAGTTCCTCAATGTCTTCCTTTGTCTCCTGTGAGAGCTCTTTGCCGGCTGTCCCGAATTCCACTTGAAACCTGTCTTCTTCAATCCCTTCTTCCAACTGTTCCTGCAGGTAGGATTTATCCACATCCAATAAAGGCGCCAGCTTTTCTGCCGTTTGATCGGGATTGGTAACATGCCTCGGGTCCTCTTCGTCCTGGGTATGTGATTCATCGATGACAGCCTGGATACGGTATGTCGGCCGGTCGTATGCCAACGTCATCCCATTCCGGTCATAAATTTTCCCACGTTCTGCATCAAGGGTGTAAGATGCAGTTCGCTTTTCTTCGGCCAGCTTTTTAAGTGAAACGCCGGCAATTTCGCCAGTCGCCTGGATGTAGAGGAATCTGCCGGATATGAGTAAAAATATCCCGACGAATAATACAATTAAAATACCGGACATGACGTGTGTTTTTTTATTTTTCTTCATAACCATCCGCCTTGCTTAATTGTTATGATAAGCTGTTGCCTGTTTTACCTTGGCGTCCTGTATTTTCAATCCATTTTCCTTGGCGATTCGTGTGATCCGCTCAGGTCTGCTCAATTGTTTTTTTTCATAAACAAGTCCTTTATTGACAACCTCCTGATGTTGTACAGTTTTCTCAAGCGATTCCACTTCTCTGTTCAATGTATCTGTCGAGGACGCAAAGGACACAACATAAATACAAGCAGCGACCAGCAGCACAGCAACTGCCGAATACAAAACCTTTTCACCTTTTGTTATCCAGCTCTTTTTACGGACTTTGACAACCGTTTGTTTGTCCTGTTCTGGTCTGGTTGACGTGTAAGACTGTTCCCAGCTGCGGGCAAGATTTTCAGTCATGATTTTTTCCACCCTTCTTTATATGTAAAATCTTCATTCCACTGCTCGATTTTTTCAGCAATCCGTAACTTGGCTGAATGCGACCGCCGATTTTCGTCTAGCTCATCTTCACTTGGGAGGATCGGTTTTTTATTGACTCGTTTAAATGGGGCTTGGTGGTCATCCGGTATAACTGGTAAGTTTCGCGGAACCGGCTTTGCTGTGCTCCATTTTTTGAATGCCTGCTTGCAAAGCCTGTCCTCCAGTGAATGAAACGTAATGACGGCAATTCTGCCATGAATACCAACAGACCTTGCCGCTTGATGTAGGGCATCGTTGAAAGCGGCCAATTCATCGTTGACAGCAATGCGCAATGCTTGGAAAATCCGCTTTGCCGGATGGCCACCTTTTCTGCGGGCTGGGGCAGGGATCGCCTCCTTGATAATGTCCACCAGTTCGTACGTTGTTTCAATCGGTTTTTCCTTTCTGGCGGTTTCAATTTTTCGTGCGATTTGTTTGGAAAATTTCTCCTCACCATAGCTGAAAAATATATGCACCAATCGGTCATAGGACCAGTCATTCACAATATCCCGGGCGTCCAGTTTCCGCTTCCGGTCCATCCGCATATCCAGCCTGGCATCATGTTGATAGCTGAAACCTCTTTCCCCGCGATCGAATTGTGGAGAGGAAACCCCAAGGTCAAACAGAATACCATCAACATTAGCAATTTGGTTTCCCGCCAATTGTTCTTCCAATTCTCTGAAGTTGGCATGAATCAACAGGATACGATCCCTGTATGGCTGCAGACGGATTTGAGCTGCCTCCAGTGCTTCCGGATCCTGGTCGAAAGCAATCAATAAACCTTCTTCGCTCAATCGGGAAGCAATATGTTCTGCATGACCACCACCACCAACAGTACAATCAACATATGTACCATTAGGTTTAATAGCCATTCCTTTCAGCACTTCTGCTTCCAAAACGCTGTAGTGATTAAACATGTATGACACCTGGTTTCTACGTAAAGTGGTTGTTCAAAAAGATTTAAATATCAAAGTCCATCAGGTTTTCAGCAATCTCACCGAAAGATTCCTCTGAGTCACTGAAATAGTCTTCCCAATTTTCTTGAGCCCAGAATTCAACCCGATTGGACACGCCAATCACAACACATTCCTTGTCCAGCACTGCATAGTTCCGCAGTGGTTGTGGGATGTTTATTCTTCCCTGTTTGTCCACATCACATTCAACGGCCCCGGAGAAGAAAAACCTGGTGAAAGCACGGGCGTCTTTTTTCGTTAGTGGGAGTTTCTTCAGTTTCTCTTCAAGCAGTTTCCATTCATCCATGGGATAGGCAAACAAACATTTATCCAATCCGCGAGTGATGACAAAACTGTCTCCAAGCCCTTCACGGAATTTGGCCGGCACAATGATGCGTCCTTTTGTATCGATATTGTGCTGGAATTCACCCATGAACATAGAGTCCGCCCCACTTTCTTATACACATGTTACCACATTCCCCCACAATTCACCACTGCATTTTTAAAATTTTTTCGGCGATGGCGTAAAATCGGCCAAATGTTCTAAAAATGAATGACTTTATCAGGTAAGGGACGATCCGAATGGCACGCACTAAGAGCGGGATAACGAGAGCTTATGGTATTTTTGCATAAAAAAACCACCTGCCACCACTTATTTTAAAAAAAGTGGTGGCAGGTGGGGGAGGAACATCTTATAAATAAACAAGGTGGTGATCAACGTCAAATCGGCACGAGTGGTTTACGATTGATTTGATAAAACAGGTGCCATGCTCGTTTAGCCACCATAATGGACTCCAGACTCGTTCCTGTAGGCCCTTTTGGGGATGGACGGCATTATGAATCAAATCAAAGTCATCAAGCTGTCTAGCATTGTTTTCTTCCATGGTTTTAATGATCCGATTTTCCAGGTAGGCAATCTGTTCATTCATATAATATAAATTTTTATCAGCTAATTCACCTATATCAGAACGTGTATCCCTGGCGATATCACGCAACGGTTTGTGTACCTGGTTAACAGCCTGTCTGACTGCGGAAGCAACCTGTTGGACAGGCGGATCATTCCGGGAGGCAAGCCACTGGATTTTGCGGGATTCTGTACCATGATTGACCGCATCCTCAGCGTTAATGCTGTACTTCTGCATTGTTTTTTCCACGTGACGGTCAATAAATGTTAATGATAAACGGGGTAAAACCGGCGGCATGTCCATATCCATGGCCTCGAAAGCAGGTTTCAAAGCCGACCAATAACCGACCTCACCAGGTCCTCCGATAAATGCCAGCGTCGGGAATAAACATTCCTGCATCAGTGGCCGTGTCACAACATTGTTACTCAGCTTTTCTGGGTGGTTGTCCGCAATAGACAGCATTTCCTCGTTTGTTAAAAGAACTTCATGCTGTTTGCCTATCCAATTTCCTTCATGATCCCTGCTCAGCAATATACGGTCATGGCCATCATGATAGAAAAGATGGGCTTCATCCGGGCTGGTTTCCAGCGACACAGCATACCCCTTTTGATTAAGCACTTGTAATGCCGTGTGGACACCCGAGGAAATCTCACTTTGTTTTTCGATCAGCTTAATAAAATGGTCACGTTCAACCGCGCGCAGACCTGGATCGGCAGAATTGACCAACACAATGTCCTCATCGTCAAACAACTGATAAATCACTCTTGCAAAAAAATCCACATATGTAGCCGACTGCTGCAAACAATCCTGGATCGTCCGATATATGTTTTTTGTATGTTCTGTTTCAGTCAGCTGTTCAAACAGCTGATTCATCCATTGCATGGCAGCCGGTTTATCGATTGGTATTTCGGATACCGCGCGTTTATCCGTTACCTGCTGCGGCAGTTTATGTTTGGTCATGCTGTTTTCTTCCGGCAGATAAATATGATTAATCTCAGCGAAATCATGGTCTTCACCAGCTATCCAAAATACTGGCACAACCGGTATCCCGAGTTCGGACTCCTGCTTTCTGGCAAATTGAATGATGGATATGATCTTATTGATCGTGTACATCGGGCCTGTCAGAAGACCCGCCTGCTGACCGCCGATAACCACGACACTATGATCTTCCTTTAACCGTTCGATATTACGATACACAGCTTCAGGAGCATCCCATCGTTTGTTCATCGTGACTAATGCGTCAGCTAGATGGTCACGGTCAATTGATTTTTGCTGTAATGCTTGTACTCTTGAATGATAAGTTGTTCCCACATATGGATCATAAGCAAAATGTTCCATAATACGTCCGCTTTGTCGGCGATAATCATCTATTAGTGCACTCTGGTTCGTTAATGTCATAGGCGTGATCCGCATAGATCGCATGCTCCTTTTACCCATAGTCGATTCTGTCCACTATGTATTGTACATAAATCAGAGCGTGAATGCATTCAATCTGTTTTCCATTAAAACCCCTTCTATCCAGTGATGGTATGATACCAGACTAAAAAGTTTACGGAAAATCCACGATTCCCATTTTCTCTCATTCCATTTATCGTCTTTTTATATTATAATTAATTATATAGGAATTCTAAATACTTCTGTTTTCAAAGGGGATGGATGATATGATGAATGACGTAAAGGTTGAAAGACTTTTAATCAATTATAAAACATTGGAGCAATTTAAACGATTTAAAGAATATGGCAATCAAGAACTGTCCATGATGGAGGATTTTCAAAATAATATTATTGAAAATAACAGTGAATCACCGTTTTATGGGATCCATATCGGTCATAACCTGATTGCCCGGATGAGTCTATATAAAGTAAGCGAAAAACATGACGCTTATTTCCAGCCAGCGCAGAATTATCTTGAATTGTGGAAGCTTGAGGTGCTACCGGATTACCGGGGAAGACATTATGGCAAAGCACTGGTTGAGTTTGCCAAAAGTTTCCGGATGCCGATTAAGACAAACCCGCGGATTAACTCCCATGGTTTCTGGGAAAAAGTGGGATTCCAAAAAGCTAAATATGAAATGGAAAGGGATCTCGGTGAAAACCCGCTCATTTGGATGCCTGAGGGTGTTCAGGAAAAAGATGTCTGATTCAGAAATCAGATGTCCGGGATTTAAAGCTGGGATGGATGTAACCGGCGAACAGACCGGTTATTTCTCATTTCACAAATAAAAACAAGACATGAATGGCTTGAGTTGATCATTCATGTCTTGTTTTTTCATTTCTTTTGGTCATTCTTAACCCAGTTCCATAACTTCCCCATTTCTTCCCACGCCTGTTCGTAACGTTTCAGCTGTTCTTTCAGCGCCTCATTTTCTTTCATAAGCTGTTTTTGTATGGTTTCCTGTTCATAATGGATAAATGGTTTATCTTCAAGGGAATGATGCCGTATTTTTTCGAGCAAGGAAATGGTAGCAGTAATCGTATCTCCCGCGTAATCTGTTTTTGGTTCCTCATGAACCAGTGTCTTTTGCCGGTTATTGTGTTTCCGGTCCTCTTTGGCTCCCTCAATAGCTGCTTGGTAATCCTTCCGTATAGAAGCATTCCAGCGGAAACCACACGCCGCTGAAGTACGCGACAATTGTTCAGCTACCTCCTTGAACGCTTCGAGCTGAGTCTTTCCCTCTCGTATATGACGCAGAACGGTTTCTGCTAAAAGGTTATCTTCATCTTCCGTCCATGCATCCTGGCGCGTTGCATTCATAACATCCCTCCTTATGCACTTGCTATCAATGTATGCAAAAGGTAGGTGTGATAGAATCGTCCACAATTAAATTTTTTCAGAAGAAACATGCAAAACATGTCTCTATGATTACTGGACGGAAAGGCGTCACGTTTCCCGATCACGGTCTTCCCGTGACATAAACTGACGGACAGCTTCCTTGTGTGCTTCTGTTTCCCATAACCGGGCACAGTGTCTGACTTCATCATCCATTTGAGCGGAAAGTGGCAAAATTGATATTTTTCTCATATATTGTTGTTTTAATAGTTTCATCTGTTCCAGTGATTTTGTCAGGTATGGGGTTAACATACTTTCCCTGTCATGCCATTCATCGTCCGGTACAACGCTTTGCAGCCAGCCCTTGTTATGTAAATAATCAGTACTGTATGTTTCACCTTCCATGAGCCACTGAAACGCAAAGACGGGATGCACTTTTTCATATAACAGTGCCCCACCGCCCCATCCAGGGGTGATGCCAAGTTTTGTCTGGACAAATCCGAACCGGGTATTTTCCCGGGCAATACGAAAATCACACGCTGTCGCAATTTCACAGCCACCGCCAACCGCATTGCCATTTAATAAACAAACAGTCGGAACCGGAAAAGATGCCATCTCGTAAAGCACTTCTTTCATGGGGTATAAGACACTAAACGCTTCATCGGTTGCCAAGTCACCATGTAAATCTTGCAAGTCTCCACCGGCACAAAACATCCGATCACCGGCAGCCGTAATG
Organism: Lentibacillus salinarum; assembly: GCF_042679865.1. NCBI lineage: Bacteria > Bacillati > Bacillota > Bacilli > Caryophanales > Bacillaceae > Lentibacillus > Lentibacillus salinarum. The sequence goes on along the minus strand of NZ_JBHTNH010000002.1, from coordinate 35,410 downwards.
ACCAAAAATTTAATCGGCTGCTGTTTGGCCATCTGAAGTGCTTGGCTGAAAGCTGTTACCATCTCAGTTGATATGGCATTCAATTTTTCCGGTCGGTTCAGCATAATTTCCCCATAACCGTGTTCATCTGCTCTGTATTGGACCAGTTCAGTCATATGTCTGTTTTCCTTTCTATCTTCATTGCCATTAACAAATGCTTATTATGTATACAAAAACAGATCACTCCCGCAGTGATCTGTTCGGTAACCTTATCAGTTCAATTAATCATTTGCTACGACTTCCCGGCCGTCATAATGCCCGCAGGATTTGCATACATGGTGCGGTTTTGTCAGTTCACCGCAGTTTGAGCATTCCACCATACCAGGCACGTGCAGTTTTTTATGCGTACGACGCTGATTTTTCACCTTTTTGGATGTTCTTCTTTTTGGTACTGCCATAACTTACACCTCCTTCGATCAATGAAAGGAATAGAGCCTATTCCTCCTCTTTATCTTCCAGTAGAGACGCCAATTTTTTCAGACGCGGGTCTGTGGTTTGTTCACGTTTTTCATCTGAAACGAGTTCCCAGCCATCCCCTTTTACTGGAGCCTGGCTTTTAACATCTTCATCATCCGAAAACACACGATATGGGACTTCCAGTAGAATATTTTCCTTTATTAACGGCGTTAAGTCAAGTACTTCCCCATCAATTGGATGAATGTCATCATCAGAATCCTCTGTTTCATAGGGAGATTCCGAAAAAATTTCCACCGCATTGATTTCGAAAGGATAGGGAACATCGGCCAATGTACGGGCGCACGGCAAGATCATCCTGCCATCAACCGAAAATGTAAAAATGATGTCGTCACCCTGATCCTCCGCTGTACCGCGGACATGAACAGATCCAATCTTTCGGATATCATTATTCATGGTTTCCAGTTCGGAAACATCCACCTGTTCATCAAAAGTGAAGGGACCATTGGTTGCATTTTTTTTAATTTGACCTAATGAAAATTTCATATTACCACCTCAAGGCAACAAGAGTTATTTTAAAAGGAAAACGGTATTTTGTCAACATATGATCTTTACACAACAGTCTATTACAAGTATACCCTGTTAATTCGGGGACAACCATGCACCAGATCACTTTTTTTGGTAAAATGAATACCAACCAGATACGAGGAGTTGAAACAATGCAGGCTTGCGGCTTAATTGTTGAATATAATCCGTTCCACAATGGGCATGCGTATCATATCCAGGCATCAAAGGAGGCATCGGGAGCGGATTGTATGATTGCTGTCATGAGCGGCTCCTTCCTGCAGCGGGGGGAGCCGGCGATTATTGATAAGTTTCACCGGGCCAAAGCAGCTTTGCAGGCCGGCGTGGATATTGTGGTGGAACTTCCATATTTATACGCCGTCCAGAGCAGTGATTTATTTGCCCGTGGATCCGTCCATACATTAAGTGAGCTCGGTGTTTCAAGCATCTGTTTTGGCAGTGAATCCGGTGACATATCCCATTTCACCACAGGTTATGATGTATGGAATAAAAACCAGTCCACTTACCAAACGGCACTTCAGGAGAATATGGCTCGGGGGTTGGCATTTCCGGAAGCCAGCCGCCTTGCCAGCGGGGCAATCGGTTTAACAACGGGGGGAATGGATTTGGCCAAACCCAATAATATTCTCGGATTCAGTTATGTCAAAACGATTCTGGATGACCAGCTTCCAATCGATCCATTAACGGTGGGCCGGCTGGACAGTGACTATCATGATAAAAGCATTACAGGGACTATCGCCAGTGCCACAAGTATCCGAAATGAGCTGATTAAGAACGAATACATATCGGAAACAGCAAACCGTTCCCTACCCGGTGAAACGGCCGACCAGCTGCAGAAATATAAACAAAAAGCCACAATCTGGCACCGGTGGGAGCACTATTTCCATCTCGTGCATTATCGAGTCATGACCATGACGGAAGCAGAGCTGGCAGCCATTCACGGGATGGATGAGGGCCTTGAATATCGCATCAAAAAAACAGCACACAATGCTGCTTCCTTCCGGGATTGGCTGAACAGCATCAAGACGAAACGCTACACTTGGACGCGCCTGCAGCGCACGTTCACCCATATTTTAACCAATACTAAAAAAACGGACGTAGCGCGCATTCAGCATATCCCGTCTGTCCCATATGTCAGGTTGCTCGGCATGACCGAAAGCGGACGGGCATATTTGAACAACTGGAAAAAAGACATGGGGGTACCACTTTTGTCAACATTGGCACGGCAAACCGATCCCATGTCAGCAATTGAAGAAAAAGCAAGTCATGCCTATTACAGCATTTTACCGGCTGAAAAGAAACGGGCATTTCATCACCAAGAACTTGAACCGCCCATTATGGTCTGAGCGACAAAAATCAGGATTAAGGGAAACCGGCACCATAGCCGCGTCTTCCACCTTATACCCTGTCAGGCAGGATTCAGATCAGTTAGGTACTGTAAGGCATCATCAAATGTATCAACAGGCACGATTTCCATATCGGTGCCAATTTCTTCAGCCGTTTTGACGGCTTCTTCATAATTTGAATCGTCGTTACCGCTCTCATTAGCAGCGAAAAAGATTTGACACCCTTCCTGGTCTGCAGCAATCACTTTTTTATCGATACCGCCAATTCGAAGGACATTCCCCTGGTAGTCAACCTCACCGGTACCGGCCACTTCATAACCTTTTGTCAAATCCGCTTCGGTCAGCTGATCATATATTTCCAGTGAAAACATGAGCCCTGCACTCGGACCGCCAATACTGCCGCTGGAGAAATTCACATCCGGATTCACTTCCACACGCCGATCGGTCACAAGCTGGATCCCGATGCCGACTTTTTGCTCGATGTCCGGAAATGACTCCAGCCTAACGTCTTTGTCAAGCTGTTCATCATCACGCACAACGTCGACTGTAATCGTGTCGCCTGGCTGTTTATTTTCCACATAATCAATTAAATCGTTGGATTCCTCAATCACATTCCCATCAATCCCAGTTATGCGATCTCCCGTCTGTAAAATATTTTCGGCAGGCATTCCTTCAATAACGGATACAACATAAACCCCATCATAATCAATCGTGATATCTTTATCTGCCGCTTCATAAGCCACAACGGTCGACGCCTCCTGCGAACTTTCCATCATTTGTAGTTGAGCATGAAAATATTCATCTTCTGAAACGCCTTCTGGTCTAACTTTATCCAACGGCATAATCTCCTGGTTGGGCAGGATGGTTGCCCATAAATACTGAACAGGTGTTGCCTGCCCCCCGCGAACGGTCACAAGGTGCATATCCCCTTCACTTTCATAACCGTCTGCCACTTCCACAATCGGATTCAGGGCGTCGGCACCCCCTGGTTTATAGATATAATAGGGAAGTTTATAAGCTGATAAAAAAAATGCGATACCAATGATGGCGATTAAAAAAATTAGATGCTTTTTTGTAAACTTCACGGTCAATCTCCTTTCAATTCCGATACACTTTCGACAGTCAAAAGTGTATGTCATAAAACCATCATCTATGTGCGTATATTGGTATAGACCAAGTCATGAACAAATGATACACGGCTATAACAATCAGACAAAATTCTGCACCATCTCCATCAGTATGTGTATAAATAAAGCTAGCATTATTTTACTACTTACCAATAAAGAAGTACAGAGGTTATCAATTCAACAGGAGGCGTAATAGTGAAACAAAAAATCAAAACGATCGCACTTTCCGGGATTACGGCATTTATAGCCTTTTCTCTGGTTAAGTTTCCGGATCAATCACTTGAAGCCAGTATTCGCGGCTTGAATATGTGGTGGGAAGTCGTATTCCCGTCTCTTCTTCCTTTTTTTATCACTGCCGAATTATTGATCGGTTTCGGGTTCGTTAAATTTATCGGTGTCCTATGTGAACCGATTATGCGGCCGTTATTTAATGTGCCTGGTGTCGGCAGCTTCGCCTGGGCTATGGGGATGGCCAGTGGTTATCCGACAGGTGCCAAAATATCAGCCAGGCTTCGCGAGGAAAAACAGCTGACACAAATTGAAGCGGAGCGGCTCGTATCTTTCACCAACGCCTCCAGCCCGCTATTCATATTTGGTGCCGTTTCCGTCGGATTCTTTTATGATGTGAAGCTTGGAGCCGTACTGGCAGCATCCCATTATATCGGGAACGCGCTGGTTGGTGTGTGTATGCGTTTTTACGGACGACGGGATGAGACGCATACAGCTAAAACAAAGAAGCAAAACGTAACGATTGGACGAGCTTTTAGAGAAATGCACCGGACCAGACTCGATGATCCCCGTCCGTTTGGCAAAGTTGTCGGGGACGCCGTACTTAATTCGATTCAGACGCTGGTTATGGTTGGCGGTTTTATTATTTTGTTTTCCGTTTTTACGAAACTACTTTATATTGCAGGCATCTCCCCGGCCATCGCCATGCTATTTAAATATATATTGCAAATGCTGTCAATGCCGGTTGACCTGGCGTTGCCGCTATTTTCCGGTTTATTCGAGATTACGCTTGGAGCCAACATGATCTCGCAGGATGAATCGGCCAATTTAATGGAAAAAATTATAGTCGTCAGTTTCATATTGGGATTTAACGGGCTTTCGGTACAAGCTCAGGTGGCAAGTATCATCGCACCGACAGACATCCGGTTCGCACCGTACTTTTTTGCCAGAATCCTTCATGGACTGTTTGCAGCTGTTTTAACTGTATTATTTTATACACCTCTCTATTTAAACCGGACATCATTTGATTTTAAGGGTGTTCCTGTATTCAATAATATGCACGAAGGGACATGGCTCGATGCCTTCAATCGTCTTGCTGATATTGGACCGATTGTGTCCTTTACCGCTTTATTCATTGCAGTCCTGATCATGGTGAGACGGCTACGAAGTCCGTAAACAAAAAGATGTTGTCCAACACGACAACATCTTTTTGTAAGGCTCTTTTCACAGGGATTGTTGCTGTTCCCTGGAGCCTGAAACAGCCTTTTGTAAAAACTAATATTTTTTCTTTAAAGCTTTTTCGACAGGTTCTGGTACCAGATCACTGACATTCGCTTTATATTTGGCAACTTCTTTGACAATGCTCGAGCTTAAAAATGAATACTGATTGTTCGTCATCATAAAAAATGTTTCAATATGGTCATCCAATTTCCGGTTCATGGACGTTATTTGCATTTCATATTCAAAATCACTGACAGCCCGCAACCCTCGTAAAATAGCATCGGCATTATGTTCACGTGCGTAATCAATCAGTAAGCCATTACTTGTATCAACTGAAACATTCGGCAAATGTGCCGTCGCTTCTTCCAATAAAGCGACCCGTTCATCTACTGTAAATAATGGTGCTTTTGATTGATTGTTAAAAACCGCGACAATCACATGATCGAAAATTTTGGCCCCCCGCTCAATAATATCAAGATGCCCGTACGTAACCGGGTCAAAGCTCCCCGGACAAATAGCTAATCGGCTCAATGGTATGACCCCCTTTGTTGGTTTTGAAAAATGGTGATGCCAGTGGTGGCATTATAATTTTCCTGTTTTATCGGTACAAAACGCTCAGTTTGCATCGATAACGGGCGGGAAGCATCGTGCTCACAGTAGAGTATGCCATCTTCCTTCAGTAGCTGTAGGCTGACAATAAGATCCAGCAGCTTCCCGTAATTCACCTTTTGATATGGGGGATCAATCAATATCAAATCAAATAGTAGCCCTCGTTTGGCAGCTGCCTTTAATGCTCGAAAAGCATCTGTACGGAAAACTTCCGCTTGATCGCCCAGTTTTAGTTTCCGGACATTTTCATGAATTGTATGTATGGCTTTCGGGGATTTATCAACAAATATACATTTGTCCATTCCCCTGCTTAGCGCCTCAACCCCCAGCGCGCCACTGCCAGCGAACAAATCAAGACAGGTGCCACGTTCAAAAAAAGGCCCCATAACCTGAAAAACAGCCTCCCGCACTTTGTCTGAAGTAGGTCTTGTTATGCTGCCTGGCACCGCTTCCAAATGCCGTCCTTTATGTATACCAGCAATTACCCGCATGCAACCACCTCAATCATTTATAATAAGCGTATTAACCTGAATACGCAAGCACTTGGACACAAAATATGCCACATTTCGTCAAAAAATAGCTGGGCAATAACTCCCTGAGAATCGCTGGTGGTACTGCATAGCAGACAATCATTAAAGTATCTCAGCAACGGTTCATTTTTTATCAGGAAAAATCAATAGAAATATGTATATATTAAATTTTCCTGTCCATAATAACATAATGAAACAGCACAAATTTGCTTGGCTGTTTCAAAAACACGGAGAAGACTTACACTTCCCCATAAGTTCTTCCTCCGGTTTCTCCTCTCCCTTTGCCTTTTTGTTTTCTAAAGTGAAAACAAAGGGACCTGCAGAATGATTTCTGCAGGTTTTTTCTTTTGCCCTTTTTGAAGATTGACATGTCACGCTCATTCAAGCGCAACAATCATTTAGAATGCAGCCTTTCTTTACAAAGCAACACGATAAGAAAAACTTGGCGCCCGCCTCGTTTTTCTGGAGGTCAGAGGCCGGAAGTCAAACTTAAGGAAATCGGCGAGTTAGTCGCTTTCGAGATTGAAAACGTCGTCCAAAATTTAATAAAAAAACCTTTGCGGCTTGTTATGTATGCGCCGCAAAGGTTAAATACCCATTTTATAATCATATTCTTTTGCTTTATCCGGTTTGGCATTCTCAAAGTCTGTCCGTAAAAAAGGCTTGTAAGAGCGTTCGACTTTGGTCACAAACGGAAGCCTCAGCAATTTGGTCTCTATTTGCTGAATAGCTTCCTGATCCACATAAATCACGGCATATTTCAGTTTTTTGGACGAATAAAGTAAATGCCCATAACGTTTAATATGTTTGATATTTTTCATATGCTGGAACCAGACAATCAGCCCCTGACGTTTCGCTCTCATCGGCTATCCTCACTATCATGTCATTTGCCTTCAGTGTATCAGACGAAGGATCAGACATCAAGATGCGTTGCAGCCACAGCTTCCTCCGTGCCCGCAGCCCGTGTCGGTCAGTGCTGCGCCATCCTTTGGGGCTTTAATGCCGTCACTGACACTGTAGGCAATATATTCGCTAATATCATCAAGCATTGTCTGTAAGTTACGCTCAGCAACCTTAAATGCCGCCACTTTTTCATGCATATCCATTTCACGTTTGGCAGACCGTACCTTTTTCATGATATCGTTAAAATCTGGGTGATACCTGCCAAAACGCTGTACTTCCTCATACTGTTCCTTTATATCATTAAAAGCTTTAATCAGCTGCTGTGCCTCCCTGTCTTCATTAAGTGCCTTCCGGGCATCCTGATAGGCTTCCATAACATCTGACTTCAGGACCATTCCACTGACCAGCTCAGAGTGATCAAGAATATCCGCGTATTCGATTGTACCTACCATGATTTCACCTCCACTTTTATCTTATCATGTCATGTGGAAGATGAAAACAGGCTGACCTAGTCTTTCATAACCCCGGCAAAATTAATGAGCATGTTGACCATCTGAACATGACTTCCAATTTTGTCAACTTGCTGAGAAAATGTTTTACCATAAAATTGTTTCGATGCCTTTTCCAGCTCCTGTATTCGGTGCGGCTCTCTTGTCAGATAGCGGTACCATACAGGGTTTAAACGGACGAATTTGGCCAGTTCAGGGTTCTCCTGCAGATATTGGTATGTGAATGGCTGCATCATGCCACCTCTAATCCTTAAAACCGTTTAACAGATTTTTGTTCCCGAACGGCTGCTGAGAAGCATTTCCGGAGGATTGAAATTGACTGAGCAGCCCCTGAACGGTGGAAATCGTATTATTGAGGTTATGCACTTGCTTTTGCATCTTATCCAGATCGATATTCTCTGACATTTCCACAAGCCGATCCACCCATTCCGCTTTACTTTGACTGGTCTTATGCTTTTGTTTTCCGGTATCCTTCTCCTTATATTGATCCCAGAATGGATCATCCGCTCCAAGTAAGGCCCATTTTTCATAATAGGTCTGAAAACCTTTGCCGCTTTTCCTCACCTCTTCCACCAGCTTGGGATGTTGCTGTAAGAACGCCTTGAACTCCCTGACACTCGGGTGAAGATTATCACTCATGACACTCACCTCTATATGGTATCTGTTACTTACTAATGTATGAGACATCAGCTGGCACTGTGCAGCCTGGTTCGTCCCATCAGAAAAACGCACCCTCTATTAAGGATGCGTTTTGCCTCGCTATTGTTTTTTAAGAAAATTTTGTGTGTAGTAAAACTGATAGACACCAACGCCCAGATGTGTAAAATCATCATTCAGCAATGCTTCACGATGCCCTTCACTGTTCATCCAGCCGTGAAGCGCACTTTGTGCATCCGGATATTGTGCCGCAATGTTTTCCCCGGCAGCCTGGTAAAAAACTTCCTTTGCCGCCAGTCGCTCTTTTAACCCGTCTCCATTCTGCCCATAATGCGAAAAATACTTATTTTCCGCCATATCCTCACTGTGCAGATAAGCTACCTCACTGACTGCTTCATCCCATTCCAAAGCTGATTTCCCATGTTGTTTGCGGATGACATTGGTTAAGTGAAAAATCTGCTGTTCTGCGCCCGCTTCAATTTCTGTCCATTGATCATCTGTAAACACCGGTTTTTCCGGTAATTCCCCGCGATATTGTACTTCATAAGGCTGATGCTGCAGCAGAATATCGGCTGATAATAACCGGATGGCCGACAGTTTATTTGTAAATGTATCAAAATAAAGCTGTAAAAAGACATCATCCGTCACCTTGACCAGTGGCCTTTCCTGTAATTCCTCATCCCTCAAGTGAAACGTATAAGAGGACGGCCCTTTACTATAGCTCACCTCGTTCGAAAAAGATAACACATCAGCAACAGCTTCATAGGCCTGTCCAATTTGTACCGGTTCAATAGCCAAATCTTCCCCAAGCGCATAGATCTGTGTGACCCGATTATTTTCGATGCCAAATTGGAGATACTGCTCCCGGTCCTCTGTATAGACCCACCACTCATATCCATAGGCACTCAAGTCTTTTCTCACTGGTTCTCCAAAATGGTCCTGCAGTTGGTTCACTGTTTTATGCATCCACTGATACGAATCACCATCCAGAGGAACTTCCGAACGCTCTTCCGGTACTTCCTTTGACTCCAGTTTCGTATCTTTTTGCTCCGAAACGTTATGGGAATGATCAGTTGAATGGTCTTCCACAACATGACTGTTCTCCATTAAATAATAGACACCGGCTGCGAATATCACTAAAAGCACTATTACTCGGCGTAATCGCATTGATTTACTTCCCCTTCTATTAAAACATTTAAGACTAGTTAAAATATCTGTATGTCTGAAATGACAAATTCATGCTACCCTATCCAGACTTCAGGCAACCGGTTAAGCAGCCGTTGCTTTTCAGGCACATAGAAAAGCAACCGTCCTAATATGACGGTTGCTTTCATTGTACTATATTAATGAAGCTCAGGTCTTTCGGAAATGTCTTCAAGTGCTCTCCCTGCTGCTTCATTCGATTTATCTTCCAGAGAAAGATCGCCAAGCGAAACAATCCCGGCAAGTTTCCCGTCTTCCACAATTGGCAGCCGGCGTATCTGCTCCTGTGCCATTAGGGAAGCAGCTTCCTGTACAGATGTATCCGACGAAACCTGGTGCAACCTGTCGCTCATCACTTCATTTACGGTCGATGTGTCCGGCTTTTTCTCAGCATAGCCTCGCAACACCAAATCTCGATCTGTAATAACACCCAGCAGATCTTTATTGTCGGAGCAAACCGGAATAACACCAACGTTTTTATCCTTCATTTTTGACGCTGCCTCATACAACGTGTCCTCTTTCCGGCAGACGACCATATCTGTGCTCATAACATCCTTTACATTTTTCACATCATGACCTCCTTATCAAGATATATACATTCTTAAGCTTTCCCGGAAACGAAAATATCTTGCATCCTGATTTTAAAAACCCTTTTCAATTGCAACCTGACGATTTTTTTAATATGATAAAGGTGTTAGGATAATTTTGTGAGGTGGATAAAATGAAACTGGAAGGTACAGGAATTGAAGAGGCAACAGTTGATGTCAAGCCACTGGACCGCCTGATGGGAAATCACGCTTTCATCCGCGGTGGTCAATGGGATTATGAGCGTGTGACATATGATTATAAAATTGGCTCAAAAGAAAAAAATATTACATATTATATCCGCATACAAGGGTACGCGATTGAAGGTGATGTGGACCGCGGTAACGCCGTTATCCAGCTAAAAACACCACTTCTCGGCAAACATTACTATCCGCACGGTGTTGAATACGGCGAAGATGAGAATTTTCCGGAAAACCTGGTCGACCGTGCCTCTAATCTGGTATCAAAAGTTAAAGAAGATATCGACCAATATAAAAAATAAACACTGTATCTTACTAACCAACTGCTTTAAAACATCCGGGTAAGCGGTTGGTTTTTTCATCAGGAGAATCGGTTTACAGCAGCTGTGAACGTTTACATTGCTAGCACCAGATCCAAAACCGGAGCATTTCAAAACCGGTACGGCAATTTTCCGACGTATCAATGAAAGGAGATTTCCACCTATTTTGTTTGGTTCGATTACAAAACGCCAATGGACATTCATTTTTCTCATCATTTTCTTACTGCTCGTCTGTTTTTTTATACTGCCCATATCCATACCTTTGGTTATAGCACTACTGACAGCTTTAATTCTGAATCCGCTTATCCGGTTTACCCAGAGAAAAGGTAAACTCGGCAGGAAAACGGGTGTTACCGTGGTTTTCCTATTATTTTTAGTATTCCTGGGCATTAGTGGAACCTTTGTTGTGACTAAGGCCGTTACACAAGTCGTTAATTTTGTTGAAGACATTCCCACCTATGTGACGGAATTAAATTATATTTATGGAACATGGGAGTCCGGATTTGAACAATACACGGAAAACCTGCCTGACGAATTTTATGAACAGGTTACCAGTACAATCGAATCACAGCTTACATCAATGAGTGAAACCCTGAAAGAAACCATTACCATTGACCGAATGGCACAATTTGTAGCCGGGGTACCCCAATACCTGATCAGTTTTATCGTCTATCTCATCGCCTTATTTTTGTTCATGCTTGAACTTCCGGCACTTAAGGCTAAATTTTATAACATCATGACGAAAGAAACGGGCGAAAAAGTTTCATTTATGAATAAACGACTTTCCGATGTGACGCTCGGCTTTTTTAAAGCACAGTTTTTTGTCAGTATCATCATTTTTGTCGTCACGTTGATTGGATTACTGTTAATCACACCGGATGTTGCATTCCTTATGTCCGTCATCATTTGGCTTGTCGACTTTATCCCGATCATCGGTTCCATTGCCGTGCTTGGGCCGTGGGCAGTTTTTGCCTTCATAGCAGGTGATACCCTGCTCGGAATCCAACTGAGTGTTCTGGCCATTATCCTTCTGGCTATCCGGCGAACGATCGAGCCGAAAGTGATGGGGCAGCATATCGGCCTTTCACCGCTTGCAACATTAATTGCTATGTTTTTAGGCGTGAAATTACTTGGATTGCTTGGTTTTATTCTTGGCCCCATTATCCTGATTGCCTTCAATTCTGCCAGAGAAGCAGGCATCATCAAATGGAATATCAAAATTTAAAGTGTGCGGATCCCCTCCGCACACTTTTTTATAATACAAGAAGGCTCTTCACCAAAATCTATGTTTGACAAACTGGATTTAAATTGATAGAGGTAACCGCTACGGAAAAACACTACGCTAGCTAGTTGTCTATAACATATTTATCCATATATTTCAACCAGTGATTTTGGTGTTGACCCAACAAGAAAGTATAAATTTTCGGACAATACCGAAACCGGCTAATTCACCGATTTCTTCCAATCTGACCGCTGACCTCTGGCATCTGGCATCTGAAAAGACGAGGCGGCAGCCGAGTTTTTCTTAACCTCCCAGGATGGCTTTAATCATACTGGTCGTCTCCCCGCCGTCATAAATGATATATAACAACAGATAGACCATAACTCCTGTAATCGCACTGAAAAACCAAATAACACTGGTAATCGGACCAATTTTCCTGTGGATATGAATTTTTCTCTTTAGTGCCAATGTAAGTGTCACGATTCCGAATACAGCCCCTGTTGTCGCAAGGACGATATGAAAAATTAAAAAGGTCGTATAATAAACCTCTATATCCTCTGGTCCCCCGAAACTTGTATTTCCGAGGAAAATGGTCCTGGATACATAAATGATAAAAAATAGCAATGCACTGACAGCAGCTGAAATCATTGTTTTTTTATGTGCCTTTGCTTTTCCTTTCACAATTAAGCGCCACCCAATTGCAACTAATACAGCACTTGTAACGATAAACACTGTGCTGATTGTAGGTAGAAATGGCATGATTAACAGTTCCTTTCTCTTTTTGGAAAACTTATCTGCATAAAAGCTCTCCGGAGGTTCACCTATCGTGATGTGCCGGGATACCACCTGGAACCCGTTGAGGTGTCGAAGGTGTCGTGTAATTCATCATTTTTTACCCTTGTTCACTCGGATTTGCATTTGCAGGCAACGGATCAACTTTCAGGGACTCCGTATTAAACCACTTAAAGAATACGCGCGCCAAAATGGTACCATATGTGATCTCCTGCATAATTTTCATGATAATACCGCCCAGTTGCTGGTCTTCTAATGTTGACATTGGTGAAAACATTTCAGGACCTGATATGACAGAACTCAACCCCTGTAATACATCCGGTGGCACACACAGCGCGAGCGCCTGCAGCCATGCCCCATCTTGTGAGTAGGCAGCATAAACCGGTGTATCGGCAAAAATGATCAGGGCACATGCCGGCGTTATCAATACACCATTAGCAAAAATGTAAAATATCTTCGCCAATGGTGTCATACGGTCAAATTCCTGTAATGGGGACAATATTGGCCACCAGACAATGAAAGCTGCCACTAAAATAATGAGTGATATGGAGGTATGCGCCACTTGTGATTCCTTGGCAAAGTCAAAAATAGCCGGCAAGTGATAAAATGAAAATAATGTATTAAATAATAAAAGTGAGATAAGTGGTATGGAAAAAAATTTCAAAACCGGTTTCACCACCGGACGATAAATAATTTTTTGCCATAACCATACCGGAATCCCTTTGATGATAAAAATCGGAAATATAATATAGTAAATAGCCATTTGAATCATATGTGCCGTCAGCATAATGTGCGACAACAAATCAACTGGCGCACCTTTCACGGCATACAATAACACTAGGCCGCCATAAAAAAAGAACTGCTGCTTTCCAGATGGTTTAGCCTCTCCTTTTCCGCCAAACTTATGACGGTAGGGACCGGTCATCATATAATATATTAAAGCAAGCGCTAGGACGAACAAAAGGTAATAGGGGCTCCATAACGCTCGAAAACCAAAAATTTGCAGTTCCAGCCACATACAAACGCCTCCATTTATGGAAGTATAACATTTATACATTATATTATAACGCATTTCTCGGCAGGACACACAACCAACATGTGACAATTCCTTAAAGAATGAAATAAGACCGGGGATCTCCCGGTCTTTATGTTAGAGGGGCAATTAACCGCCCGATCCTGAAAAAACTTCAGATACCGCTGGCTAAAGAACAGAATACCATTTATCCTGTCAAGTTACCACCAGGTAATGACACCGAGTGCCGCCAAAGTGAGAATCGCAGCCCAAATACCACCGTACATCATCGCGGCCGGCATATCGTGGTCTTTATCCTTCATATGCATAAAATAATACAGCTGAAATCCTACTTGAACTAAAGCCAAAGACAGGATCAGGAATTTGGCAAACATGCTATCCATAACACCTGTTGCGACCACAACAAAGGCAATAATGGTAAGCACGATCATCAGCACAAATGAAATCACTTGTTTTTGCATTTCTTCTTTGTTCTTTTGTTTCTGAAATGAATCAGCTTGATTGGAATTGGTGTTCTCTGCCATTCATTACCCCACCTTTCCCATTAGGTACACAACTGTGAAAATAAAAACCCATACAACGTCAATAAAGTGCCAGTATAAACTGAATGTATAGAACTTCGGTGCATTGTACAAGTTCAATCCACGTTTCGCATTACGGATCATGATAGCAATCAGCCAGGCCAGCCCAAAGGTAACGTGCCCTCCGTGGAAGCCGACCAATGTATAGAAAGCAGATCCAAATGCTGATGACCGGAATGTAAAGTCATAGTCAACGATATAATGGGTAAACTCATATATCTCCAAGGCCAAAAAGGAAAAACCCAAAATCGCTGTTATACCTAGCCACAGCTGCATTTTCTTAAATTCATTATTTTTCATATGATACATCGCATAAACACTTGTCAACGAACTGGTCAGAAGCAGAATCGTCATAATAAAGACAAGCTCCAGTCCAAACAGCTCGTTGGCTGTTGGACCATCGGCTGTCGAATCTCTCAGTGCAATAAACGTACCAAACAAACTGGCAAACAGAACCGTTTCACCGCCAAGAAAGAACCATAACCCATAAAATTTATTTTTACCTTCCAGTGTCGCCTTTTCCGGTTCATTCGGCATTGTTTCCGGATTCAAGGAATGATCATGACTCATATTAGTCAGCCTCCCTTTCAAGTTCAACTTTTGGAATATGATAACCATGATCATCTTTGACTGATCTGATTAACATACTGCCTAACATAACAGCCATTCCACCAAACAACAGAATATATGCCCAGTTGTAGTCCACCTGGTAAATGAACCCAAAACCGGCTATAAATAAGCCCAGGGACATCATAAACGGCAGGAATGACGAATTCGGCATATGAATATCACCCAATGGTTCTGCTGGCGTTGGCGTACCTTTTCCTTCCGTTTTTTCAATCCACAGCGCATCCAGGCCACGTACAAGTGGTGTCTGTTTAAAGTTATAATGAACAGGCGGTGAAGCCGTTATCCATTCAAGGGTGCGTCCATCCCATGGGTCGGCTGATACTTTTTCCCCTTTGACAGCCGCGTAAACAGCGTTGATCAGGAAGACAATCACACCAAACGTCATAAAGAACGCGCCAATCGTACTGATTAGGTTTCCTAAATCAAGTTCCTGACCCTCAAGGAATACCCAATAACGGCGCGGCATACCCATTAGACCAAGGAAATGCTGGATAAAGAACGTCAAATGGAAGCCGATGAAAAACGTCCAAAACGTCAGCTTGTTCATGCCTTCGTGCAGGAGACGGCCAAAGATTTTCGGCCACCAGTAAACAAGTCCAGCGAATATGCCAAATACAGTACCACCCACAATGACATAATGAAAGTGTGCCACGACAAAATACGTATCATGATACTGGTAGTCAGCAACAACTGTCGCCACCATCACACCGGTCATTCCGCCGATTGTAAATGTGGGAATAAAGCCTAAGGCCCAGAGCATCGGGGTTTTTATCGATATGTTTCCGCCCCACATGGTCGCCAGCCAGTTGAATATTTTAATACCTGTCGGGACAGCTATCGCCATTGTGGCTAGCGCAAAGATCGAGTTCGCCACAGGACCCAGTCCAACCGTAAACATATGGTGCGCCCAAACCATGAAGCCAAAAAAGGCAATCAAAATGGTAGCGAAGACCATGGCCGTATAGCCAAACAGACGCTTTTTAGAGAACGTTGCAAAAATCTCACTGAATATGCCGAAAACCGGCAAAATTAATATATAAACTTCCGGGTGACCAAAGATCCAGAACAAATGCTGCCAAATGATCGAGTTACCACCCAAGCCAACATCGAAAAAGGCTGAACCGAACATACGGTCAAACATCAGAAGGAATAGACCAACTGTCAATGCCGGAAAGGCAAATAAAATCAGTACGCTTGTTACAAACGTCGTCCACGAAAACAACGGCATACGCATATAAGTCATTCCAGGCGCACGCATTGTAACAATCGTTACCAAGAAATTAATACCACCAATTAGTGTACCTGCACCTGCTATTTGCAGTCCCATCACATAAAAGTCAACACCATGTCCTGGTGAGGTGACCGATAGCGGTGCATATGCCGTCCAGCCCGCGTCAGGTGCACCGCCAAGGAACCAGCTGCAGTTCAGGAGAAGCCCGCCGAACAGAAACAGCCAGAATCCCAATGAATTCAGAAAGGGAAAAGCTACATCCCTCGCCCCTATCTGTAAGGGCATTATCGCATTCATCAAACCTAATAACAGCGGCATGGCTGCAAGAAAAATCATTGTTGTTCCATGCATCGTAAGCAACTCATTATAAAAACCTGCACTGACAAAATCATTTTCAGGTTTAATCAGTTGTATACGGATAGCCACAGCCTCGAGCCCGCCTAATAGGAAGAAAAATCCTCCACCGAATAAATACAAGTGTGCAATTTTTTTGTGGTCAACAGTCGTTAAGTAATCCCACAACACAGCACCGAAACCTCTTTTTTGAGCAGAAGCTATACTCACAGCTTTTTACCTCCTTTATTAATTATCCGCACTTTCTGGCGTAACGTCCGATGGCTGTAATTGCATTAAGTACTCTGCAATTTTACTTGCCTCATCTTCGGAAACATCAGGATATTGACCGGTCATTTTATTACCTGGCTTAATGGCCTCCGGGTCCATAATCCAATCAACTAGATTTTCTTTTGTTAAATCTTCAACACCAGCAAGCTGGCTCCGGTCGCCAAAATTCGTCAGGTTTGGACCAATTTGTGCTGGTGACGAACCAATCGCATGACAGGACATACAGTTGTTTTCCTCGAACAATGATTGACCTTCCTGAGCAACTGCATCCGCAGGCTCTTCTTCCGCGTCAACATTTTGCATATCGTCTACCCATTGGTCGAATTCTTCCTGACTCACAGCCACTACTTTAAAGTCCATCAGTGAATGGGATGGCCCGCAAAATTCCGCACACTTACCCCAATAAACGCCTTCATCCTGTGCTTCAATGTACATAACGTTTTCGTTTTCCGGGTTTACGTCCATTTTACCTGCAATGGTGGGTACCCAGAATGAATGGATGACGTCAGAAGACATCATATTCAAGTATACTTTTTCACCAACCGGAATATAAAGATCCTGACTTGTTTGAACCTCTTGACCTTCATAATTAAAGTGCCACCAGTATTGGTTACCGGTCACTTCAACATTCAAGCTGTCACTCGCCGCTGACTCGTCGGCTAAATCAAATGTAGCCGTTATCGTCGGTACAGCAATGATCAGCAGTAGAATAATCGGTATAATGGTCCAAATCGTTTCCAGTGTTTTGTTACCCTCCACCTGTTTAGGAATATAGTCTTCCCGGCCTTTCTTTTTACGGTAACGTATCAGGACAATTGTATACACAATCATGACGACAGCTAGCACAAACAACATAACAACGGTACTCAGGATAATTAAGTTAAATGATTGATCCGCCCCATAGCCTTTTGGATCAAGGGCAGTCAGGTTTTCTTTACCGCATGCTGAAAGTACCAGTGCTGTCAACCCTAACAGACAAAATGCCCGGAGCTTTCCCATCCAACCTTTCATGTATTCATACCTCTCTTTCTTCTTTTAACTGCTTTATATATTGTTTACACACATATAAACGCGCTTAACTGAAGGGGAATTCAAGTGTTACAACAACCATTAATAAAAACAAAATTGTTAAGTAGTTCAATGAATAAATAAATATTTTATTTGCCCATTTCAAATCGTTCTTTGTAAAAAATCCACTAATGCCCAACGCCAGCCATCCGACATTCAAGAGTGTCGCAATGGTTATGAATACGGGCCCCAATGTCCCCATTAGAAACGGCAGCGGCAACAGACAGGTAATATACACGACGATTTGGCGTTTCGTTATGGCAAAACCGTGAACCACGGGCAACATCGGTACTGCTGCAGCTTTATATTCCTTCGTTTTTTTCATGGCCAGTGCCAGAAAATGTGGTGTCTGCCAGATAAACATGATAAGGAACAATACAAAAGCTATAATGTGCAGACCGGGATCGACAGCAGCCCATCCAATCAGCGGCGGCACCGCCCCAGAGAAACTGCCGATTGCCGTATTAAGCGTGTACCTGCGCTTGGACCACATTGTGTACAAAAACACGTAAATGAACCAGCCTGAAAAAGCTATCAGTGCTGCAGTCACAGTTGTAAACAGGAGCAGACTCAAACCCAAGACTGTCGACAAAGTCCCCATACCAAGTACACGGGTGAGCGGTATGTTTCCCGTCACCGTCGGACGTGTTTTTGTCCGCGACATAACGGGGTCTATATCAGCATCATACCAATTGTTCAGCATACACCCGCCAGCAATAACCAAGGCACTTCCTGCCATCGTCAAGAAAAAAATGACCCAGTTAGCCATAAAAGTGGTGTTTGTGAAATAAATCGCCAGCCAGAAACCGGCAAACGTTGTTATTAAATTGGAATTCACAATACCTACTTTTGTCAGGGATTTGAAGTCTGCAAAAAATGTCGCAGCTTTTTTCTCTGATGCAGCGGATTTACCAATAAACGGTGAAGAAGTTGTCTCCACTTTATCCATTAACATTATCCCTCCTTTTCATCCCAACAAAAGGCACTTAATAAATGACGGGCACATTTCTTATCATACCTCAGTATTCCCAAAAGTATCCTGCTATCTAACCTGATTGTATCACGGAATCGTGATACAATCTATTTAACAACATAGCATAATACCTTTTCGCAGCCGTCCAAATGTGACAAATTTGTGAAAAAGCTGCCTAAAATAAAATGAAAGGCCTTAGCAGCCTTTTACAATTAATCGTAACG
The DNA here is from genome assembly GCF_042679865.1 of Lentibacillus salinarum. NCBI lineage: Bacteria > Bacillati > Bacillota > Bacilli > Caryophanales > Bacillaceae > Lentibacillus > Lentibacillus salinarum. The sequence goes on along the minus strand of NZ_JBHTNH010000002.1, from coordinate 16,556 downwards.
CTATGTAGTTTGCCCGTGACGACGGTTCCAAAGGTATGAATCCAAGCAAAATATCCCTTACATTATTTCTAGCAAACAACAGACAACAATGCAAGTGTTTTTTATATTTCTACAGTGAAAACAAGAATAAATCATGCTAAGATGTAAAACGTCACATAAATTTCAGTTGCTGCTTTTGAATTGACATATTATGATAGAGACAGAATTGCATATTTTGACATAAAGTGAGGCAGTCTTATGGTTAGAACATTAAAATGGCTCTCTGTCGTTGCTTCATTGGGGATGGTGTTTGTTTTAATCGGGGGAGCACTTGTCACCAAGACCGGTTCAGGTATGGGTTGCGGCGATAGCTGGCCGCTTTGCGAGGGTCAGCTTTTCCCTGAAGAGATTACACCCGAACTCGTCATTGAACTGAGCCATCGTCTCGTTTCCGGTATTATGGGGTTTGTTGTTTTGGCTTTATCAATCTTGTCCTGGTTATTTATTGGTCATATCCGGGAAGTGAAATTTCTTGCGTTCATGTCGTCATTTTTCCTGCTTTTACAAGCGCTAATCGGGGCTGCGGCGGTTATCTGGAATCAATCCGATTTTATCATGGCCACCCATTTTGGGATTTCACTCATCTCATTCACCGCGGTATTTTTGCTGATGTTACTCATCTTTGAGATTGATACGAAGTTTGATGCCGATAAATTGATCATCCGGAAGAAACACAGGATTGAAATCTATTGGCTGACCGTATACACGGTCATCGTTGTCTATACAGGCGCATTGGTGCGGCATGCCGAGGCGAGTATGGTTTGCGGCAACTGGCCGTTTTGCAGCAATCAGAACCCATTGGCATTCGGCAATTTCAGTTTTGATCAATGGGTGCAAATGGGCCACAGAGTCGCTGCAGCCATTCTGTTTATCTGGACACTTATATTCGCTGTTCGCATGGTCAAACAATACCGGACGAATCGCATCATGTCCTGGGGATGGGTTACAACAGCTACCCTGATTATATTGCAGGTATTTTTCGGAGCAATGGTTATCGTCACCATGCTGAATCTTGGTATTGCCCTGATGCATGCGCTCATTATCTCAATTTATTTTGCCATGCTCAGTTACTTTATATTACTGTCATCCAGAAGTGCCAAGTATGAAAAGGGTAGCGGATAATCCGCTACCCTTTTTCTTTATTCAAATTCAATTAATAAATCGTTGACGGCGATGGCATCCCCATCACGGACATAAACATCTTTGATAACGCCAGAAAACGGCGCCTGAACAGTTGTCTCCATTTTCATGGCTTCGTTGATCAGCAAGTGATCCCCTTTTTGAACGTTATCCCCTTTGTCACAAATCACTTTAACGACGGTTCCAGGCATGGTGGCACCTATTTGCTTCTCATTGGTTTGGTCAACTTTCGGTTTTGCATCAACCGCGGATTGAACATTTTCATCTTTGACCACAACTTGTCTTGGCTGACCATTTAATTCAAAATAGACAACACGCGTGCCATCTGAACGGGGTTCAGAAATCGACATAAGCTTCACAAACAATGTTTTCCCTTGCTCAATTTCCACCTCTATTTCTTCATCCAGCTTCATGCCATAGAAAAATGTCAGTGTATCAAGGACTGAAACATCGCCATATTGATCATGGAACTTGTGATGATCCATAAAGACTTTCGGATATAACGAATAAGAAATCAAGTCAAAGCTGGTCACCTGTCGATCAAGCGTTTTGAACAAGGTATCACGTTCCTGCTTAAAGTCGACGGGTTCAAGCAATTCTCCCGGCCGATCGTTTACAGGTTCTTTTCCTTTCAGAATGATGCGTTGTAATTCTTTTGGGAAACCTTGATAAGGCTGACCGATATACCCCTGGAAAAATTCGATGACCGATTCCGGAAAATCAATTGATTCACCCTGTTCATAAATATCATCTTCGGTCAAATTGTTTTGGACCATGAATAAGGCCATATCCCCCACCACTTTGGAAGAAGGTGTCACTTTTACAATATCACCGAACATGTCATTGACCCGTCGATACATGGACTTCACTTCATTCCAGCGGTCTTCAAGCCCGACTGCTTTTGCCTGCTGTCTGAGATTACTGTATTGCCCGCCAGGCATTTCGTGAAGATAAATCTCTGTGTGCGGGGCCTTTAAGCCACTTTCAAAATCCTGATAATGATCTCGGATACCTTCCCAGTAGTGGGATAATGTTTCATAAGCATTAATATTGATTTCCGGCTGCCTGTTTGTTCCTTCCAGCGCATAGTATAGTGATTGGGCACTCGGCTGTGATGTCATGCCGGCCATTGGCGAATTAGCAACATCGACCGCATCCACACCGGCTTCAATGGATCGTGAATACATATTGATACCGTTTCCGCTTGTATCATGCGTATGCAAATGAATTGGCAGATCAGTAGTTTCTTTCAGCGTGTGGATGAGCTGATAGGCGGCTTCAGGTTTTAACAACCCTGCCATATCCTTAATGCCAAGTATATGGGCGCCGGCTTGTTCGAGAGCCTTAGCCAGCTTTTTATAATAGTCAAGATCATATTTGCCACGTCCAGTGTCCAAAATATCACCTGTGTAACACATCGCCGCTTCAGCTATCTTGTTATTTTCCCTGACAGACTGGATGGCCGGGGTCATGCCTTCAACCCAATTTAGACTGTCGAAAATACGGAACACGTCTATGCCGGCGTTGGCACTTTTTTCGACAAACTCGTGAATGAGGTTGTCAGGATAGTTTTTATAGCCCACGGCATTGCTTGCACGTAATAACATTTGCAATAACACATTCGGCATTTTTTCACGTAATGTCAACAACCGCTGCCATGGATCTTCTTTCAGGAAACGATAGGCGACGTCAAACGTAGCGCCTCCCCACATCTCCACAGAGAACAACTCAGGCAGCATTCTCGCAGTCGGCTCGGCAATCTGAGCCAGATCTTTGGTTCTGATTCTTGTTGCCAGAAGCGACTGGTGGGCATCACGGAATGTTGTGTCAGTGAGCATAACTTTCTGTTGTTCCCTTAACCATGTTGCCAAATAATCTGGTCCATGTTCATCCAGAATCTGCTTCGTTCCCGCCGGTATCTTGGCATCGTGATCAATCTCGGGTATCGTCGGTGGTGTTAATGATGGCTTTTCTTTTTTAGGCAGCCCTTCGAAACCATTCACGGTTGTCTGGCCGATATAAGACAACATTTTTGTTCCACGGTCTTTTCTTCTTGGAAAAACGAATAATTCTGGTGTTTGATCAATGAACGTTGTACTGTATTCACCGTTCAGGAACTGGTCATGTGAAATGACATTTTCCAAAAACGGGATATTCGTTTTGATCCCGCGAATCCTGAATTCCTTTAAATTTCTGACCATTTTTTGTGCAGCCTGCTCAAACGACAGAGCCCATGTTGATACTTTCACCAACAATGAATCATAGTGCGGGGAAATGACAGCACCCTGAAAACCATTGCCTGCATCCAGCCTGACGCCGAAACCGCCTCCGGTACGATAGGCCATGATTTTTCCTGTATCTGGCATAAAATTATTCAATGGATCTTCTGTTGTCACCCTGGATTGGATTGCATAACCCAACGTGGCAATATCTTCCTGCTGCGGAATACCAATGCTGTCATCATGGATATTTTGGCCTGACGCTATTTTAATCTGTGTCTGAACGATATCGATACCCGTGATCATCTCTGTAATCGTGTGCTCGACCTGTACCCTCGGGTTCACTTCAATGAAATAGTATTCATTATCCGTTACGAGAAATTCGACTGTTCCCGCATTGATATAACCGACATTTTTCATAAGGTTGACGGCATCCTGACAAATATCAGACCGCAACTTCTCTGTTAGGGAAACACTCGGTGCTACCTCAACAACTTTTTGATGACGTCGCTGGACTGAACAATCACGTTCAAATAAATGCACCGTGTTACCATGCTCATCACCAATCACTTGAACTTCAATATGTTTTGGATTTTCGATTAATTTTTCCACATAGACATCGTCACTTCCAAACGCCGCCTGTGCTTCCGATTTTGCACGATCATAAGCTTCAGAAAGCGATTCTTCATTGCGGACAATCCGCATTCCACGGCCGCCACCGCCCAATGATGCTTTAATGATAATTGGATAGCCATGATGCTGCCCGAATGCTTTCACCTCATCCAGTGATGAAACAGGACCATCACTTCCAGGGATGACAGGCAAGTCTGCAGCGATTGCCTGTGTCCGGGCTTTAACTTTATCACCAAACATATTCAAATGGTCACTGGTCGGTCCAATGAAAATAATGCCTTCTTCTTCACAGCGCCGAGCGAACTCAATGTTTTCCGACAAAAAGCCGTAGCCTGGATGGATAGCGTCAACATCCACGTTTTTAGCAAGCTCGATAATGCCTTCTATGTCCAGATACGCATCAATCGGTTTCTTCCCCTCACCGATCAAATACGCTTCATCAGCTTTATAGCGATGATAGGAACCAATATCCTCCTGTGAATAAACAGCAACTGTACGAATATTCAATTCAGTACATGCCCGGAATACACGTATGGCAATTTCCCCACGATTTGCAACTAGAACCTTATTGATCTGCTTTCTCTCTCCCATGTTCTTCTTCCTCCTCTGTTATGGTATACCTTCATATCAGCTTCCTCATTGGCAGGTTCTGGTTCCTGCTCACTGAGTTTTACAAATTTTGCGATATTATTCAAAATTCCCATTGCTACCATCATAACAAGAAGCGATGACCCGCCATAACTGACAAAAGGAAGCGGAGCCCCTGTTATTGGCAGAATACCACTAATGGCTCCCAAATTGATGAATGCCTGAAATCCCACCATTGAAGAGATGCCAATGGCCAGTAGTGCGCCAAAGCTGTCGGAACACTTCCTCGCAATGAACAACCCTCGTAAAACGATAAGCGCCAGCAATCCAATGACAATCATAACGCCCAAAAAACCCAGTTCTTCTGCAATGAGCGCCATGATAAAGTCGGTATGCGGCTCCAGCAGAAAGCCGAGTTTTTGGACACTCTGCCCAAGTCCTTCACCTATCAGTCCGCCGCTGCCAATCGCCAGATAAGATTGAACCAAATGATAGCCATCGTCCCCAGGATCCTCAAATGGCTGATAGGCACCGGCAAATCGGCTGATCCGTTCATCAGTGACCATATTGGGGATAGCAAAGGCCAACAAAGCCAGTCCAACAAGTACGAGAATAAACAGATGCTTGAAACGGACCCCTGAGCTGAAGATGACAGAGCAGGCAATTAAAAATATAATCACAGCTGTGCCAATATCGGGTTGCTGGACAATCAAGGCTAAAAGAACGGCAGTCAGGATTAATGGTGGTAACACACCCCGATTAAACTCGTTAATATAGGCCTGTTTTTTTGAATAGACCGAGGCAAGATAAATAATCAGACCCAACTTGGCAAATTCTGCGGGCTGCAAACTGAACGGTCCCAAATCGAACCAGCGCTTGGCATTACTGACAGTTTCACCGAAAATAAGGACGCCTGCCAGCATGATAATAACGATGATCATTATCATTTTTGTCAGTTTCTGGTAATGCTTGTACGGAACGGCACTTCCCATAACAAACCCTGCCAGTGCCAGGCAAAACCATTGTATCTGCCTGATCAGATAATGCGTGCTTTCATGCCCTTCCACTACCGCTAATACCATACTCGCACTGTAGATCATGACAATCCCGAAGGCTGTTAGAATCAATGGTGTTATCATTAACGTAAAATCATAATCTTTTACTTTCTTTATCATCCGACTTCTCCCCAGAATATGTAATCATGACAGCAGATGAAACGGAATTTTTTAATAAGTATAACATATCCTGATACGAGTGTAACACCAGATATTCGTCATCTGCCGTATTAAATGCTGTGACCGACTAAATAAAAAAACCTTGCCGCTGACTGATCAGGCAAAGTTTTCACAGCGTCGCCAAACGCTATTTTCACACGGTATTTTGTGCTGCCTCATGTAATTTATTGAGCTGCCTTTCTAAATTTTCAAGAAGGGCTTTCCCTTCATTCTCATCAATTAAATTTAAGCGCACAGCAAAATCAATTTCTCGTGAAAGACCAAACATTTGTGTATCCAGAACTTCTTCATATAGAGGACATTGCGGCATTGTCAGATTTTTTATCTGGACTTCGATAAGCTTGTGTATCTTAGCAGCATCAGCTTTCAGAAGGGCATAAGCTTTTTCACGATCTGTCTCTGTCACCCCTGGAATCAATACTATCCCTCCATTAAAAAGACTACCTTATATTTTATATTACCGTTTGTGTTATGAAAATGCAAATGAAATTCAAGTGTATCCGTTATTTTATGATGAAAAATGATTTCATGTCTGCTATTCTTAATGGGATACATCATTTAAAGAGGTGATTATACATGATTGTTCCTATAACGGGTAACGTTACATACACGATTACACTTGATCCGACAGTATGGATCTTTGATGACCGGAAAATATTGCTCGATGAAGCATTTGACCTTGATTCGGAAAAAGAAGCGGAAAAAGATAGTCTGGAGAAGGCCGCTGATCGTTTCAGTCAAGAGGTTTATCAGCAGAATCTCAAGCCGCCTATCAACAAAAGCAATAAAACCATTTCACGAAATGAAGGCCAAAAATTCCTGGAAAATTCGTATGTTATGCCGATAGCCACGTTTTTGGGTTACGCCGAGATTAAGGAAAATGCCGATCATGTTACGCTCGAAACGGCAAACGGTGAGGAACGTATTCCATTGGAAACGCTTAAAGCAAGTTACCTGTTGTTTGCCAAAGATGGAAAGCCATTGAAGGAAGATGGGCCGGTCCATTTATTCTACAGTGATGGATCCAACCAGGAAAACCCGATTAAAGGGATACAAAAAATTATCGTCGAATAATCAGAAAAACGCGGTCATTGCCGCGTTTTTCTTTTGTATAATTTATCCTTGATGAACCAAACTAAAAAAAGTCATCCCGTGTCTGTCATAAAGGAGGAGTAGATATGCTATTACGCTTAGGAATCCCGTTGTTCTTGAGCTTGACGCTTCTAATTGGATGCCAGCAAAACGAAGAAGAGCAGTCATTGCCTCAAGAGACTGACGGTGATGACCGCTTTATTCAGGTGGAAGACTCTAATCCCGTTGAACAAGAAGACTTGTCTAATAAGGAAATTGCGACCCATCTGTCCAACGTCGCCAGTGATGTCCCCGATGTACAGAATGCTACATCAGTGGTCGCAGGACCTTATGCCGTCGTCGGGATTGACGTTGATAAGGATTTGGATCGTTCACGTGTCGGTTCCATCAAATATTCAGCACTTGAAGCGTTACAAAAAGATCCCTACGGAAAAACGGCCGTCGTTGTCGCAGACGGTGATGTTGTCGAGCGGATCCGATCGATGAGTGATAAGGTAGCTCAGGGGTATCCTGTTCAAGGATTCATCGATGAGTTATCGGCCATTGTGGGAAGGTATATGCCTGATTTCCCTATCAATGAGGACCGGCCGGATGAAGGCGATCAAAATAAACAATCCGTTCCGGAAGATGAAGAACAGCAACTGGATGATGTTGAAGAAGAACAATCAAACCATCATAATGAAGAGTAGTCATGGTGCTTGCCGGGTGTCAGGCAAGCACTTTTACATATCTCTCTGTTCCGCTTTCACATGATTATAATATTCCACGCCAAATTGGGAGCCTTCCGAGACCATTTTGGCATTTTCCAGTTGCGCAGCATCCTTAGGTTCTGCCTGATCCGGTATACCCGCCTCTTCGAAAGTTGAAACATCATGATCTGTATGATTGTTTTTCTTGATTTTTCCAGCCCCATTTTTAATTCCGGATTTTAACTTAGCACGGTTTTCTTTGTTTCTGAGCATAAACCCGGTGAACCCGACTCCTATGGCACCCGCAGCTGAAGCAATATACCGCTTTCTCATGTGATCACCCTTTCTGTTTAATAGATTGATTCCCAATATATTATCATGTTAAACATCTGCTTTTATACAAGTACCTGCCGTGTTATAGTAAAAGAGAAAAGCCTAATTTTTTGAGGTGAAAAAATGAAAGTACAATGTGTAATATGTGACACAGTACACGAATTAGAAGATGATTCATTGCAGGCCAAACGGTTACGAAACCGCAGAATTTATATGTATCTATGTACGGAATGTTACCGGCGTATTGATGATAAAACAAGGGAAAGGCATGCCACCGGAAGCTTCAAGCTGTATGATGCGTACAAAAAGAAGAAGAAAGATTTGATCTAACATATGTTAGAAAAAACGCTGACGCGTCTTTTCAGATGCCAGAGGCCCGAGGTCAGACTTGAAGACAAATCAGTGACTTAGCCGATTTCGATAGTGAAAACGTCGTCCAAAATTTCATACTTGCTTATTTTATAAAAAAACTCCATTTAAGGAGTTTTTTTAACGCTTGTTTGGTTTTCGCTGCCGATGCAATCTGAAACGATAGATACCGAGCACAGCACAAATCACCAGTAAACTATCTGTGATCGGATAGCCCACCAGGCTGAAAAAATTTAAAATAAGCGTACCGATCGCCAGCAGTATATAAACAAAAACTGATTTTAACACAGGCAGCTGCTTTGCGAACCCAAGTTTATAAGCAACAGCGGAAAGAATCAGATTAATTATGTAAAATGCCCAAAACACGTTGACACTGTCCCGGTAATTAATAATCAATTCATATACCAAACTAAAACTTGTGTCCATTCGTATCCCCCATTACACGGTTCACTAAAAGAAATAAAAAACTCACCTTATCCATCATACTAAAAAGTTCTCAGCCATGCCAGTTTAAAATCGGCAACTTTGAATGTTGAAGACGAATCATGTATACTGGTCAGCGGAAATCGAGGTGACTGTATGAAAACGATTAACATTCCAATGCTGCTACTGGCGGCACTGGTGATATCAATGTTTGCCCTGGTCGGCGTTGCGATTGCTTTTCGAAACATATGGCTTGTCTTATTATTTGTTATACTCGGCTTTGCTTTTATGGGCTACGGCTTATCCATGAAGCGCAAAAGGAAGTGACTTTTTGGAAAAGTCACTTCCTTCCTTTTACTGTGTAATGGCTAACAATGCTGTCCATGATAGCCGGGTTGCAGGTTAGAACTGAATTTTTTTGCAGCAGATTGATTGGTTTGCCAAAGGCATTCGTTGTCCTGCCTCCCACTTCATTGACAATGACAATTCCTGCTGCAATGTCCCAAGGTGCTAAATCCATTGTCATGTAGCCATCCATTATTCCCTCCGCAACAGCGGCAAACTCCAATGCTGCCGATCCGTATGTTCTTGTTCCCCTGACAGTTTTGACGAGATGCTGCATGACCTTCTCATCGACCAGACGATTGTCACAAAGCCAAAAATGATTTAATCCCAGAATCGCTTCCTGAAAATGTTTCTGCTTGTCAAGCGGAAGCAAGGCTGTGTCATTTTTATACGCGCCCTCCCCTTTCCTCGCACTGTATAATTGATCAGCCATGACATCATATATAAACCCGATTTCACCAACACCATCCTGATAAATACCTACCGATATGGCAAAATTCCGTTTCTGATGGACGAAATTCATGGTTCCGTCAATCGGATCGATAATCCAGACAGTCCCCTCAAGTGCCTGCAGTTCATCACCATAACCCTCTTCACTAATAATGAAATGTTCCGGATATCTTTCTTTTATACGGGTTATGAAAAAATATTCCGTGTCCCTGTCCATCGCTGTTACAAGATCATTCGGATCTGATTTCGTCTCCACTGTCAGTGGGTCATTTATTTTGTCCCTGATCGCTTTACCTGCTTCAAGCACCCATTCTTTTGCCTGTTGAAATATTCCATCGCGTTGTTCCCTATTCATCTGTAAGCCTCCAGTTTTTCAAGTTAAAACCATCATACCAAATTGGAGGGCAAGAATCATATTCAAGGGCTGCGAAACAGGAAATTTGCTGCGCAACAACGGTCAATAACCCCAAAAATAGCCATATGTAAATTTGGGGTTCCAGCTGCTACGCCCACGTTGTGAACAGGGACGTTTACCAGTTATGTTACCGGTCCCGATTTAACAGCTTTCGTTATTCACCTTCAAGATCCAACAGTCGCAAGCGTAACTGCTTCAATTTTTCCTTAGATTTAATGATTTGGACATGATCATTTGCTTGCATCGCATCATACAACGTCATCAATTCATAATCGATTTCCATCCGAATGACAGGCAGTCTTTCGTGGTTTTTCTGTTTACGCAGGTCCTCTATGACATATTTCATGTCATCCACAACCTTTCAAATGGCTTTTGTTATTTATATGCCTTATGACAGCAAATCGTTCATACAAAGTGGGATGCAGTCCTTTCTGAAGAAAACCTTTCCTGCAGTGCCAGCATTCACAACGGTACTATTATTCACATAACTTTCCCTTTATTTTAAATATTTAAACACTTCAAACGATATTATAACTTGACCTGGCATAATTTTTACTTGATAATAATGATAATCTGCTGATGTGTAGGCTGAAAGGATGATTAAAATGGCGTTTGTAGGATTTACCGAAAAAGATTTTAAGGCATTTGACATTGATGGTCTGGAAGAACGTATGGCGGCCATCCGGGCAAATATCCAGCCGAAATTCAAACAAATCGGTGAAGAGCTTTCCGGTGACATGGCTGATATGACCGGACAAGACATTTACGTGCATATCGCGCAGCATGCCAGAAGGACCAAAAATCCGCCAAATGATACGTGGATGGCCTTCTGTCATAATAAACGCGGTTATAAGAAGCATCCGCACTTTCAAATTGGCCTGTTTGATGATCACTTATTCATGTGGCTCGCTTATATTTATGAACTGCCGGAAAAACAGGCAATCGCCACATCGTTCCTGGACCATATGGGGGATATCCGGCAGTCCATTCCGGATGACTATGTCATTTCCCTTGATCATACAAAAAAAGAGGCAACAAGCCTTGGTACGATCGATTTGGAACAAGCACTGACACGATTTCAAAATGTAAAAAAAGCCGAATTCCTCATTGGACGACACTTTAACCCGGACGATCCGCTCCTGCATGATGGACAGGCATTATTAAATGAAGCAACCAAGACATTTGAAACATTAATGCCCTTGTACAAAATCTCAATGGGATAAGAAAAAGTCGGCTCCGCCTCATCATTCCAGAGGTCAAAGGCCGGAAGTCAGACTTGAAGAAATCGGCGAACCAGCCGATTTCACGATTGAAGACGTCACCTGAAATGTTATACTTTTCTGATCTTATAAGCAAAAGACCTTTCGCAGTGAAAGGTCTTTTGACTATTTCATAGTAATACTGGTGGACTCACTGTTCCGTGCTTTTCTGACGACCGGGAAACTGGCATAGCCTGATGCCCGCTCAAACTCCCGGAAATAGGTTTTTTCCTCGCTTTTTCCCGGGACAACCTGCTTAAATTTCCGGTAGGCAGCCAGTACATCATCACGGTTTACTTTTGTCTCATAGGCCCGTTCCACACATGAAAAGAAGTTAACCACATTGATCACTTCCTGTTTTGACCAGGCATCATCCAATGGATAATGATAATTCATCGTAGTCTATCACCTCAGTCATGACCATTTTCTTCTAACGGCAGCTGCTTCGTCAATGATGTTATGCATCAGCTCGTCGACCGTCGGGATATCCCGAATACTTCCAGAGCCCTGCCCGGCCCAGCCAAACCCTTTTTCAGCGTTTCCTTCATGGATATAGGTTTTGTTGGCTTCCCCACTAATATGTGCCTTTAGCGATTCATAATCACCATGCTGCCGTTCGATTTCCAGTATTTCATCAGTCCAGATGTTTTTTAATGCCCTGGCCGGGGTGCCCAGCGATCGTTTGATCACGACAGTGGCATTTTCATCTGCTTCCACCAACGCCTGTTTGTAAGCGGGATGCGCATCAACACATTCCTTTGTGGCAATAAATCGGGTACCCATCTCGATCCCTTCCGCTCCAAGAGCCAGAGCCGCCATCATACCCTGCCCATCAACAATGCCGCCTGACGCAATCACCGGTATGGAAACCGAATCTGCAACTTGAGGGGTTAACACGAACGTACCGGTATCACCCCGACCAAGGTGTCCACCGCCTTCGTGCCCGACAACCATAACAGCATCGGCACCGAGTTCTTCCGCTTTTTCCGCTTGCCGCCGTGCCGCTGTGAGCACCAGCGTTTTGATCGGATAATCCTGCACCATATCAAGCACACCTTTTGGATTGCCGCCAGTTACCGAAATCACTGGTATTTCTTCATCTATGGCGACCTGTACCATATGATCAAACCGTCTACCATGCTGCCCAATGGCAAAGTTGACACCAAACGGGTTATCCGTCAGCGTCTTCACTTTTCGGATTTCCGCACGCAATGCTTCCGGTCCGTCAAGACTCATAGCCGTTATTTGTCCCAAACCGCCGGCATTCGAAACGGCAGCAGCCAAATCGGCATAGGCTAGGTAAGCCAGCCCACCCTGGACGATCGGATATTTAATATGTAACAAATTCGTTATTTCCGTCTCCCACTTCACGATTTATCCTCCCCTTTTCCTTTTATCATATCATTTTCTTAGGCAATATGGCTAATCCGATTACAAAAAAACAACCGCCATGACAAACAAGCAGTTGCTCAGGAAAACGCTTTAATTTTTATGTTTATTTTTGGCAGCAGGAAGGGCATGTGCCGTAATACGTGGTTACTTTTTCATCGTTAAAATAATCGATCACTTTCTGACAATCCTGGCAGACAATTGTCCCCATGTGTCCTCTCCCCTTTTTGCTGGATTGTGATATTATGTTCACATTATAATATGACACAATAACAAAATCAACCATTAATTAGTATAACATAGTGATACGTTTATGTTTCTGTGAATCGGAAAAACCAGCTAATTTTCATTGCTGGCTTTGCTGATAGATCATTATTCTGGAGCTTATCGATTATTCCCTTGTCTGAATAGCGTCCGGGTCAACAATTTTATAGCCTTTATCCCGAAGGCCGGAAAAAATATCTTCTAATGCAGCTGCTGTCCATTCACGGTCGTGCATCAGCAGGTTAGCACCTGGTTTCAGCAGGCTGTGCGGAACGTCCACTTCAGGCGCCTTCCCTGTAACCATCGCTTCCGTAAGTTTTTCAGCATCCATATACGGTTCAAAGTAGTCATACCCGTACGTCCAATTCATCAAAACCATGTCCTCATCCTCTGCAAGCTGTCTTGTAAAATCTGTATTAGCGCCATTTGGAGCCCTGAAAAATTGCGGACGTTCACCGATAATATCTTCGACCGTATCATTCAGACTGACTATTTCTTCTTTTTGCTCGTCTTCCGGTAAATCAGGCAAGTACGAATGGCTGTTGGTATGGTTACCGATTTCGAAGCCCATTTCATGGATTTGTTGTAAAGCGTCCTGCCTTTCAGATGTATCAAGGAAATGACCATTAACGAAAAAAATCGCCTTTGCATCCAACTTCTCCAATGTTCTAGCCATTTCAAGCGCATACTTATCAGGTACATCATCAACGGTCAGTAATACCACTTTTTCAGTCGCCTTTTCATCAATCGGTATGACCGAAGATGTTTCGTCGTCAATTCGATAGACAGGTTCAGCCGAATCTGCCTGATTTTGTTCGTCTTGTGTTTCCTGATAAGCCGATTCCTCATTTTCTTCATGCGGCTGTTCTTTTTCTTCCTTGCCTGTTGTCTGCTCCTGCTCTTTATCCTGTCCGGCTTCTTCTTCCACATCTGTTGTAACGTCCCCGCATGCTGACATAAGTAGTGCAATCATTACCATAATAAGCCATACGATGTTTTTCAAAGTTGCCCCTCCTGTTTTAATAGCGTGGCAAACCGCATATTAACATGAATAGACACCACCAGCGTTTAAACAAAATTGTAAACCTTTTAAATTCTCAAAAATATATGTTTTCAGATATAAAAAAATCCTTTATAATAGAAGTAATCATTCTGGTATCGAAACACTGATGATGTACATTACAGTATACCGAAAATATCGTATGCTTGACCACTCTTTTTAGTTTACATACTGCCCATTTACGTATACCGTGAAAGTATGCGTTTAAGTTTTAGGGGCAGGATAAAAGGAAGGTTTATGGTTGAATTACATAGAGACGTATGTTTAAATACTAAACTGTGCTAATTCTTCAGCTGGATTAGTTACATAGGAAGGAGCAGACAATATGAAATAGTTATACGTATATTTTATATTTCCGTTGCGGTTGCACTTATTTTCATCATTTGGGGTATATATCCGGGCTCTAACATGAATGAGATAACAACGGCCGTATAAGATTTCATTGTCGACAATTTTGGCTGGGGTTTTATCGCATAAGTGCTACGGTTTTTTGATCTTTTCTATTTACTTTATTTTTCAAAGTACGGTAAGGGCTGCGTCTAATATTTAGCGGTAGTGGTTACAATTTGCCAGCTGGGACAATCTAAACGTACCTTACATCGAAAATTGTTACCCATGTGAAAAGTACCGGGAATTAAAATTGCACCGGGCGTCAAGCAAATCAATGAATGGTAGCCCGGACCGAATGTTTTATCAGAGACCATGGTTAACTCGGGAGAAGCCCTTTATCAATGCAGCAGACAAGTTCGGGGTTTGTCAATGTCGAAAAAATTGACATGTTGTCTGTTCATGTTACGACAAAATTTTAGACAAAGAATATAGGGAGGTCTTATTATTAAATCCAAAACAATGACACCTGTTTTTTGGGTATCGCTTGCATTAGTACTTGTATTTATTATTTGGGGAGCTTTTTTCCCAACAAATGTTGAATATGTATTAGGCCTAGTTGACAGTTTTATTTCAGATACATTCGGCTGGTTTTATTTATTGGTAACAACAGGATTTGTTGTGCTTGCATTGTATTTGATCTTTGGTCCATATGGAAAAATTAAGCTTGGAAAGCCTGATGATAAGCCGGAATATAGTTATTTTACCTGGTTTGCGTTTTTGTTTACCGCCGGTATGGGAGTCGGTCTCGTATTCTATGGCGTGACGGAACCTTTAACACATTTTTATTCACCCCCTTCTGCTGATCCAGAAACGGTAGCTGCTGCAGAACAGTCAATGCAATACACTTTATTCCATTGGGGATTCCATCCATGGGCCACGTATGCAGTACTCGCATTGACGCTGGCATATTTCAAGTTTCGTCACCGAGCCCCTGCTTTGATCAGTTCTGCTTTTTCGCCACTGATTGGCGACCGATCTAAAGGTGCCTTAGGAATCTCTATTGATACACTGGCCGTCTTTGCCACCGTATTTGGTATTGCAACGTCTCTTGGGCTTGGCGCAACACAGATTTCAGCTGGGTTAAGTTTTACCTTTGAAGGAATTCCCAATACACTGACAACCAATCTGATTGTCATTTTAGTCATCACACTATTATTTATGCTTTCTGCTACGACAGGCATTAATCGAGGTATCCGTTACCTGAGCTGGACAAATATAGTACTTGCCATCGCATTGATGCTCTTTGTGTTCATTCTCGGATCTTCTGTAAAGATGATCGAGTCTTTTACAACAACATTGGGTAATTATGCACAAAATCTTCCAAGTATGACATTCGGCATGAATGCATTTGAAGGTGACAGAGAGTTTCTTAATTCATGGACACTCTTTTACTGGGCTTGGTGGATTGGCTGGTCGCCATTTGTTGGAACCTTTATTGCCCGAGTTTCCAGAGGAAGGACGATTCGTGAATTTGTCCTCGGGGTAACTGTCGTACCGGTTATTTTTAGCGCCTTCTGGTTCTCTGTTTTTGGTATTGCCGGATTTGAAATGGACTCGGCTGAAGGTGGGGTTATCTATCAGTTAATGAATGAAATGGGAAATGAAGTAGCTTTATTTGCCTTTCTTGAGTCAACACCCATGGCAGCTGTTGTCATCGGTATCGCAGTGCTCTTGATTACCTCCTTCTTCGTTACCTCTGCCGATTCCGGTACATTTGTGCTTGGCATGCTGACAACAGGTGGCAAGTTAAATCCAAGCGCAGGCGTTAAAGTTATCTGGGGGATTATCCTTGCCGCAACTGCTGCGGTGCTATTGTGGTCCGGCGGGCTGTCGGCACTGCAAATGGCCATGCTGATTGCAGCATTCCCGTTCGCGATTTTAATGATATTCATGTGTATTTCGCTTATCAAAGCACTGAAAAGCGAACATGGCATTTTGCAAATGGAAATGAAACAGCGCGAACACGATCCGCAGTTCAGGGAAAAGCAGCGTAAAGAACTCAGAAGAATGCGCAAAGGCTTTCAGAAAACACTTCCTGATGCTGAAGATGAAAAAGAATCTTAATGTACAAAGCTGTCCAGAAAGGATCTCCAATTCTCAGCGCTGAGGATTAAAATTATTTTCATTTCACTTGTTTCTTGAAATTCATCATATTATAAACCGAATATTCGAAAATTATCATTCTCCTGTTATACGAAAAAAGAGAAGCCGAATTTTCGGGAAT